>JAACFF010000023.1 GCA_009937635.1 Chloroflexota bacterium
TAAAGAAGAAGGGGATAGAAAAAACCTTGGAGCGCCCGACCTGCGTTTGCATAAACAATGCGCCAACAAGAGCACAACCATAAAATAGGAATTGAACGATCGTCGCCGTTTTGTAAATAAGGCCTCTCCACCAGAGCAAAGGGCTGACGAGTAACATAAGGATCAAGGGAAAGACGACCAGCCGGCGCAGCACCTTGTGTGAGAAAATCTGTACGGCATAAAAGCCGTACTGGAACGGGTTTAATAGATTGCGGTTAACCCAAACTGACCCCAACCCACGTGTTATTACCCGCTCTTTACGCCCAAATTCTCTTCCACTAGATTTTGCTACCGGTTCGTAGGCGATAGCATCAGGCGCAAAAACGAGCCGGTAGCCTTGCAATATGACCCGCGTTGAGGTCACAAAATCATCCGTCACGCCGTCTGGCACAGACTGGAATAGCGAGCGCCGGATGGCGTAGATAGCGCCGGTCGCTGAAATGGCATTGCCGGCCTGGCTCTGCGATTCTTTGAGCTTGCGATCAAAATTCCAATAACTTTTCTCACCGGCGGCTGCGCCATCTTGCTCTCCTTTCAAATAGCTTTGATTGCCGGCTACACCGCCTACTTCAGGATCCGCAAACGGCCGTACCAGAGCGCGGATCGCGTCAGGGGCGTACATGCTATTGGCGTCTGAGAAAACCAAAATCTCGCCCGTGGAAGCAGCAACGGCCGTATTGAGCGCTGGCGCTTTTCCTTGCCGTGGCAAAGACAACAACTTCACCCCTTGATCGCCATAGCCGCGCACAATATCATCTGTTCCATCAGCAGAACCATCCGAAGCGATAATAACCTCCAGACGATCCCTTGGGTAATCAAGCGAAAGAATATTATCTAACTTCGGCCCTATGCTTTCCGCTTCATTATAAGCCGCGATAATCATGCTTACCGCCGGCGTAATATCTGCGCAGCGATAGGGTTGCGGGCGCAACTTACCGCGCAGAAATGTCAACAATGGAAACAAAAAATAGGTATAAAGTATCAGGCCCACAGAGCCCCAGAATAAAAACAGACGAGTCACCGTCAATGCTCCTCGCTAAAATGCCTGGATAGAATAAAAGCATTCTTGTCCAGATCAAATTCCTCCACCACTTTTTCTCGCCCAGCATGTGCAAACCGCTGCCCTAAACCAGGATCGTCATACAATGCTTCAAGGGCATCCGCAATAGCGGGCGCGTCACCGGGTGCTGTCAGAAACCCATTGTGTTGATCGTCTACGAGCTCAGGAATACCGGAAATTGCCGTGGCCACAACTGGCAACCCGCTGGCCATAGCTTCCATTAAGACAACTGGGATACCCTCCCGTCTGCCATCTTTGGTTGGCACACTGGGGGAAACAAGGACAGAAGCGCCTTGCAACAATTCGGCGACCTCTTTGTGCGTGCGCCGTCCGTGAAATTGAACAAGCTCGTTCAGACCTGCACGCTCTACCTGTTCCCTCAAATCAGCCAGATCAGGCCCGCCGCCAACGAAGTGGCACATGAACTCAACGCCCCGTTCATGTAATAATCGACAAGCCTCGATTAAATAGGTCTGGCCCTTAACCTCGTGCAGCGTCCCTACGCAAAAAATGGCGAACCCGTCTGTTGCTGGTTCACGCTCCTCCAACTGTCCCGGCTGGAAAATCTGCGTATTAACGCCGCAATGAATAACAATGACCTTGTCCCGGTATTGCTCACCGCAACGGCCAACGATCATTTCCTTGAAAAAATTTGATATCGGCACCACAAAAGATGCCTCGGCGACCTTCTCACAAAGCATGTGTTGGTCACGGTTGAGATCCGAGCCGTGTCCTGTGAAACTATAGGGGATGCCCGTCATACGCTGGATAATGAAGGCGGCTGCTGCCGGATGGCTGGCAAAATGAGCGTGCACGTGCTCGACCCCATCTTCTCTCATCAGATAGGCAAAATGAATCGTCTTAGGGAAGATTCCTAAAACACCGGTGAAGAAGCGCATACTTCCCCAGTTTGCCCGCAGTAATGTCCAAAGCGTGCTCAGATAGGCGCGCGGCTTGCGCAGCAAGAAGTGTATTTGTGAGCGTAGAATGGGCCAGGAGATGAATGGTTGAAAATGCGCCCGTTCTACATAAGCACGCGCCTCCGGGTGCATCACATCCGTCTTCTCGCGCAGTAGAGGATACAACTCTATTTGCACGCCCTGTCGTTCGACGGCCAGCATTTCAAAGAGCACAAAAGTCTCGGTTAACTTTGGAAAGCGAGACATAATGTAGGCCACTTTGAGCTTCTCGCCGGGTCGTTTCCCAATCTCGGGGGACGCTGCTGCTCTAATATCCAGGGACGATTCGGTAGGCATAGCTCTAGACTTAAAAATCCTTTCATCCAAATTGCTGGGCGTATTTCTTCCAGATCAAATCGGTCGCTTCCTGACGCACGGACTCAGCGCCACGCGAGGCATCCACGACGACCATCTGTGGCAGCGTGGTTTTTAGTCGCAAATACTGTTGCCGTTGCGCTTCAAGATCGGCCGGGTTTCGCTCCCCTTTGCGTGCATACAGCAACTCCCCAGGTGCATCAAGAAACAAGACGAGGTCAGGAGGTGGGCAAGAGTATGCCAGTAGCCAGCGCCGCAAGCGGCGTAGCTTGCCCTTTATGGAAGCACGCTGAGTCGAAGGAAGCAGGGCATCATAGCTGTAGCGATCGAAAACAACCAACTTTCCACTGGCTCGATAGTGGCGTGAAACGAGGTAGCGCCGCCATTGCTTGATCAGGTTCTTGGCCAATCCCAATCCCTTTATCCCTTTTCCTTCAGAGCCCCTTTTATTCTGATAAAGGCCCATATAAAGCAAGCGAACCGGGAAATAAAAGCTTTCTTCAAGACCATGCGCTAAGGTGGACTTGCCGGCCCCATCTGGAGCCAGTAAAGCCACGGAAGGGGTTCGCGGCTGCAAATAGCCGGCCCCCCGTTGCATTTTGCGCAGCAGCCGGTCCCGGATGCTGCGCAAAACAGTGGCCATGGGCTCGTGACGAACCAACCGGTTCGCCACTACTTCCCGCTGCGCAAGTAAGGCTGCCCACTCACCATTCTTAACTAAACCGGCAAGCGCCGGCCAACTTGAGGATGGTGACCAATATTGCGCTAATAGATGTGAGATATAATTCGTATCCTCAACCTGGTCGCAAAGCGCCTGCAACCGTTGTCCACGATGCGCCGCGATAGCGCCCTTGTCGAGCACACAATGTAGCAACAAAGTTACGAATTCATCTTCCGGGGAGGGTATATCAACAAATTCACAACGACGCCGGTGCTGCAGGCAATTGTCAGCCAATGTTGTGTGCAAGGCATGTGCAGGGTTGCCATAGGATATCCTACTGACCACATCAAGCTTGATCCAGCAATCAGAGTCGTTGTGATAAGTGACAAAGAAAAGGTGGGGAGAGTGCCCCCATGCTGCTACTTTCGTGAAACCGAGTCCCTGGAGCAGTTTTTTTAGCTGCTTACTATGCGTATCTGGAACAAGCAGGTCAACTTCCCCACCGTTTGCATACTCGTGCATACGATCTCCATCGCGCAAGACACAGTATGGAATAGCTTTCTGTTCGAGAGCTTGAAAAGTATGCAGCAATAATTTGTGCATAGCCGAGCAAAACGTTTAGTTTTTAGCCGGTGGCATGCCGAACCGCTTTCGAAGTTCAATGCGTTGTATACGGGGAAGGAAGTTTCTCATGCCAAAGCGCGATTTCTCCTTCGGTTCGGTCTCATAAGCAACGCTGTCATCTTGATAATAGCGGGTGTGGACATCCTTGGCGGCCACCCGGTTAAGCACACAGCCCATGAGGTTCGCATTAACTTCACGCAGTTGTTCGGCCGCCTGCTGCAAATTCACCTTCCGGCTCTTGCCGGCCCAGGCTACAAGCAGCGTTGCATCGGTGTGAACGCTCAACACTGCAGCATCAGTTGCTAACAGAACGGCGGGGCTGTCAAGAATGACAAAATCATACTGGCTGGCCAATTTGCTCAACAAGGCCATCATTTTTGACGAACCCAGCAATTCAGATGGATTAGGTGGGATAGGCCCGCTAGTTAGCAGTTGCAGTCCTTCAATTCTTGTCACCTGTACGACATCATCTACAAGTGTTTCAACCTCTTCATCTTCTTGCGTAGCATCAAACTCTAGCAGCAAACTGGTAAGCCCTAATGAGGCTGGTACATTAAACAGGTGATGTTGGTTGGGGCGTCGCAAGTCTGCGTCGACCAGTAGAACATTATGTCCTGCCTGCGCCATGACGACAGCGAGGTTTGCCGCGGTAGTGCTGCGCCCCTCCCCAGGAATTGAACTGGTGACTAAAATGCTGTGGCTGGGTGTGTCGACTGAAGAAAACTGAATGCTGGTACGCAGCGCACGGAACGCTTCTGCCGTTGGCGAGCGCGGATCTGAGATGGCAATAAGCTTGTCTTCGCCCTTGATTTCACTGATCCCCGCAAGTGTCGGTAGGTTGGTCAAGCTTTCTATATGTTCCGACGTTCGTACAGTAAAATCGTCCAGGAATTCGAAGGTAAGGGCAATGATGACGCCGATGATCAGGCCGGCTATGGCCCCCATCAGCACACTAAGCTGCGTCTGGGAGGGCAATGGATCGGCGGTTATGGCCGATTCCACTATTTGAACCTGATTCGTGATAGCTTGCTGCAATGAATCATAAAGAAGCGCCAATGTAGCGTGAGCGCCAGACAGTCGCTCGCGCTCCAGAGCGATTTGGTCGTTAATACTCCGTCGGTTTTCTATGTCCTCAGTTGCTTCCAAATCCGCTTCAAGCTGCGCAATTCCCGCCTCGATATTGGCGATATTCTCTTCGATTTGCAGCGTTTGCTCGCGCATTTGCGCGCGTACCACGGCCGCTCCAGATTCGCTATCGCCGGTAGGGCTGAGCCGTACCAGTTCCTCAGCAAGTGTGTTCGCGATATTCGTTGCCCGAACCTGTTCGCTGTCTTGCACAATAATGGTTAGAAATTGTGTCTCGGTAGTGGGCCTAACCGTCAGGAGTTTGTCTAGTTCGTCGGCCGTAAGTTCAAGGTCCAGATTGTCGACAACCGTCTGCAATACTTTGCGCGTTGTGGCAAGTTCCGCATAAGTCTGCATCAGTCGCCCGCCGGTCTGAATGTCCTTCTCGTCTGGGTTAAGGCCCTCGATACCAGGACCAATAATCAAACGGGTGCTTGCTTCATAAGTCAATGGTTGCAGGCTGCTGATCCAGAAGGTGATCGCACCCGCACCGACCGTGGCTAACACGATCAACCATAACCAACGACGAATGAAACTGAAGTAACGCTGTTCCATTATTCTGTACTCCCTGTTCTAGTCATTATTTTCACGATATGGCTCTTTTAAATTGGGCCGAAGTGAGGTTTATTTCATTTTGACCCGCGGCAACCAGTGAAGCCATTTCCTCTTCGGCGTTTTGTAGCAATGTCTCGAATGTGACCGCTTCTTCAGGAAATGTGGCAACACCAATTTGAAGGTCAAGACCGAGGCTTTCCTGCCCATCGGTTCTTAAGCGGTTCATGATTTCCAAGGCTTCATCCCGATCTGCCTCGGGAAGAAGTACAATGAAATGATCGTCCCGTTGCAGGATAATGTTCAGATCCCCTAACTCTGTAGAAAGGAAATTAGCAATTCGGGCTTCAACATATTTATCGACAATTTCGTATTGTGCATCCTTCACGAAACGATCCAGCGAGATTTGCAAAGAATGTTCTGATACACCAATGGCCAGTAGCGTTGCCGGTCGCTGGTAGCGGCGAGCACGCCGGATTTCTTGGTAGATTTGGCTTTGCCCAGTATCAAAGGGATCCGTCCCTTTCTCCAGGCGACCAACGGTTAGTTTCGTTATAGACTCGCGGAAGCCTTCTAACCCAGTAGACATCTGTCTGATCAAAACAACCGTTATCCATATTGCGCAGATCTCTGTTACGGCAATGGGCAATCCTGTTCCCATAATGGCCCGCCCAGCCTCTATCTTAAGGATAATGTAGGGTAGCAGAGATAGCAACAACAAACCATATAACGGTATTCGTTGCAGTGGCCGTAAGAGTATGATCAAAACAGCGTAAACCAGCACAAGGACGTAAACAAAGGTGGCGATGTTGACGACCCCGAACAGTTTTTCTATGTTATAGAAGAAGAAAAACCAAGCGCAAATTGCGACAAAGCTGTAACGTAGATTTTTCATTGTTCTCAATTCAGTAAATAGCTAGGCGGGAAAGCGAATGGCGTAACGCAGGCGGCGCTTCGTGCCTGAGCGCCTCTTTCTAGGCGATTCCCTAATAAGCGCCACGCTGGGTGAATATGGCTGTAAATGTACGGAACAAAATCTGCATATCCAACCAAAGGCTTTGTTGTTCAATATACTCAATGTCCAGGCGGAGGCGCTGGTCAAAATCAACGTCACTGCGACCATTTATCTGCCACAGACCTGTAATGCCTGGCAGTACTTCTAGACGTTCCGTGTGCCAGAGAGAGTAAGTACTTACATCAAATGAGGTTGGACGCGGGCCGACCAGGCTCATATCCCCTTTAATAACGTTGATAAATTGCGGCAGTTCGTCAAGACTGGTTTTGCGCAAGATGCGTCCCATCCGGGTTACGCGTGGGTCGTCGGTAATTTTGAAATCTGGCCAGGTTAGCTCATTTAGGTGCGCGTACTTTTGCTTGAGCGCTTCGGCATTTGTGACCATCGTGCGGAATTTGTACATCGCAAATCTCTGGCCGCCTTTTCCGGTACGCATTTGCTTAAAGGAGATGGGGCCGGGATCGTCAATCCAGATCAACACGGCTATAACAGCCATCAAGAGCAGAATCATCGGCGCCACCAGCAAACAAAACGAAACGTCAAAGATGCGCTTGGAGATCTGGTAGTTTTTCTTTAACAACAAGACCTTTGGTGTGTCGATCATCTGCATATCTGTCATAAATTACTGCCTCAAGAGCCGCTAACGATGTGTGATGCACAAATTGGCATAGTGCTCTCATGGCCCTCTTGTGTATGTATTATGTGGATATACGCTTACGAACTGGCTTAAGAGAGGTAACGAGTAGAAAAGAGCTGAAAAGCAGCAGCAAGGCAGCTTAGCCTGATGCGAATCACTTTAATTCCGTGTGGTTCCTCATTGTTACTCTCAACCATGAAAATGCCGTTGCATCCAGAAAAGGGAGACGATGCTGATCCAAAAAGGGCGACCGGCTTGCCGATCGCCCCATTTTGAATCTAGCACTTACCAAGTGCCAACGCGATACAATTAGCAGGTAACTGCTTGTCGGATCATTCTATGATCACCGGCAGGAATATGCTTTGCGACCCCTGCGTGATCGTCACTTTTGCTGAGGTAGGCGGTGTATTAAGGCTAGCACCATTGGGATCGCTCAAAATCACGTTGAACGTCTCGTCAGCGTCCGACACGTTGTCATCCAAGATGATAATTTCGATGCTCGCTGCCGTTACCGTTTCGCCTTCCTTGATGGTCACCGTACCTGTCTGCTCTTCATAGTCGACACCTGGTGTCGCGCTGCCGCCACCGGTAGCATATCTGACGCTCACATCCCGGCCAGAAACGGCACCGAGCTTTACGTCAAGGGTTACTTTACCATCGCTCTTGCTGGCCGTGTACGTATCAGAGGTGAACATGACGTCGGGTTCCGGATCATTATCGAAGATAATGAGTGTGGCTGTGGCAAAGGCGTCGTCAATGAGCACGCCGGGAGGCGCCGCGTTACTCAAGGATAGATTGACCGTTTCGTTAAGCTCGTTGAGATTGTCATTGACGATCGGCACAGAGACTGTTTGGACTAGGCTGGGGTCGCCCGGGTTAAACTCGATCTGCTGGTTGGTAACGGCATAATCATCGGGG
The DNA here is from genome assembly GCA_009937635.1 of Chloroflexota bacterium. Classification (GTDB taxonomy): domain Bacteria; phylum Chloroflexota; class Anaerolineae; order Promineifilales; family Promineifilaceae; genus JAACFF01. Next base: position 7,906 of record JAACFF010000023.1, read on the forward strand.
GCGGTCGCAGTTCCATCGCTCGTACTGAAGTCCACCGTCACTTTATTCGCTGGTGGAGGGAACACACTTACTTCGATTATCGCTGAGCCGTCCCCCTCGTTGACGGTGTACTCAGCGGTTTGGAAGCGCACCGTTGGCGTTGCACTCGCGCTTAATGTGGTGAATTGCCAGGTTTCCCGAAGGGTCCCGGTATTGATGCCTTCATTAAGGGGCGTGCCGGAACTATCCTGGATAGCGCTGCTCAACTCTACTGTATAGGTAGTCAGGAGCTCGAGGGGTAGGGTCGGGACAAACGTCGCCTTCTTTAATGTAGGGTCATAGGATACAGCTCCTGCTATCGGAATATTACCAGGCCCTTTTACGACGAAGCTTCCCGGCGTCGTTATGGTCGCCTCATTCATTTCCTTGCTGAAGATTGCGGAAATCGGTCTCAAGTCTGCCGGCGCATCGGTCGCATTCCGGGCAGGCTCGGTCATATCGACAACCGGGGGCGGGTCGCCCATGGTATTGTGGGCATAGAATTGCCCATTCTTATCATCCGCAGCCAGGATCACAAGACCGGTCAGGTTGGACACATTGCCTTTCATCGATGTGGCATTGTTGATGTCCTTGTAGAAATCATCTTCAATAAACTCGATGCCACAGTCGCCGGTTTCGAAATCGCCCATTGAACTGGTCGGGTTTTTGATAGGCAGCGACTTATAGCAAATCTTACTACCACCCTCCTTTCCAGATACAAACACATAGAGCGTGTTTGTATCTTCGTCCACGACAAGGATAGGCCGGGTATCGTGGTTGGCCAGTGTGCTATAGGTATGGAAGGAGAAGTCCCCGCCGTCGTAAGCCGCCACCATGATTCCCGGATCGCTATCAGGCCCCCCTCCTGCCAGCTTGAAGGCTACGAAGAGTTTGTCACCTACGACGGCTACGGATTTCGTGCTAAGGTGATCATCGATAGTCCCGGTGGGCAAGGTTGCTGAGTAATATTGCCAATTAGACAAGGGGGCACTGCCGTCGGGATGCAAGGCCAGGTTTAATGTATCAGACACCGTTTCGCTCTGGTTAGACCACACGACGGCAATCTGATTGTTGTAGGACACGAGCGTGGAGATGTCGTCAGTCATGACGCTCGCAGCCGCTAGAGGCACGGCCGTGTCCCCCCCCAGCGAGAATGGGTCGCCCCAAGTGGCCCCGTCATTATCGCCGGTGTTCACATAAACCTGAAAATCTGTAGTGGACTTTGGGCGTGATACATAAGTAGTCCATAATCGCCCTGTCGAGTCCTTATCCATGACCAGGGTCTCGCTTTTATCCTGGTTCACATCAACCGGGAACCCGCCGTCCAAAGTATAGGTCTGGTTGGCCTCATCGTAGCTATAACGGTACAGGCGCGCAGCGTTTTCTGGATTAACATTTCCGGAGTTCTTTGTATACCAATGAGATGCAACATAAAGTTTACCGCTGGCAGCATCCCACAGCGTATCCGCCTTCGTGTTTTTGGGGTCCTGCGAATTGCGCCAGTCGTCAAGTTGGACACCTGTGTCCACCCAGGTTTGCGTACCCCACATCAGCCGGTAAATATGGTATGCATGGGTATCTTTGTTGTACATACTGCCCCACCAATAGCCATCATTCCACCACAACTTGCTTTCAGCCTTCTCGCCCGTCGGGTTTTTCACATCCCCGGCCGGATCTGCATAAGTGAAATCGAGATAGCCCGGTCCCGGCAGCAGGGGCGTGCCAGACACGGCCGTCACACCATCGTCTTTGCCAAAAGCAGCGGGTGCGGCACCTATTAATAAGACGATCGGAATAATCGCCAGGCCGATCGCCACAAGCAAGTAGATAGGACGCAATTTCTTGTTTTCGGATTTGTTCATTTTATCTCCTCATCATCCTCAACGGCTCGCTTCCGAGGCTTGCCGTTGCAACCCACCAAACGAGACTTGTTTTCGTCTCAAAGGTTGGCGCGTCACTGGATGGATTATCAATATTCGAGCAAAATAGTTTTGGATCAATTACCCATATTGGCCGGTGCCAATTATGTCATTACCATGAAGTTTTCTTATCCTTTGTCTAAACCTTTTCCATTGTCGACCTCTTTATTAACGCATAAACGTAAACTGAACTTGCTGTTTTCCAGGTATTTCGCCGGAGCGAAAGCAGAACTGAGGGCACGTCTCTTCAAATAAACTCTTCTGTTTGCGATTAGCCTCTCAAGGCTGGCAAGAAGAGCGTCGCCCTTTCCGAAATCTTGAGTACGGCCGTATCTCTTAACCCTAGATCAGCCTTATATGAATCACTTAAGGTGATATTGATTGTTTTCTCGGTGGGGTCGGAATTACTCACCAAAATTGGTATAGTAAACGTCTGGCTCGTCGAACCGGGCTCAAAGATCAAAGTACCTTGCACGGCAGTATAGTCACTGCCGTCTGCTGCCGACCCATCACTTGTCTTAAATTTCACAGTCGCGGTTGCCGCTGCGGGGGTGTTGAGTAACACTTCGATCGTGACCGAACCTACGCCATATGCGGTGTAACTGCTATCGCCGAGCTGCACCGTCGGACGATCGTCGTCGCTGATTGTCACCTTTGCCTTGGCCACCGTGCTCGATGGCGCAATGGTGGTATCGGTTAGGTTTAAGCTGAACATTTCATCTTGTTCGTTTTCGCTGTCATTGACGATATTGACCGTGAAATTCTTGCTGGTCTCGGTTGGAAAGAAGATCAACTGGCCACTGGCAGAGTCGTAATCCTCGCCAGCATTTGCCGTGCCATCGACTGTGGCATAATATACCGTAATTTGCTCGTCAAACTCGCGGTTAAGCTCAGCCGTAAACGTCACCACCCCTTGATTTTCCCCCACCGTATACGACGTCTCCTTGAGACTGACAAAAGGCTCATCGTCGACGATGGTGATCGTCGCCTGATCAGGTGTCCCAAGCGTTCCTTTGTCTGGATTGCTCAGAGTAAGTGTAAAGGCTTCATTTCCTTCCTTGAGTGTGTCATCCAGGATAGATAACTTAATGCTGGCGCTGGTCTCACCAGGCGCAAAAGTCAATACCTTGTTTTCGTGGGTGTAGTCGCTTCCGGAGTGGGCTGTGCCTGCACTGGTGGCGTAAGTGACCGCCACGGTCGCCCCTGATTTCTCGCTCAGATTCACCGTAACTTGGACGCTACCGCCGTTCTCATCGACATCATAATTCGTGGCATCAAGGGCAATCGTTGGGGATTTATCATCATCTAAGATGGTGACCGTTGCGACAACCGGTGTGCCTAGCACAGCTTTATCAGGATTGCTCAACGTCACGTTGAACTGTTCCGAGGCCTCAGGCAGCTCATTGTTTATAATGGGTATCTGAAAGGTCTGGCTGGTACTGTTGGGAGGGAATGTCAGTTTGCCGCTCTGCGCCTCATAATCTGTGTCGTATTGTGCCGTGTTGTCGCTGGTGGCGTAGTTTACGCTGATTGCCTCAGTAGAAGGAACGTCTAGCTGCACAGTAACCGTGACTGAACCACCAGATTCTGATCCACTGTAGGTGGCGCTGCTGAAGTACACGCTTGGCAGCTCATTGTCAAAAATGGTCAGCGTGGCTGTAGAAGGCGTGCCAAGGGAAGCATTGGCCGATGGATTGCTCAGAGTAAGCAAAACGGTTTCATCCACTTCTTTAAGGGTATCATTTGTAATGGAAACATTAATTTGTTGGCTAATCTGATACGGGTTGAATGTCAGGGTGGTAGGCGGGATTGCTGTATAATCAATGCCGGCAGTGGCCGTCCCGCCCGTTGTCGCCAGGCTCACGGTGACGTTCTGGCTATAGGAGCGCGATAGGGTCACGGTAATCGTAGCCAGGCCCACATTTTCGGCTATGCTGTATGTCGCGCTGCCAAAGGCGATCTCGGGTGGTGTATCATCATCGACGATAGTCAATGTGGCCGTATTCGGCGCACCCAAATCGACGCCGGATGCACTACTCAACGTCAACGTAACAGTTTCGTCGCTCTCGGGCGAAGAATCGTCAAGGATCGGCACGAAGATACTCTCCGCCGTGTCCCCCGCCACAAAAGTCAACGTACCATTCGAGGCCGAATAATCAATCCCGTCCGTAGCAGAACCGTTTTGCATGGTGTAATTGACGGTTACTGTCGACGGCATGCTCTGGCTTAACTTAACGATAACTTCGGCCGTAGGAGCGCCAGCTTCATTGACACTGAAATTGGTATTGCTGAAGTATGCACTGGGTGTTGGGTTACCGGTCAGGCACTGCGAGGAATTTCCGCCCGCCAACCGTATGCAGTTATGGAGGTAGTATCGCGCATTCGAGTCGCTGGCCATGACCACCAGCCCCGTCGTGCTATCCACATTTTGTTTGGTGCTTGTGGGGTCATTAATGCCGTTGTAGGAACTGCTCTTGATGAACGGATCGCCGTCTCCGCTGGGAAATGAGATGCTGTCCATGTCGCTCCGCTTATAGTAGATATTGTCATCTACGCGAGCGAAGTAATAAATATCGCGGTTGCTAGTATCCAGCAGTACAATCGGTCGCGTGGGGCTTTTTGTACTTCCTGTATAGACTGTATGCGCTGACCAATTGCTGGCGGAGGTACAAGCCGTACCGCTATTGCAAACCAACAACAGGAGCAACGCCGCGGAACGAGACGTTTTGACGGCCGCGAATACACTCCCGGCTCCGTCAGAGCTTAGCGACTTTACGTTGATATGATCATCCCCGGAAGTTGTATATGCTCCGATACTGGTCCAATCTGCAGCCGTATCGCCCGCGCCATCCACGTGCGAGGCGAAGTATATTTTATTGCCGCTCGTCTGGCTGCTCCACATCACGCCAATTCGGCCGTCATAAGCGACAATCGAGGACAGATCGTCGTCTTTCACATCGGCGTCACTGCCGACGGGCAGCACATAGGGTGTTCCCCATGAGCTGTCATCGCCCAGCACGCTGTGATTGACGTACACTTTTTTATTCTGGACATAGGTTACCCAGAGCACCCCCGTCGAGTCTTTGTCGATGACCAGCGCTTCCGATTTGGCTTGATTTACTTCAACCGGGAAACCGCTGTCCAAAGCGTAACTCTTTGTACCACTGTCGTAGCTGTAGCGGAACAGTTCGCCCCGGTCACCGGCGGAAGCGGAGCCGGCGCTGCCGGCCCAGATATGAGATACAACGTAAAGTTTTGTCCCGTCCCAGAGCACGTCAGCTTTGGAATCGGTGCGATCGTCCAGGGCAGTTCCCGTATCTACCCAGTCCTGGGTAGACCAGTTAAGCTTGAAGATATGGTAGGCATTGCCGCTGCTGCTCCACATGCTGGCCCACCAGAAGCCATCGTTCCACCATAACTTGCTCTCTGGCTTTTCGGCCGTTACCTCTTTGTTGCCCAGGCTGCTCGGATATTGAAAATCGAGATAACCAACATCTATGGGGGTAGACGCCTCTGCCGGCGCACCGCTGCTCAACACGAAGAGGCTGAGCACAAATAATCCAATGAAAACAAACCGTACATTTCTCATATCCCAATCCAAATAATAAGTGCCGATGATTAACGTCTGCAAGCGCCTTACCTGGGCGGTGCCACAGCCGGTGGGTCTTGCGGGCTCTCACCGGCGGCAAAACCATGTGTCAATAACCCAAAACATAAATGGTTAACGCAACGTGCACGTCTCCTATTTAGCTCCCCAAACCATTGCTCGACGCCGGGCACCGTTTGGTTGTTCAGGTAATAGCGATAAGCAACCTCCAGCGCCGGGTCCTGCTGCCAACTGATTCCTGCATCTACGATGATGGCGTTAATAGCCCGTTCAATAGAGCCCCTTCCCGGATAAAGATGTGTCGTTCTATTAAAACCGAAAGCGTCGCTGTAGGTGTAATCGGGAATATCGCTGTTATCTACATTGTCGTAACAGGAGCGATCGCCGCGGCGCAGCATCAATTCACATTGTTGAATATTATTACCCAGGTGTAGTTGCGGGTAGCTGTGCTTAAACGCGTTGTTGTATTGCGGGATATTGCAATACTCCTTGCGCCGCGCATCCTCGGGGATGATACCCTTTTCACTGATTTGCGACTTAACCGGTTCCCACTCAGAGCTTTGCTTCACGTTAAAACCAAAGCGATCGCAAGACCAAACGCTTTCATATTCCACGCGATAACCATTCATCCGTTCAATCGCCGCATCATTAGCCAGGGCATATGCTTCGGCCGCTGTGAGGGCGTACTCCTTGCCGTTGTTGATCTGACTGGGGTTGCGATGGTTTAACGTCACGTCCGGGCGATCCCACAAAAAATCGGCTATATGGGCTGTGGCGTTCGTGGCCGCCGCCCCCCAGTTACTCGTGGTAGCCTGAGCTGTCTCCGATACAATATAATAAGGGTTCTTGACCAACCAGTTCTGAAAAAGTTCCTTGCAGTTTCCTGAACCTAGCGTGGTATTACTGTGCAAGGTTGATACCGGCCCTGTACACTCCTGATCGTACCAATATCCCTCAATCAGATCGGCCGACGCAACCAGCTCCGGTGCGCCCCAGGCGAAATTAAGCGGGCATTGTTCGTCGTTCACGTCGATCGATTCAACTTCGGTCATAATGCGCTGCAGGATATTTTTTACTTCCTCGGCGTAAGCTTCCTCTTCGCTCAACTGGTAAACCAACGCCTTGGCGTATAAAGCAGCAGTGCCCGCTCCATTATCATTCCACGCGGGATTGTGCGCATCAGAGCAAGTTTCCTGTGTTTGCAACTCGTAGTTCCACCCCTTCCTCGCTTCCTCAAAAATCCAATTAACGGCCGTTCTGTACGGTTCGATACCCTCATCCGCTTTGCGCTTAATCTCTTCTAATTCTTCGGGCGTAGTCTGGTATCCGCGTGACTGCCCTGGCGCAGGCATTGCCAAAGGCTCCTCAGTCGCCTTCTCGCCCGTCGCCATGTTCTCCTCAACCATAGGGCTCTCCGCCTCAGTCACCCCGGCTATCCCTGCTACGGCCGTCGCCGTAGGCTCAACTTCACCTGTTCCTGCCGCATCTGGAGCGTTTGCCGTGGCTACCGCGGTAGGGGGCACGGCCGTACGAGATATCATACCTTCAGAAACATCTTGCCTTGCTAAGGTGGGTGGGAGTTCAGCTACTGCCGGATCGGGGTCTTCACCGTTACAGGCGAACAGAAAGCACATAACATTGCCTAACAAGATAATCGCGATGATTTGACGTCCATACTCGGCAAACATTCACGTCCGGAGGCTAAAAAGCCACAAAGCGGTATAGCCCGCGGAACTATACCACGATTCCAATAATACATAGATTGTCGACTGGTAAGATTAAGGTTTGTCTTACGGGAAAATATTAAGGCCTGCGCCATCTGTTGATGGCAGTCCCTACTCCCTACTCTCTATCCCCATCAAAATACTCTCCACGATACGCCGCACGTCACCCTCAATACCCGCGATCATCGCTTCATCCTCACCCGGTTCCTCCAAATCCGCGAACTGGCTCTGCAGCATATCCGCCTTCATATAATGCGCTGGACGTTCCTGCATCCGTCTCCATATAAGCTCAAAATCCCCCTGCAAATACACAAACCGCAGCCCCTCATTCCCTTCACGCAACTGATCGCGATACCGTTTCTTTAAAGCCGAACAAGCCAACACGGCGGTTTCGCCCCTTTCCAGGTGTCTCGCGATTAGATCGTGCAGCCGCGCCAGCCAAGGAGTGCGGTCGTCGTCATTCAAAGGCCTGCCACTGGCCATCTTCGCCACATTCTGCGGCGGATGAAAATCATCCCCGTCATAAAAAGGGCAGCCCAACTTCTGCGCCAGCACTTCGCCCACTGTCGACTTACCGCATCCCGACACCCCCATCAAAACATAGACGGCCGTCATTCAATCACCCTTCGCCGCCACGCACCCGGTAAAGCATCTCCCCCGCCTTGGGCACATACAAAATGCCTTCATTCTCCCTATCCTGCCAAGCTGCCGGGTCGATATGCGCCACACTGCGATATCCAAGCGCCAGCCGCGCGCAATCCGCCTCTGTTAACCGCGTCGCCAGCGTCACCTGTGCCCGAGGATACTCCACCCCATCTTCATAACGGCCGTCCCCTCGTACGTGCGTACTGTGTGCCAGCACGCCCAACGGAACATGCTTAAACCGCTCCCATTGTGCCAGGAAGTAGGGCAGCACGTGGTAACCAATTTCATAAATATATTGGCCATGCACATGGCTCACCACATCCAGGTGCGGCGCGTAAATAATAAGATCTCCCCCTTCGGCCAGCGCCGGCTCCAACTTATACATCGCCTTCCCCGCCGTCCATAACTCATCATACATCGGCGGCGCGACAGACAATATCCGGTCAAAAGGCTTATCCACCCAGATAATATGTCGTTGCGCAGACAGATCGGCCGCTTCACCCCAGGCGCTGAACATATCTCCAATAAACAGTCCCGCCAGCCCCTTGCCCACCACCACCAGGCTGATCAGCGTAATTGGCGCCGGTACAAACTCCGCCGCGGCGTGGATCATCGCGCGCACCGGCGTATCCTTAATACCGATTGTGCCCCGCACCCCCGCCAGCGCCCCCAACCAGTGCGTACTATTGATCATCTCCGCGCCCGAAATGCCCGGAAACAAATACTTGGCCCCGCCTGAGAAACCCACTACCTCATGCGGGAACGTTGGTCCCAAGATCAAAACATGGTCATATTGCAAGATCAGCCGGTTGATGCGCACCGGCACATCAACCCCCATGGTTGGATGCCACTGCTCCCCCGCGATCTCCTGGATCCGGCTCTGTGACAAAGTGCCAATCTCGCGTAGCGCGCCCGCCACATCCCAGGCGTGATTCAACAGACCTACATGCTTAAAAAGCGTAGATCGTTCTTCAGCGCTGATCCCCACCAACCGCCTGACCTGCTCCTCATTCAAAGCAGGGTGGGTGCCCAACGCCACCATAAAATCTAATTGCTTTGTATCATGTAGGTGCTCCACTACCATGCGGAATAACATCGGCAGCGGCAGCGAGCGCGTGTGATCCGGAATTAACACCAGCACCTTCCGCCCCGTGAATTCCCCCGCCAACCCTGCAGCCAAAGTCTGCCGAATCCGATCCGCGCTCAATAATCCATCGTCCACTGCCACCGCCTGTGCTACAACCATAATTTACACCCTACGCACTACTTGAGCTGTGGCGGTCTCCAGACCGAGCCACTACATGAACCAACACCACAACAACCAATCCCTTTGCCCCTTAACGGTTTTTCGTGATTACACCCCACTAAACGCTGAAAACCCTCCATCAATTGCTACCACCGTTCCCGTCACAAAAGCTGACGCCGGTGACAACAACCATAAAACCGCGCCCAGCAAGTCCTCTGGACTTCCAAATCGCCCCATCGGCGTATGCTCAATAATTTGCCGCCCCCGCTCAGTCAATTCGCCGCTCTGTGCATCAGTCAGCAAGAACGCATTCTGCCGCGTCAAAAAAAATCCTGGCGCAATCCCGTTCACCCGGATACGTGGCGAATACTCCTGCGCCATATGCACCGCCAACCACTGCGTAAAATTACTCACGGCCGCCTTCGCCGCGGAATAAGCCGTGATCCGCGTCAGCGGTCTGAAAGCGCTCATCGAAGAGACATTCAGAATAATGCCTTCCTCTTGCTCCGCCATTAATCGCCCATATACTTGGCTGGGCAAAATCGTGCCCACCACGTTCAAATCAAAAACAAAACGCAGCGCCTCTTGCGGCAGATCGAAGAACGACAGCTCATCCCCTGTTGTGCCCTGTGGGTGATTGCCGCCGGCTGCATTAATCAGCATGTCAATCCCGCCAAAACTCTTCTGGATGACTTCGGCCGTTTCCAGCAAACTCTCCCGCTGTAAAACATCCCCATAAGCCACCATATATCGTCCCGGTCCTGCATCCATCGGCCGTTTCAACTCCTCCGGCAAATGAGGATTACGATCCAGGACAGTCACATCCGCGCCGCATCCCACCAGCGCACAAGCCATTTCCCCGCCCAAAACGCCCGTGCCGCCCGTAATCACCACACTCTTCCCCGAAAAATCGTACCAAGCAATAAGCTCTTCCAGATTCATACCCTTTTTGTACCCCTAACCCCCCATTAACAATTCACCATTCACCAATTCACCCATTCTTCCCCCTCCAAACTTGACAAACCACCAAAATCCGCTACTGTTTCCCTGCCGTTAGCGCTAACGTAAACAGGTACGCCAATCCTAATAGAACCTTACTGTCCTGTCAATACACAAGAACCAAACAAAAAATCTGCGCAATCTGCGAAATCTTTGATACCCTTCCGCGAAATCTATGACCAAACGAGTAACCATAGCCGACGTAGCCCGCGAAGCCGGCGTATCCATGATGACCGTATCCCGCGCCATCAACGATAAAGGCGAGATCAGCCCTGCCACCCAGCAGCGCATCCTCGCAATAGCCAAAGAGATGGACTACCGTCCCAGCGGCCTGGCCCGCGGCCTGGCCACCCAACGCACTGCCACCGTGGGTCTCGTCGTCCCTGATATAGCCAACCCCTTCTTCTCCCAAATAGCCCGCGGCGTCGAAGACATCGCCTATGCCCATGGCTACAACGTGTTTTTACTCAACAGCGTCGAAGACGTCGATCGCGAACGGGCCGCCCTCGATTCCCTTTGGGAAAAACAAGTAGACGGCCTACTCCTTTGCAGTTCACGTCTGGACCAAAAAACCCTCGTTGAGCGCCTGCAGCAGTTCCGTTACGTCGTCCTCGTCAACCGCCTCCTGCAAACGGCCGTTGACGGAGTCTGTACCATAAATGTCGACGACACCGCCGGAGCGCGGCAAGCCGTCGATTACCTGCTTAATGCCGGCCACGAAACCATCGCCTTCCTGGCCGGCCCCCGCCAATCTCTCAGCAGCCAACAACGGCTGTCCGGCTACCAACAGAGCCTGCAAGCTTATGGCCGTCCTCTGCGCCAGGAACTCATCCTGCACTGCGAACCTGATACAGAAGGCGGTTACAATGCCGCCCTTTCCCTGTTAACCGCGCACCCTGACGTAACGGCCGTTTACGCCTTCAACGATCTCATCGCCACCGGCACATTGAAAGCGTGTCAAGAACTCGGCCGTCGTGTTCCCCAGGATCTGGCCATCATAGGCTCTGACGACATCCCCCTAGCCTCTTTAGTCACACCCAGCCTGACCACCCTGCGCATCACCAAACGCCATCTGGGCACCACTGCCATGCAGACCCTTTTGCACCTGATCCAACAAAGCGAGCCACCCCCCGCTGCAGATCAAACCCTCCACCCTCAACTAATCCTACGCAACTCTACTCTGCCCCATCCCCATTAACCATTCACTATTCAATAATTCGCCTCACAAACCCTATGGGGCTCATTGTGATTTTCTTGAGATCACGATGTTTCATTTCTTCCCCTTCATGTGATGAGTTATTTCTGCAACTACTGGGGTTATCAGCTTGGGGCATTATAGCAGTTTTACGGCCGTTTCTTCTCCACCTATGCTATAATCTCAGCGGAACAGGAGACGGTCTAAGCTAATTTGACACGATTTCCGTCGCGTTGGCACCAAGAATATTTTATAGACAGGTGCCTGGCACTTCTAAAGTGCCAGACACCTCAAAAAAGGAGAAATTACAGTGAAACGTACAGCAGCAATCTACATTCTAGCCATCATCGCCGTTCTCGCCGGTATCGTGGCCATCATCGACACCTTACGTTATATGAACTGGCTATTCAGTCCCCTGAGCTTCTTGGGAGCTCCCTTATTCGGCGCCATTCTGTCCGGCCTAGTCGCCCTGATCTGGTTCTGGGCCGCCGCCAAGGTCTGGAACGTCGATCCGCAAGGATGGATCTTCATGGTCAGTATCGCCGCCATTTACCTGATCCTGGACGTTATCTCACTCATTGCTGGCACGCCCATCGAGTTGCTGTTGCCATCCATTATCATCAGTGCGCTGGCCTTAATCATTGGCCTGCTGCCCAGCACCAAAAGCGAGTTCGGCACAGGCTAACAGCAAAAACGCACAACTTCACTTCCTTTAAGACCCGTGATGAACCGGGCACATTTGTGCCCGCACTCGCTGCGGGGACAATTGATCACGATTGATACAATGCGCATATGGGCGAGGTAGTAGGTTTTCACTGATCCCCATCAGCGTTGGGCTGCGTCCATTTCCAAAACAGAACTAGCCATCCATCATCCAATCTGCGAAATCCGCGGAATCTTTGAAGGTCTATTGAAGGTCTATTGAAGGAACAATACGTGACAACAAATACAACTACACAACAAAAGAGCAGGCGCTCCCTCAAATCGTTCTTCCCCATCCTTGACTGGCTGCCCAAGTACCAGTCGAGTTGGTTACGTCTTGACATCATCGCCGCCCTCACCTTATGGGCCTTGCTCGTACCGGAGGCCATGGCCTACGCCGGCATCGCCGGCATGCCGCCGGAGACGGGCCTCTATGCCGCCCCGCTGGCCTTGATCGCCTACGCTATTTTTGGCACCTCCAAGCAGCTTGACGTGGGACCCAGTTCGGCCGTTGCTGCTCTTTCATTTAGCGTTGTGGCTGGCCTGGGTGTGGCTGCCGGTAGTCCGGAATTCATCGTCCTCACCATCGCCCTGGCTTTGATGGTGGGCATTATGCTGATCGTTGGCGGCTTTCTGAAGCTGGGGGTGCTGGCTGATTTTCTCTCTCGCCCCGTGTTGGATGGCTTTGTCGTCGGCGTGGCTATTTCCATCGCCGTCGGTCAGCTAGATAAGATGCTCGGTTATGAACCGCAAGGGTATGACTTCGTGCCCGACATCTTGCAGTTCATCAGGGATTTCGGTATGGTCGATTGGCCCACGCTGGTTGTGGGCCTGGTCAGTCTACTGTTGCTCTTCGCCTTGCACAAATTCACGCCCAAACTACCTGGGGCGCTCATTGTGCTCTTCCTGTCCATAGTCGTATCCACCCTGCTCGGCTTTGAGTCGATGGGTATTCATGTTGTGGGTGAGATCCCGGCCGGGCTGCCCGACTTTGGTTTTCCAGAAGAATTGGGCTTAAAACAGCTGCTTGCTGTCGCTCCCGGAGCCATCGGCGTGGCCCTGGTCGCCTTTGCCGAATCGGTGGCCATCGCCCGCGCCTATGGTACGAAATATGGCTACGAAGTGGATGCCAACCAGGAACTGATCGCCGTGGGCGCGTCTAATATCGGTTCCAGTTTTAGCGGTGCCTTTGCAGTCGACGGCAGCATGTCGCGCACGGCCGCTGCCGATGGCGCCGGCGCCAAAACGCAGATGGTCTCCATCATCGCCGCCGTGGCTATTCTAATCACGGCCGTTGCCCTGACCTGGCTGTTCTATAACCTGCCTGAAGCGACCTTGGGCGCCATTGTTATCCATGCCGTCTGGAAAAATATCAACCTGACCAAGATCACCCAGTATCGCTCGATTACCCAGCTTGACTATGTGACGGCTATCGTGGCCATGATCGGCGTGCTGGCTTTGGGTTTATTGGAAGGGCTGCTGCTGGCGGCGGGGTTGGGTTTGCTGATGCTGCTGCTTGGCACCAAGCAACGCAGCACCTTTGTTTTGGGTAAGGTGCCGAATACGGTCGTTTACCGTAGCCTCGACCATTATCCTGAGGGAGAAACTTACCCCGGCCTGCTGATTATTCGTTTTGATGGTACCTTGTTCTTTGCCAATGCCCATGACTTTGTCACGGCCGTTAGACAGGCCATTGCTGCCACGGATCCCCCGCCCAAGGTGGTTTTAGTCGACGCCGAATCGATAAACGATATCGATGCCACAGCCGTAATCACCTTGAGAGAGTTCCAAGAACAGCTGCAGCAGACGGGCGTAGAGATGCGCTTCGCGCGTGTAAAAACCGATGTGATGCAGGTGGCGGAACGGGGTGGGCTGGAACGGGCTGTGCCGTTTGAGCATTTTTATCCATCGGTGCAGGCGGCCGTGGATGCTTATCTGGCCGAAGAATGAGCGTTTCTGATACGAACTTTTCTGTGCCCGGTAATCAGAAATAAAGCCTATCACTATCACGCTCATATTAAATCAGCATGAAAGTACAAAGTGGTTGGTAAAAGGAATTGGTTGAGAATAATGGAAACTATCAGGAGATTGGCTGGGTGTGACTGAAATGGATTGGCAGTGGATACGGTAAAAATCATTAACCATCTGCAACAAGCCGGAGTGGACAAGTATGTCGTTCTAATGCGGCATGCGGCAAGACACTTTGGCGCCGCTGAAAGTGATCCGTCCATGGGACTCACGGAAGAAGGCAGGCAGGCGGCTATTGAATTCGGCCAGGGCTTGCCACCTGAGCCCCCCGTTCGATTCTTCTCCAGCTATATTGAACGGTGCGTAGAGACGTCGGTCCTTATCGAACAAGGGCTTTTGAGCAAAGGTGGAATGACGAAAACCAACAAAATCATTGACCCCCTATATGTCTTCTTTGTCAACGATCTGTCAAAATTGAATCAGATCGCCTATAAGATGATAGGTGAGGATGAGTGGCCGCAGTTTGTCAGAAATTGGTTTGATGGAAAAATCTCGACTGAATTGATAGACGATGCCGCGCAGGCTGCTCAAACATTGCTAAACTCCTTGCTCGAACTATTGCAAGAACCATCCGCCTATGGCGGCAATATCTGTATATCCCACGATTGGAATCTTTTTCTAATTAAGGAATTCTATCTAGGGCTAAAGCCTGAGGACAATGAGTATATACAATTTCTGGAAGGCGTCATCATTTATGAGATGCACGACGCTTTCTACATCATAAATCATCAAAGCGAAGCGAAAATGCTGAAACTTTTGTAGTTTTCTTTGTTACCCTGCAGCGATCGTCACCGTTTGTTTGCGCATCCGGTAACTGCCATTCTTAGCCAATACCTGGGCCACAAATCGTTCCGGTATGTCCACCAATGTTTGTTGATCTTGAATTTGAATTGCGCCAATCGTATGGCCAGGGATGTCAGCATGAAAGGCAATTTGCCCTACGACTTCATTAGGTCGAATGCCCTGAGATCTACCGGCATTTAATGACAGGCGAATCATCCCTTTTTCGTATGACCGCTTGCTGCCCCGGGCACGGCCGTTTCGTTTTGTTGCTTCGTGTTGTCTCTGCCGTGAGTCCCGACTGCGCGATGGCTTCGTTACCACTTCCCCAATCCGCTCAATCGGCCGTTGCTTCTCTTCAGCACGTGCCAGTTTCAAGGAAGACGCCGCAATTTCCAGCGGGTCATACCCCTCTTCCTCAATTAATTTCGTTACCATTTCACGCTCGCGGCTGCAGCGACCGCGGCGCAACCAAACCAGCATCTGCCGCAGCAGCTCTTCTTCACGATGCGTCTGAATCTCTTCGATAGTAGGCAGCTCAAACTTGCGGATCGACTGTCGCACAAATCTTTCAATCTTGCGCAAGCGCCACTGCTCCCTGGGCGTGACCAGCGACAATGCTATCCCTTCACGGCCGGCGCGTCCGGTGCGCCCTATGCGGTGCACATAAATTTCCGGGTCGAGCGGCAAATCAAAATTGAATACGTGGGAAATATCGTCGATGTCCAGCCCCCGCGCAGCGACATCAGTGGCCACCAACACTTTTATCTGACCGCGCCGAAAACGATTCATCACTTGTTCGCGTGCATCTTGGCTCAGGTCGCCGTTTAACACTTCCGCCTGAAATCCGCGTACCGACAGTTCATTGGCCAGTTCGCCCGTGCCCACACGCGTGCGCGCAAAGATCAGAGCACTGCGAATATCCTCTATTTCAAAGAGGCGCGTCAAAGCCGCCATTTTATCGCTTTCGTTTACCAGGTAATAGCGCTGCTCAATGGCAGAGGCAGCGAGCTGCTTGCGCTGGATGGTAACGGACTGCGGATTATGCAGATACTTGTCTGCCAATTTGCGAATCGGCGTGGGCAATGTGGCCGAGAAAAGGGCTGTTTGCCGTATTGCCGGGGTGTTGTCCAGAATGGTCTCAATATCTTCGATGAAGCCCATGCTTAACATTTCATCCGCTTCATCCAGCACAACCGTCTTTACCTCGCTCAAATCAAGCGCCTTACGCTCGATCAGGTCCAATAATCGACCCGGTGTACCCACGACGATATCTACTCCTTTCCTGAGGCGGTTGAGTTGACGGCCGTATGGCTGCCCGCCATAAATGGCCAGCACACGTACTTCCCGCAAACGGCCGTATGCATAAATAGCTTTGGAAACTTGCAAAGCCAATTCACGAGTGGGCGCGACCACCAACGCCTGCACTTTGCCTGTTCCGGGGACAATGTTATGCAAAATTGGCAGCGCAAACGCGGCCGTTTTACCAGTGCCGGTTTGCGCCTGGCCAATCACATCGTGCCCGGCCAGCATGAACGGTATCATGTTTTCTTGAATGGGGGTTGGGGTTTCATACCCCAGTTCGCTAACAGCCTGCAGCAACTGCGGATGCAGATTTAGTTGGGTGAATTCAGTTGTCATGTTGCTCCTACTCACTAAGATTATGGTGCGTCTCTCGCGGGGCGCACCCCATTGGCCTGCCAACAGCCGGCCCAATCCCACAAGTAGAGCATCCTGTTGCCGCAAAAAAGCCTCGCCTTCTGGGCGGGGCATCTTAAAAGCCTTAAAATTTGTTATTGCTAAAGATTTGGAATCCATAAAGAGGATAACGGCGGGAAGTATAGCACATTCCTTATGGTTTGCAGACGAACGCCTGCTCATTGTCTGCCATTTGAGCCCGTTTCTCATATTGATCAGCGCAGGCCGGCTTTGAAAGTGATGGGAGAAACGGACTTCTCGCCTATTTCTGCTAAAATATCTGGCTGCACATAACGATAACAGGAAAAGGCTTTCTCCCTTTTCATGCTGAAATGACGATTAGCCTATTCTTATTGATCTATCTATTTCCAATGGAGGTAAACAGATGAGCAATATGCCTAAAACCCCTTATGGTGGCGGACCGGCACCGGTATCACCCTGCCTGTTTACTTCAAACCCACGCCGTCCGTAAAAATACGCAATAACTACTTCCCAGGATCTGAGACGCTTGGCCCGGACGAGATGCGCATCTCTTACGTCGGTAGCTGCCCCTTTCCCCCTCGTCGCAATCAGGCCGGTACAGCTATTATGGTCGAATTAGGTAACGGGGATCGCTTCTTCTTTGATTTTGGCCCCGGCTGCCTGCGTAATATCATCTCCCTGGGCGTGCCCGTGCAGGAAGTGAATGATATTTTCCTCTCCCACCTGCATGTCGACCATTACCACGACATATCCTACTTACGGCCGTTTCGCGCTTGGGCTGGCGGCTATACTCCATTACGAGTCCATGGACCATCAGGCCGCACCGAAAAATTAGGCCTTCAAGGCATGATCGATGGCATGGATCAAATGCTCCAATGGCACCTGGAAGCCTTCGATGTCTTCCCCATAGGGGATGGATATGAAGTAGAGGTCAACGAATTTGACTGGAAAGATGAAAATGGCATTTGTTACGACAAGAATGGGGTTACGGTGCGCCATTGGCGACGTTCCCATGCCAAGGATGGGGCGTCCGCTTACCGTCTGGATTGGAATGGCTTGAGCTTCGTGTGGACTGGAGATGGCCGTCCCGATGAACTCTCTATGAAATACGGTGCGGGTGTTGACGTTTTCGTAACTGAATGCCAGACGGACTATGCCCGCCTGAACAGGCTCAAATATGGTTTTCCAGAATGGCTCACTAATTACACGATCGATACGCACCACACGCCGCATTATGCCGTTGGCTATATGATGAACGAAGTCAACCCGCGGATCGGTATGGTGACGCATATGGAATATGATGAGCCGACCGTGAACGAATCTATCGCCGGTATCCGTGCCCATTGGGACGGCCTATTTGCTTTTGGTGCGCCGGACGGTGTCATTGTCAACGTGACCAAAGAAGAGATTTGGGTCCGCAATGCTGCCATGCCAGACGATACGGGTATGTCTGCACCCGATCTGGCTACCCTATTGGGTGCAGATGAGTCCGGGAAAATCGTCATGCCTTCGCCCAGGATCGCACGCGAGGAACAGCAGGAACAACTCACCCGCGATCTAGAAATTGATCCGGAGAAATATTACCCTGAAGATGTGTACCGCGAGCTGCTGATCAAGCTCCCCGAGCCGTTAGAGATGCAACTGCCTGTCAAAAAGAAGGAGGATTAGCAACCTCTCTTGCAGCGCCGCACTAAAAAATGCGGCGCTCCTTTGAGGAGATCCTCTATGGAGATTGCACATAATAATACGGCCGTGCCTGTCACCATCCTCACCGGCTTTTTAGGCGCTGGCAAGACGACTCTGCTTAATCGTATCTTGAACGGCAAGCACGGCCTGCGCGTGGCCGTGCTCGTTAACGATTTTGGCGCTATCAATATTGACACCGAGTTGATCGTCGGCGTGGAAGACAACGCCATCAGCCTGGCCAACGGCTGCGTTTGCTGCAATATACGGGATGACCTGGTGGAAACCGTAGAAATGGTCATCAACCGGCCCGAACGGCCGGAATACATCTTGCTGGAAGCCAGCGGTGTGGCCGATCCTTCCGGTATTGCCTTCACCTTTGTCCAGTCCAATTTCCGCGATCGCATTCGCCTGGACAGCATCATCTCCATCGTCGATGCTGAGCAAGCCTTTGCCTATCCCGAGTATCCAGGCGTTGAAGAATTAAAAATGTGCCAGATTGGCTTCTCCGATATGGTCATATTGAACAAAATTGATCTGATCAACGCCGTAGAACTACAAAAGGTGCGCGATTGGATTAACCAGCGCATGAACCGCGTGCGCATTGTGGAAGCAGTGGCTTGTGATGTGCCGCTGGAGATTTTGTTGGCGGTCGGCCGTTTCGATCCCATGCAGTTAGCCCAAAATGAAGATGGACATGATCACAACGATCATGTCCACAATTTTAGCACCTGGAGCTTTGAGACGGAACGGCCGTTATCCCTCGCAGCGTTAGGCGAAATGGTCAAAAAGAAATTGCCGGGCAACATATACCGTTGCAAAGGCGTTGTTTACGCGGCCGAACATCCAAACCAGCGTATTATCTTGCAAGCCGTCGGCCGCCGTTCCGATATTTCGTTGGAAGAGGCGTGGGGCGAAAAATCACCGCGTACACAGATTGTCGCTATCGGCGCATATGGCAGCATTGACGAAGAAGCGTTGACCGCACAGTTCACACAGTGCGTGGCTGCGTAAAACGATCGAAGATGCCAACTTGAAGAAAAGTTGGTATCTTTTTGCAACCCAAAGCTCTTTGCCTCATTTCAATCCCTTAGCAGACTCAGAGTCAGCTTTTAATTGTTCATCAAACAGACCGAGGGACCGATCAAGCAAGGTATTCCAGCTTTCCCCCGTAAAGAAATGCCCCTGACCACTATATGTGAAGGTGACGGCATCCCTACCGGCCTCCTGCAATGCTGCTGCCAGTTTTTCTGACCATTCTGGCGGTGTTTGTTGCAGGAGCTCACCATCGGCCGTTCCAATATGAATTTGTATAGGTGCGGTTACGTTCCCTAGATGATAAAGGGGCGCCACCTGCTGCAAGAAATCGCCGTCAGCCGCGGCCGACAGGTACGTTTCTATCAAGACAGGCGGCGTATCTGGGGGGATAATTTCGGCTGGATTACAGCGATCCCCGGCTGCCTCCGATTGTCCAGGCAGACAACCGGGTCCCCATCTTGCAATCAGATCCGCATCGTCGGCGCTATTGGGTGCGTATAAAACGGCCGCCTGTACCCGATCATCAATCGTCAGTACTTTCGTGGCAATGCCGCCGCCCATGCTGTGCCCCCACAAGCCCACGCGGGCTGGATCCGCTGCCGGCAAAGAGGGTAACGAGCTGATCAAGTGCAGCACGTCGACGACCAAGCCCATATGAAAGAGGCTGAGGCCGGTATCTGACTCTCCCCAACTGCGCGAGTCGGGCGCCAATACCAGGTAGCCATGACGGGCAAAAAATTCGGCCGCCTGCCAGGTGTCACTGCCGGCGTAATACTGGTCGCGGTCAATATAACCGTGCAGCAGAATGAGAACTGGGAATGGTCCCGTGCCATTGGGAACATGCATCACTCCCGTGATCGTCAGGTCATCGCTGGGATAGTCGATGTAGTATCGAGAAAAGGCCTCGTTTTGCTCGAGAACAGATCTAATCTGGATCGGCCCACCAGGAAAACTGTGCATTCGCAGTTCGGGAATGGTAATAGAGGCGAGTGGATGGGGTGTGGCCACGGCCGTTTGCGTGGCGGGTGATGCCGGTGGTGTGGTCACGGCCGTTTGGCTGGCTGCGGATGCCGTAGGTGCCAGGATCATCACCATCTTTTCAAACCCGCGCTGGCGGGCATGTTCAAGCGGCGTTACACCGTTACTATCAGCGAGGTTGATATCTGCACCTGCTTCGACGAGCAGGCGCACAACCTCTGTATGGCGAGGACCACCATCGCCCAGGATAATCGCCTCCAACAGCGCCGTCCAACCGAGCCGGTTGACGTGGTCGACAACGATGTCTGTTTTGAGCAGTTCTTCAATGATCTGCACATGCCCACGGTCCGCCGCCCGGATCAAGCCGGTGCCGTTGAAGCTGTCCAGACTATGCACATCCGCCCCGTCAGCCAGCGTCAATTGCAGCAGCTCTAGAAACCCTTCTGATGTACTGATCAGGTAGGCGCTCTGCTGCGTTGTATCTTGCACGTTAACATCTGCGCCAGCGTCGATCAATACTTTGGCTACTTCGACATGATTTTGGTACGCGGCCGCTATAAGAGGCGTAACGCCGCTTGAATTTGATATGTGCACATCCGCTCCTTGTGCAAGCAGGCTCGTGACCGTTTCCACGTCGCCGCGTTCAGCGGCTGCTATCAAATCCATGTTAACCTCAGCATTGTCCTGTTCGCTTTCTCTCCGCTGCTCGTCGGATACTGCGCCATCGCTCACTGGCGTATCCGACCTGCAGGCCGTGACAGTCAGCGCAAGCAAAACGAAGGTAATGACTATTTTTGTATTTGACATGGTGGCGTGACCTTAGCTAACAGTCTCCGGCTGAGCCGTGGACATTGGCCAATTCGGACAAGATCTGCCGCTGCGCCGGCAAATGCAAATACAGCTCTCTTGACTCGTCATCGGCGATACTACCAGCTCGATTTTGCAGTGACTCACCGGCCGTTCTTAGCATACCGTCCACTCGTGGGTCTTCACCCCCGCAGTACATGGTAACAGGTTAGGTAAATGGCAAAGGAATCACCCTTATTGGTAGTGCCGTTGGTTACTCTAAATCGGAATCTGAAATTAGTTTTGGATTTCTGCGAAACTCCGCTCTAGCAACTCCGCTGTTTGTATTGCTGCAGCAGAATCTTTCAAATATTGGATATCTAGCTGCTCCAATCGTAAGTGTAAAATACCCAGAATATCGTGCCATTGTCGTTCC
>JAACFF010000225.1 GCA_009937635.1 Chloroflexota bacterium
TGATTGGAAGAAAGAACCAACCAGGTTGCCCAACCCCTCGCCAATGAAATCGCGCGATTGAGACGACTTGCTTTTATCAGGATTGGGATAAGCGGTGCTGATACCGGCCCCTTGAACCAAAGCCACGATGGCCACCGAAAGGGAGCCCAAGGCCAGACTGGGTATGGCAGTGAAATCGGGCAGCGTCGGCGCCGGCAAACTGCTGGGAATATCGGCGATGTCGCCCACCAGCTCTACATCAAGACTTAGCGCAAATACGACAACCGACATGAGTATCAAGACGATTATGGAGGCCATCTTTTCCGTAGCCTTAATCCGCTTTAAGACGAGGACCAGGATCAATGTTACCAGCCCTACCAAGGTTGTGGTTAGGTCCCAACTCGAGATATTGGTGATCCAGTTCATAACTTCTGCCAGATCGTTTGCTCCAACTGGATCATAGCCGGAAAAGTCGCCTAACTCGCCGATGATGATCAGCAGCGAGGCGCCCATCACAAAGCCCGTCATAACGGCATTGGAAACAAAGCTAACGAGCTTGCCCAGACGCAGTAACCCGGCAACAAACATATATACGCCTACCAGGAAGGTGACAGTGAAGAGGGCAGCCAGATCGCTGCTATCATAGCCTGCGGTGTCAATAACGCTACCGACTGACAAAGCAATGGCGCTGGTGAGCGTGCTGATCATCAAGATTGTGCCAGTGGACAATGCCGCTACCAGAGTAGCTACCATGCCCGAATAGAGTCCGTAGACAGGATTAACACCGGCTAATTGAGCATAGGCCATCCCCTCCGGAATGCTAAATAGTCCCGTCGAAAATCCGGCAACAACATCTTTCGTAAACGTTTTTCCAGGTTTTAATGATGCGAAGTAACTTGCCATACTGTTATTCCTCCCGGGAGATTGGTCCAGTTTTAGAAACTGGACCAATCTGGACTAGTCTAAACTTATCCTCCTACCTGAATGACGGGTATTTCTACATTCTCGGTGGGGTCACCGTTGGTGATAACGGGAATCGCCGTATCTTTGATGAATAAGAGATTGCCATCGGCACCGGTGATGCGCAGATATCATGTATGTGTGGTTGTCCACAATCGCGGCAATTTCCTTTTCAAACATGAAAGTTGCCAACTTTTCTCTCTAACACCAGATGAACGCACTTTTTGACTACGGAAAGTTGGCAACTTTTTGTTAACAGCGCTCTATACCGATATCGAAAATCTAAGCCTCGGCTTCAGACTCCAGATCCATCGCTTCTTCGGCGGCTTTTTTGACGTCATCATGTTCCAATGCCGCCTTGAGCTTAGCCTCATCTTCATTAGAGAGAGAAGTTTGGTAGAGGTGGCCGCCCGTCTTGGCCAGTTCAGGAACGACCTTATCTTCGGTGACTTTGATCACCAACATAAAGAGAGCCCCTTGTCCGGGCTCGAGGGATTCTCCAACCTCCTTGACGAACTTATTATCGATACCAACGTCCGTCGATTTGCCGGAGATATACCCCAGCACAGCGCCAAATAATCCCCACAGCAGAGGATTGATAAAAATCAGGCCAATTAGCAGACCCCAGAAGAATCCCCATGCGGTCGCGCTGCCTGTGACTTGCTTTTCCAAGGTTTGCTTTACTTTAACTTTGCCTTTCTGGTTCATGGTCACGACGGCCGCATCCTCTAACTCTATCAGTTGAAGCTTTTGCAAGCTGGCTACCTCGTCTAGAGCAGCTATGGCCTTCTCGTCCGTTTCGTACGTAATGACAATTAAATCACTCATTTGTTACTCCTTGTTGCAAGCTCTGGGCCAGTATCTATGCGGGCCCAGAACGAGGTTTTTCCCAATATATCTTGATATTTCTGCTAAATCAGCGCGCCCGGAATTGGGTGATTGTGGAACATGGGCCGGGCAAGCAGGTCTCTACGGATGGTTTCGATCATGTCAGCTTTGACCGCTGCGTAGCTTGGATCTTCCCATAGATTGACCAACTCTCCTGGATCCTCGTTGAGGTCGTAGAGTTCCCCTTCGGTCCCTTCATAGGTCTTACTGCGTTCATAGAGGACACACTTGATCCCGTTGGCAAACATCGCATTCATGATGATCGATGCCGCTGGTGTGTGACTCTCATACTGGGTGAAAGTGTACTCGCGCCCTTGACTGTCTCCGTCTTCATTGCTGACAGGCAGCGGCTTGCCGTCCATCCATTCCGGCACGTCGACCCCTGCGATCTCGCAGAAGGTGGGCGCCAGGTCGATGATACCCACTGGCGAGTCGACCACCGAGGCGGGCACGTTACTGCTCTGGGCCGGCTTCCAGATCATCGGCAAGCGGCAAATATGGTCGGTCATCGAGGGGCCGATCAGCAGCGTGCCGAAAGCCCCATCCATGCCACCATGGTCCGGTGTGAAGATGATGTCCACATCGTCGAGCATGCCCTTGTCCTTTAGGTGGGCCATCATCTTGCCGATGCCGTCGTCGATCAGCTTATTGCTGGTGTAGATCTTTTGGTGGATCTCCCGTATTTGGTCAGAGGTAAGCTTATCACGGTAGGAATAACCCTCGAGGGCTTCGAAGGAAATGAATTTCTCACCCGTGTACCACTGCTCCCAATGCCAGGGTTTGCGCTGCAGCCACTCCATCCGCTGCGCATCTGACTCGCCGAAGGCGTCGTAGGGGGCGATATCCTTCCAGTTAATGTAATCCTCTGCTACGGGCGGATCATATGCGTGGTGAGGGTCACCATAGCTTACCCAAACAAACCAATCTTCTTCATCATCCAACGAATCGATGTAGCGGATGGCGTTGTCCGTGGTCCAGTCAGTCTGGTACAGCTCACGAGGGATTTTGCTGTCCTTGACAAAGACCGCGCCTGTTTGGCCGCCGCCTTCAATGATCATTTGGCTGTGCCCACTAGACATGTCGAGGAGCTGGTAGTATTCACCAACGTACTCAGGATAGTTCTCCCGCAGCCAAATATTGTAATGGGAGTTGAACGGCACCGAACCATGTGCCTGTAACTTGGCGAAGTCAAAGCCACGCAGGGGACCGTAACGATTGTGGACACCCAGATCGGATTCCATGCTCTTCGGCGAGCTGAATGGTTCCCAGTGTGCTTTGCCAATCAGCGCTGTGCGATAGCCGGCCTCGTCGTGCAGCACATTGGCAATGGTCGCGACGTCATGTGGTAAGGGGATGCCATTGTTCCAGGAGCCGTTCGTGCGCGGATATTGGCCGGTGATCAGCGAATTGCGACAGGGCATACAGAGTGGATTTTGATTGCGTGCCGCATCATAGCGAATGCCGCCGGCCGCCAGGCTGTCTAGATTAGGGGTACGGGCGTAAGGATCGCCATAATAACCCATCGAGTCCCACCGCATCATGTCAGTGGTGATAAATAGAATTTTTCGTCCCATTTTGATCTCCTTTTACAGTCGTCATTTACCTAATCGTCAACCAGTTTGTCTCAATAGAACCTCCTCGACTTGGGATCGAAAAGTCGTGTGATAAAGGTCGCCTTGTTGCGCTTCCAAGATCTCCAGAAAGCGGCGTGAATCGAGCAAGCTCTCCCTGGGTATGTGTATCAGGTAGGCCAAACTATCTGGATTGAAAGCCTCAGATACTTTCCGCAAAAAAAACGGGTCCAAACCTGCTTCAACTAACTGGCGGCGCTCTTCTGCCCGCGAATTGTCAAATATAACTTCGGCAAAAGTACTGGCTAGACGGCCGTGACTGTTGAACGGATAATCACCCTCTTTCCAGCGCATCTGATAAGTAATCTTACCAGTTGTATCCCGGTCGATAAGTACCATGTCAATTAGTCCAAATAGCTCTCCACCATGATTTACTTCTATGAAGTGCCGTGCTTCGTCGATATCTTCCTTCCCGCTTCTGACCATGACAATGAGTTCGCTATACATTGTTTCTCTGCAATCGAATTTCCTCAATCGCCGTCAATAAACTTTTAGGGGGTCCTGCTTTTCCTACGAGCGTTGCCACACCGGCATCCAGATACTTTTTTCTTGATTCTGGCCGTCCGCCGAGAACGACGATCTTCGGGCAAGGATCGAATCGTTGTAGAGGTACGATGACTTCCTCAATTAGCAAAACAGTTAGATCTTCATCAAGCAGCAAAAGATCAGGTGATTTGGTTTCGACCTGAATAAGGAGTTCTTCTTTGTCCGCCGCGGTGCCAACAACCTCATACCCGGGACGGGTTTGAAGGAAACCCTTTAAAGCGTTGCGCAAAGCTCTTTGTTTCCCGGCGACCACAATATACACAGCCGCTTAACCCCTTGTAATGTATCAGCCTCGAATAGGCTTGTGCCTATTGGCAGCCTTGCCGGCGGCAGGCTGAAGACCGCCAGGATTGAATACAATTCGTAGTCTAAGCAAAAAACACGTTCTCCACACTAGGTAGAGGAAGAGGAAAAGACTAAATCTGGCACAGGTTTGGGTATAGGATGGAACCTAGACGAAAGGCTAGGTGGGTCAAAGTTCGCGATATTATGAAACCCGGTTTTTCTAGTCAAGGGAACGCGGTGGTCGCCTTAACAACCGGATTTCTTGTACTTAGGCTGAAGGGGGTGTTATGGTTGGCCGGCGCCAGGGCTGGAAGCGAGACCGTGTTGGCGGGCCAAGGCGGCCGCTTCGGTGCGGTTGGTCGCACCCAATTTGGAGAGGATATTGCTCACATGATATTTAACGGCCGCAACAGTGATATGCAGTTGGGCGGCGATCTCGGCGTTGGAAAGCCCTTCGACAAGGAGAGCCAGAACCTCGCGTTCCCGTTTGGTCAGGTCATAACCTAGCCCAGATTCTGACCTCTCCGGTTGCAAAAGCGCAGCCACGGCTTCCGTTGCTAGTGCAGGACGTCCGGCATGGGCCGCACGAATGGCCTCAGCCACTTCTTCGCCAGAAACGCCTTTCACCAAGTAGCCGATTGCGCCCGCTTGCATGACACTTTGGACCAGTTTGCGGTCATAAAAAGTGCTCAAGGCCACAATTTGAATCTGGGGAAAACGCTCCCGAACGGCTCGGATGGTAGCAACTCCATCCATTTCGCCAGCCAAAACGATATCCATCAAGATCACATCCGGGTTTGTTTTGGCACATATCGCTAGCGCTTCCTGGCCATCGCCCGCTTCTGCGACTAACTCAATATCGTCAAAAGATCGCAGCGAGGAGCGAATGCCACGCCGCAGTAGTTCATGATCATCCACACAGAGCACGCGAATGGTTTCATTCTCACGCATTGAAACAAATTCCTCTTACTCAACTATTTTCCAAATGACCGTCACTTCGGTGCCCTGACCCGGTTGGCTTTCAATTGTCAGATGGCCATTGATAGCCTCGGCCCGTTCTTGCATGATCTGTAGGCCAATTTGCTGAACCTGCCAGGAATCTCGATCAAATCCGCGGCCATTGTCACCAATTTGCAGCGTAACATGCTCTTGATCGCACCTTAGAATCACCCAGGCTCTGTCCGCCCTGGCGTGTTTGCTGATGTTGTTTAGCGCCTCTTGCGTGATACGATAAAGGGCGATCTGCACTTCTGGGGGAACCTGATACTCGTTGCTTACTGTCAATGAGATCGGCAGTTCAGTGCGGGCAGACATCGCGTCAGTCAATTGGCGCAGTAATTCACTTAGTTTGCGGTCAACGAGTTCTCCCGGCCGAAGCTCCAGCAGCAGTGTGCGCATCTCGGCTTGCGCTCCCTGGGTTAGTACACGCAACTCCTCAAGGTCCTCGCCGGCCTCCTCCGGTTGTTGTTGCCAGAACTTGGGGACAGCCTCGGCAATCAGGCTGGCCGAATAAAGCGACTGAGTTACCGAGTCGTGTAATTCGCGGGCGATACGGTCGCGTTCTTCGGCTACGGCCGCTTCTTTCGCTTCCTTTTGCATTGCTTGCTCGACCAGCACCTGATCGGTAATATCATCCACTATCGCTAGCATGACATCTTGATCTTTTCTAGACAAAATGCTCTCTGTCAGATTGGCATAGAACAAGGTGCCATCACGTCGCTTTAGTTGCACCATCGGAACCCGAATAGTTTTGTCTGAAACTAACTTTTCCGTCATTTCTTGCCGGAACTCTTTATCAGCGAAAAAATCCATGACATCGGCCTCAAAGATTCCTTCATTCGGGTAACCAAGCATCGTTTTCATAGCTTCATTGGCTGTCAGGACACGGCCGCCCATATCGGCCGTGCCAAAGGCTAAAGTCGAGTTCTTAAAGAGCACATCAATTTGCTCATGCGCAAAACTCAATTCTTGGGACCGTTCCTCAAATTTTTCCGTTAACTCCTTATTGGCCTGCTGCAAAGATTCGGAAAACTCCTCTTGGTTGCGCATCACTTCTTGTTGAGCCCTATCTCTTTCTTGTCTATAGCTGCTGATACGATCAGCCAGCGCCAACGATAGAGCTAAAGTGAGCACGACGATCCCTATTTGCGAGCCTACGACTGAGAATATGTTCAGGGGGACAATACCAAACAACGAAAAAACAAAGATCAACATGCTGGTTAATAGTAGCAACCAGGCCAGCAGGAAATAACGAGCAGGATGATAGCCCCGCCGCCAGGTGACAATGCCGGCCGTGACGATCAATATGTAACTAATTACAGTCAAAATCAACAAAGGTCGTGCCGTAATACCGATGTCTATAAATTGAAATGGTAACAATATGCAAATAGCGACGAACATGACGTTTGCCGTCATATGTAGTCTAGGGACGTATTCTTTCGTCGGAAGGAAAGAAGTCATGAATTTGAGAGCAGCCATGATGACCAGGACAAAAAACAACTGACCGCCAATGGCGTTTAATCTGCCCTGCTTGGGCCACAGATATTGGTGGGCAAAGCCATCGTCCACCATAAAGGCCATTAGCAAAAAAAATAAGAACAGAACGTAATAGAGGTAACTGCGATCCTTTAGGTATAGAAAAAGGATAAGATTATACCCTACCATGATAAGCAAAACGCCGTAAATAAAACCATTGAGGGCTTGTTCGACTAGACCCTCTCCGGCGATAGCTTCCGCTGACCAGATAGTCAGCGGAAAACTTATTGAGGCCTCCGACTCAAAACGCAAGTAGATTGTCTCTTCCTTTTCGGGAATCAGAGGCAAACTGAATAGAAATTTGGGGTGCTCAATCTCACGCGTGTTGAAAGGCAGGAATGTTCCCGTCCGGGTAACCTGATATTGTCCAGGATTTGTAGCCGGAACATAGAAGTCGATGAAGAACAAATTGGATTCTACAGACAGTAGCCACCTGACTGGGTCGTCAGCCAGATCTTTTACGCGAAAGCGGACCCAGAAAGCTGAGTTTGTAAAGCCAAAATTAGGCACATCTTCCTGACTAGGCACAAATTGTTGGGACAATTCAGGTGAGGTGACGTCCTCGATTGTCCACACACCATCTTTGTCCTCCAAAATCTCTAAATGTTGCCCCAGCGCATAACGCTCTTGAGCATCGGTTAAAACGACAACACCTACCGGCTGGGCAACCGCTTTCATGCTCAAAAGGCAGAGTATTAGCAATGTGATAAAAGCGAAGATGCGTTTGGTACCCGACATATTCCTCCTTCAATTGATATTGTACCAGAAAGAGAACCGGCTGCCGTTGACATGACTTTTAGACGCGAAGCCAACTTTTCGTTCCTAAATGAAAAAGCTATGTTGCTCACCTGACTGACTCGGGCTAATTTGGCTTCAGGGAGATATTTGACAAGAACATGCGTTCTACTGTAGAATAGGGCCAGATTGAACAAACGGTTGTGGCTCTGCCTATAACTGCTTAACCGCCACCACGGCCGTCAAACCAACCCAAGGAGCCCGCCCTTCCGAGCATGACACATGAACTACTCCCTACCTCCTACCTCCTCAAAGAATCGATGCCGTTTCCGGAATAAAAAAAACGGCATCGACGATCTCATTATGTAAAGTTTGCTCCTTTATTGAGAAGCATTCCATTTTATGTTATAATACTTCTATTTTACTTTAGCCCAATCGACTGCTAAACTCCTCGGTCAACGCGGGAACGACAGCAAACAAATCGCCAACAATGCCATATTGCGCCAGTTTGAATATGGGCGCATCGGCGTCCTTGTTGATGGCCACTATCACCTTAGAAGTACGCATGCCCGCCTGGTGCTGGATAGCGCCGCTGATGCCGCAGGCGATGTACAGATCTGGGCTGACAGTCTTACCCGTCTGTCCCACCTGGTGGTCGTAAGGAATCCAACCCGCATCGACAGCCGCACGGGACGCCCCCAGCGCGCCGCCCAACGCTTCGGCCAATTCGCGAACAGGGTCAAAACCTTCAGGACCGCCCACGCCACGGCCACCGCTGACAATGATGCTGGCATCGGTTAAACTGACGCCGCCACCTTTCTCTTTTACGCCAACCACCTTGCTGGGTATATCGTCCTCGTCGACGGCGACATCGACCCAGTCGGCCGTTCCGGTATTGCCAGTTGACTCAGCTTGAGGGAAAGCTCGGCTGCGTAAGCTTATCACCTGCGTACCATCGGTGATGAAGACAGTAGACAGCAACTTGCCAGCATACACCGCGCGGGTTGTTTTCACCGTCTCACCATCAACTTCCAGTGCGATACAGTCCGAAAGAAGACCAGCATCAAGGTCCGCGGCCACCCAGGCCATTAGATCACGGCCTAAAGTTGATGCACCAGCCAGAATCACCGCCGGTTCATGCTCTTGGGCCAACTCGACGAACAGAGGGCCAAGAGCCTCAACACGGCCGTCCTTTAATGTTTCATCATCAGCGCCAATTACTTCGTCGCAGCCTAAGTCAAATGCAGCGTCGGCCACGCCGGAAACATCCTGGCCAAACACCAGGCCGGTCAAATCCTCGCCCAAATCGTCGGCCACCACGCGCGCAGCGCTAATGGCTTCTCTGCTGATGGTGCTGACAGTGCCATCACGATTTTCTACGAATATCCATACGCCGCTCATATCACTTTCTCCTCAAACAACTTGTCGGCCAGGATCTCCGCCTGCTCCGCCACAGAATCAGCATCAATCATTTCCACTTCCCCTTCGCGCGCGGGCATGGCGTAGACGTGTGACCAGTCAACTTTGCAGGCCGCCGCACCGACGCCGCCCTCGATATCCAGGTCGGCGACCGTCCAGACGGGTATGGTGGCCCGGTTTGCTTTACGAATGCCCATAAATGATGGGTAGCGGGGCTCATTGAGCTCTTTAACCGTGCCCACGACCACGGGCAATGGCGCGGTCACCGTCACCTTACCATCGTCAGTCAGCCGGTCCACGGTGATGCTGCCATCCCCAATTTCCTTGATCGCCGTGACAAATGTCAAGGGTGTCCATCCCAATTTGCGGGCCGTCTGCACGGCGGTCTGTCCGCTATCACTGTCGATGGCCTGTTTACCGAACAAGGCTACCTGCACATCGCCGATCTTGTTGATGGCCGCGGCCAGGATACGCGCATTACCCAGGGAATCAGATCCGGCAAACGCTTCATCAGAAACGAGGATCGCTTCCGTACAGCCCATAGCCAAGCATGTTTTCAAAGCCTCTTTACTGGCCTCCCTTCCTACACTGAGGGCGACAGCATCCGTCGCGCCGTGATTCTCTTTGAGGCGAATGGCCTCTTCGATGGCGTACTCATCCCAGGGATTGACAACGTTCGGCTTGCCACCCGGATCGTCCCAACTCACGACACCATTCTCGACGGAGAAAACGGCCGTTGTACTGGGAGTCTGTTTGGTACAAACAACAACTTTCATTAAAACCTCCAAATCTCCAATTACACTATCTTC
>JAACFF010000024.1 GCA_009937635.1 Chloroflexota bacterium
AGCTGGTCGGGAAAGCTTCACAATCAAGTCTGCAGGACTGAACCACTTCATCTGGCTGATGGATGTGCGTGACAACGAAACCGGTGAAGATCTCTACCCGGTTTTGCGGGCTGCTGCAGCCGATGCACCGCCATCACTTGAGCCATTCTCCATGGCGTTGTTTCGTAGTTTTGACTATCTGCCGCTTCCCGGTGATACGCACCTGGTGGAATATCTACCCTGGGCGCACGACCCCATCTCCCAGCCATGGGAAAAGTATCGCATTCCCTTATATGCGTGGGGCGAACATGAAATGGTTCGTACCTACCTTCACCAGATGTTGGCAGAACTGG
This sequence comes from Chloroflexota bacterium, assembly GCA_009937635.1. Taxonomy (GTDB): domain Bacteria; phylum Chloroflexota; class Anaerolineae; order Promineifilales; family Promineifilaceae; genus JAACFF01. The sequence goes on from JAACFF010000024.1 coordinate 333, forward strand.
CTGATGGTAGCCGTAAGATTGACATGCTACGAGAAGCTCACAGCGAAGGGGCAGCGGAACTGATTGCGGCTATCGCTTGCAATGAGCAATATTATGATGAGGCGGTTAACATCCCCAATAATGGGGCAATTGACAACCTGCCTCAAGAGACTATCGTTGAGATACCGGGGCTGGTTAGTGGAATGGGTGTGAACGGAATCAATCTTGGGCCATTGCCGCTGCCAATCGCCGAGTTGTTAAGACGGGAAGCAACGCTCGTAGAAATGGTAGTCGAAACAGCCTTAACAGGCGATCGCGCACTTGCCCTGCAAACACTCCTACTTGATCCAATGATTAATGATATTGATCGCGCCAGCGCGATCCTCGACGATTATTTATCTGCCTTTGAAGCATATTTGCCCCAGTTCCAGTAATATCGAATCAAGCGAAGAAATAGCTCATATATCAATCTGACAAATATGCGCAACCTATCGGTGAGTTTAAGGGAGAAAAAGAGATGCCAAATTCACATGAACTGAAACCAGGGCAAACTGTATCGCTGTCCACCATTCAGGCAGATGGCAAAGCATATCATCCTGACCGCAAAAAGGCCGAAAAAGAGTTCAAGAGCTTACGCAGAGAATTCCGCGATCTACAGGCCCGTTTTTACGCCGAAGACAAAAAAAAGCTGTTGATCGTCTTTCAGGCCATGGATGCTGGAGGCAAGGATGGGACAATCCGCGCCGTCATGCAAGGCATTAATCCGCAGGGAGTAAATATCACTTCTTTCAAGGCGCCTTCAAAGATTGAATTGGCGCATGATTTCTTGTGGCGCATACATATGGCCGTGCCAAGGCGTGGGATGATCGGCATCTTTAACCGCTCTCACTATGAAGACGTACTGATTGTTAGAGTGGACAACTTGGTCCCTGAGTCCGTTTGGCACCCACGATACCAACGGATCAACGACTTCGAGCAACTACTTACAAGTACGGGGACGACAATCCTCAAATTCTATTTGCACATTAGCAAGGAGGAGCAACGTGAACGGTTCCAGGAACGGGTCGATATAAGGGCCAAGAATTGGAAGTTTTCCTTTGAGGATCTGGAAAAACGCAAGCAGTGGGATGACTATATGTCGGCCTATGAGGAAATGTTGCAGCGGACGACTACCGAGGACGCTCCCTGGTATGTGATTCCGTCCAACCATAACTGGTATCGCAATCTGGCCGTAGAACGCGTGATCGTAAATACCTTGCGCCAACTTGATCCCCAGTACCCACCTCCGGAAGGAGATGTCACCGGCATCATGGTTGAATAATTTTCGTGCGTACCCATGCAATTGATTCCGCGGGATGGCTGTATATTGGTCCTTCCCCCGAGTATTTAGCACATTAACTCCACGTTCATAGCAGCACCACTTACTTTATGTTATGCTATTTTTGACTACGATCGCTGTTACTAAATGGCGTTCGTAACGGTGGCGCTTGTATATGGAATTCCTACAACAAATCATTTGGCTCTTGAGCGAACCTCCGGGCAGCGTTATTTACCACCTTGTGACGTTATTCGCCCTACAGGCAGTCTTTGCCCTTTCCTACGCCAGGTGGCGTCGGAGTCCTGATGATGGGCAAGCCCAGCGAATGGCAGGGGCGGCCGCAGCCATTTTCCTGGGCAGGCTACTCCTGTTGTTTGCCGCTCTATATTTCGGTCGTGACCCGCAGCAAGCAGCCACTTTCTTACCTCCACTTGAACAGGCGATAAATACGGCTACAGTTGCCTTGGTGGTCTGGTCACTGGCTCCACGCCCTGCGCGATTACCTCATTTGTTGGATATCATGTTAGTGGTTGTCCTTGTCCTCACCGGTGTTATGTATCTCTTCTTCGCTCAAGACTGGAAGCGCCTGGTCGAAGTTGGCATTACATATTACGGTGGAACTCCTCAAGCAATTGTTTGGACGCTTCTCCAATTCGCGATTCTTGCTGCTGCATTGACTTACATATTGCTAAAATCACGGCTCCGTGAATCTCTTCCCGTGATCATCATTGGCCTGCTTCTGGTTGCCCAACTTGTACATCTATGGAATTATTCAGAGTTCATCCCCACCGACACCAACATCCCTTATTGGGTTCGCTTGAGCTATTTGATCGTTTTTCCTCTGTGGGCGGGCTATGCATACCAACGAACGTTGACCCCGCTCCTTGCGGCGGAGGAAACGCAGAAAAGGTCAATGCTCAGATTCGGATCTTCACTGCAAGAGGCGGCACAAGTTATCGCCACAAGGCAACCTGACCGCCGGACAGCCAAAAGTCTGGAGATGGCATCGCATTTGCTAGATGCTGCATTCGTGGCGGTTGGGCTTGTCGATCGGCGAAATACACGCCTGGCTCACTTTACCAGCAATCTTCCTGGCAGTGGGGCAGCAGAGCACCAAAAATGGACGCTTGACCTGTCCGAGCACCCTTCACTTAGTGCAGCCTTCGCGAATGAGCACACAATGGAATTGTTGCCTTCAGGGCTAGGTGCACGCCAATTGCACCAGTTTTACCGCGCAGTTGGGGTAAATCCTCTAGGTCCCATGCTGGTTCACCCACTTGTGGCCAATGACAAACATATAGGACTGCTGGTTGTCGCCGCAGCGGTAGAATTGGAGACTTGGTCGGATTATCATCGCTCCCTGATCCCAGGCTTGTCCGACTACATTGCTCAAGCCTTATTCAATAGTCAGACCCCTCCGGTTCGTTTCAGAGCCGTCCCGCCACCTTCGGAACCACGCGTATCGTCTGAGAGCATACCCACAGCCATTCTATTGAATCAAGTGCAGCTACAAAACTTAGAAAGCGAACGAGATGAGTTGAAAACTGCTTTGGAAGAAGCAGTAGAAAACAGAAAACTAGCTGAAGCAAAGGTTCAGGCCCAGCAGAAACAGGCCCGCTATTTAGCGGCTGCACTGCGAGCTGCGCGGAAATCGCTCGAGAAACCTGATGAAGCCAACCAGGCGCAATTGGATACGCTAATCACCGGTACCGAAGGTCCGACCCAAATCTCAGATCGAACCGAATCATGAACGAAACGGAATCATCCAGTTCTTCATGGCGCATTGCTCTTTTATTGGCGGCAGGTGTCGTTGCAGTGTTGATCATTGCCTTGCTTATGGCACAAATGGACGCCGTACAAAGACGTTCGATGCTCCCACCAAAAAATCTGCCCGTAGTTGATGCCGATGCTACCGTGACGCAGGGGGATCTACCCAAAGTCTATCTACCCGCGGAACTAGGTACAACCCCCATCCTTACATTAACTCCCTCTTCTGATCCAACAGCAACCCTTGAGCAACCTTTGACTACTTTCGAATCTGCTGCAAAGCCCATTTGTGGTTTTGCATCGACTGATTGGGTGCCTTATACGATACAAGCCGGAGATTCTCTGGCCCAACTTGCCAAACGCTTCGGCATAAGCCAAAACAAGATCTTTGTGGCCAATTGCCTTACAGAGGAAGAATTCACTTTAGGCCAACAGATATTGCTTCCGCGCACTGTCGCTTCACATGCGCAACACGCACAATGCGAGGAAATTCCAACAACCAAAACACCTTAGACATTCCGCCAAATTAGCAGCGGGTAAGCGTGGGCTGACAACTTTGGCGTGACTTGGATATCAATCCGGCTGTGCTATAATCCTGGTTTGGTTTTCAGTGCCCTTGCCCGACCAATGGCGAGCATAACTGGACGAGTGTCAAAATGAAAGAGTTTGATGAACTGCGCCAGTCTATTCTGGCGCAGGTTGCTGAATACTACCAGGCAGCCCATGCAGAAAGGATATTCGTGCCTGGCAAAACGATGGTCCATTACGCCGGCAGAGTGTACGATGCTCGGGAAATGCAGCATATGGTGAGCGCAGTCCTTGATTTCTGGTTGACTGCCGGCCCCTATGCTGAGGAATTTGAAAAAGAACTCGGTAGTTTTCTCAACGTACGAGAAGTAATCCCTGTAAATTCTGGCTCATCTGCCAATTTAGTGGCTATGTCTACGCTGTGTTCGCGGCAGTTGGCGGAAGGCTTACGGGCTGGTGATGAGGTTATCGTACCCGCTACCAGCTTTCCAACCACAGTCAATCCTATCATTCAAAACAATCTTGTCCCTGTTTTCGTCGATAGCTGCCTGGGAGATTACAATCTCGACACCAGTCAACTTGAAGCTGCCTTATCACCCCGCACAAGAGCGATTTTCTTTGCCCACACGCTTGGTAATCCGGCCGATATGGACGCCGTCGTGACCTTTGGGAAGAAAAATGATCTATTTATACTTGAGGACACATGCGATGCACTAGGAACGACCTGGGACGGTAAGATGGTTGGTACATTCGGTGATATGGCCACTTTAAGTTTCTACCCGGCGCATCATATGACTATGGGCGAAGGGGGCGCTGTTTATACTAACCGGCCTCGCTTGGCCAAGATTGCCCGAGCTGTTCGTGATTGGGGGCGCGACTGCTGGTGTGACTATGAAAACCCTGTGAACGGCAAATGTGGCATTCGCTTTGAAAGAGAGGTGCCTGGTATTTCGGGTTTTTACGATCATCGCTATTACTACTCTGAGATTGGTTATAACCTTAAATTGACCGATCCCCAAGCTGCAATGGGTCTGGCGCAATTGAAAAAATTGCCTGAGTTTATCGCGCGCCGTAAAAGCAATTTTAGTTATCTGTATGAACATCTACGCAGGTTTGATGAGTTCCTCATCATGCCGTCGTGGCACACTAAGGCAGACCCCTCCTGGTTTGCATTCCCGATCTATGTCCGTGAAAGTGCGCCATTTATGCGTCACGACCTGACCCGGTTCCTGGAGATGAACAAAGTACAGACAAGACTCATGTTTGCCGGTAACGTACTGCGACAGCCTGCTTATCAGCATATCGCCTCACGCTCCGTTGGCAATCTCGCGGTCTCGGACAAAATCATGCGTGGCGGTTTTTTCATAGGTGTATATCCCGGCTTGGATAAGCCACGATTGGACTATATGGTTGAACAATTTGAAGCTTTCTTTGGGCAACTCTGATGCGTAAGCTGTCTGTAATCATCTGTTGTTACAATGAAAAAGCAACTATTTCCGATGTGATCACCGGAACGAAGGCTGTGGACTTGGGTCCTGGCTGGGAGCGGGAAATCCTGGTTGTTGATAACAATTCGACTGATGGGACAAAAGAGATCCTGCAGAAGATCAGCGACCCGAAGATCAGTATTTTTTATCACGAACGAAATATGGGCAAGGGCATGTCCATTCGCACGGGCATCGCCAATATGACTGGCAATTATATGATCATTCAGGATGCTGATGCAGAATATGATCCGGCCGAGCATCGTCGCTTTTGTCAGAAAGCTGATGAAACTAACGCGGACGCTATTTTTGGATCGCGAGTATTAGGTGGTGACGTCAAATATGAATATGCGCACGCTTATCTTGGTGTGCGTTTTTTGACGGCCGTGACCAACTTTCTATTTGGTGGTAATCTGACCGACGTTGCCACTGCTACGAAAATGGTGCGCGCAGATGTGGTGCAGATGCTTAACCTGACCACAACCGATTTTAATCTTGACTTTGAATTGCCCGACAAGATCCTATTGTCTGGTCATGAGATTATCGAGATACCTATTAGCTATGACCCACGAACCTACGCTGATGGAAAGAAAATCACCAGCAGTGACGGGTTTCGTGCCTTATTAACTATGATCAAAGATCGGCTGGGAACAACCCCAGTTCTAAAATCAGATTATAGTGCTAATCCTTCTGGAGCGCAGCCCAGCGCTGAGAGGTAGGCAAAGTTTACAGAATATGGCGTTTTGCTCGAAGTTAACCGATCAAACGCTTCAAGGTGTCTTATGAAAGTCGTTGTTACCGGTTCCATTGCCTATGATTATCTAATGTCTTTTCCTGGCCGTTTTGCGGAAGTGATCATGCCCGACCAGCTGCAAAATTTGAGTCTGAGCTTTCTTGTCGACTCCATGAAGCGTCAGCCCGGAGGCAATGCGCCAAACATCGCTTACACAATGGCCTTGCTGGGCAGCCATCCTTTGATAATGGGTGCCGCAGGCCAGGATTTCACTGAATATCGCGCCTGGCTGGACAAAAACGGAGTGGACACTTCTGCCATAATTGAAATCGAAGATGATTTTACCGCGTCATTTTTCGTTAATACCGACCTGGATCTCAATCAGATCGCCAGCTTCTATACAGGAGCAATGGCTCATGCCAGCAAACTGACCTTTGCCGAATATGCCTCTGACGCCGACCTGGCCATCATCTCACCAAACGATCCACAAACAATGTGCGCATATACACGTGAATGCAAAGAATTAGATATTCCCTATATCTACGATCCCAGCCAGCAGACAATCCGTTTAACTAATGAAGAACTTTACGATGGATTGAATGGGTGCCGGCTGCTTACCGTTAATACATACGAGTACCATCTGATCCAGGATCGCACCGGGCTTGGCGACCAGGAGATCTCCGATCGAATTGGGGGTTTGTTGGTCACTCGAGGAGCGAAAGGGGCGGAATTAATAATTGAAGGGCAACAGTGGCAGATCCCTGTCGTCCCAGCCAAAGAAATTGTAGAGCCGACAGGCGCCGGAGACGCATTTCGCGCCGGCATGATGCGGGGAATGGAACTCGGTTTACCTTGGGACGTGGCTGGTCGCATGGGGGCTCTCGCCTCAACCTACGTACTGGAGCATGTTGGCACACAAAATCATCATTTTACACCTGCCGAATTTGTAGCCCGCTATCGCAAACACTTTGATGATCAGGGGGCTCTCGATGTGCTGTGCCTTCCGGCTCCTCAAAATTAATCAACTGACGGTACACTTCGTGATCGTCACACATATTTCAACAATGCTAAGGAGAACAAGACACAATGGATTATGACATTAAGAATATGGATCTAGCGCCTGGTGGACGGAGACGCATTGATTGGGCACATCAAGAGATGTCCGTTCTGAACGGTGTAAAAGAGCAATTTGAGAACGACCGGCCATTCTCCGGTCTGCGAATTGGGGCATGCATGCACGTAACTACAGAAACCGCCAATCTTATGGTCGCTTTACAGGCCGGTGGTGCAGACATTGCCCTGGCAGCCAGCAACCCCCTGAGCACACAGGATGATGTAGCGGCATCCCTGGTCAGCCACTACGAGATACCTGTGTTTGCCATCAAGGGGGAAGATAATGAAACTTACTTCAAACATATTGAAGCGGTTCTGGACACGAAGCCCAATATCGTTATGGATGATGGAGCCGACCTTGTCAGCACCATTCACAAGTCCCGCCGGGAACTAATTGGTGATATGGCCGGCGGCACCGAAGAAACTACCACCGGCATCGTTCGCCTGCGCGCAATGGCCAATGACGGTGCGCTTAAGTTTCCTATGATGGCTGTAAACGATGCCCTCACAAAGCATTTGTTCGACAATCGTTATGGAACTGGCCAGTCCACAATGGACGGCATTGTTCGCGCCACAAACTATCTAATCGCGGGACGAAACGTTGTCGTTGGCGGTTTTGGATGGTGTAGCCGCGGAATAGCAATGCGCGCTCGAGGTCTGGGAGCTAACGTGATTGTGACGGAAGTAGATCATCTGAAGGCCTTGGAAGCGATTATGGAGGGATTTCGGGTGATGCCCATGATAGAAGCTGCACCCATCGGCGACATCTTTGTCAGCGCCACTGGCGATATTCATGTGCTTGATCGTCGTCACTTTGAAGTTATGAAGGATGGCGCTCTCCTGGCCAATTCTGGACATTTTGACGTGGAGATAAATAAACCTGCACTGCGCGATATGTCGATAGCTGATCCCAAACGCGTACGGCCGTTCGTTGAGCAATTCACATTAAAAGATGGCCGGCGGTTAAATCTGCTAGGTGAAGGCCGCTTGATCAACTTGGCTGCGGCCGAAGGGCACCCGGCGGCCGTAATGGACATGAGCTTTGCCGGTCAGGCAATGGCCGCTAAGTATCTGGTTGACAACCAGGGCAAGCTCGAGAATAAAGTTTATACTATTCCAAAAGAACTAGACCAACAAATCGCCCGATTCAAGCTCGAATCAATGGGCATCCAAATCGATACGCTGACTGAAGAACAAGTTCAGTATCTCAATTCCTGGGAAGAAGGCACCTGATTCTTCCCAATCAGGGTGATGAATCAAAAAGTGATTCATCACCCTTTCCCCCTACATCGTTCATGTCTGCCCCACTAGACCAGCAAGAACACAATCGTAAAGGAATCGTCGCTGCTGCCCGCCTTTTTTCAAATATCGTAAGCCCGCCTGTGATCTTTGCTGTTCTGGGGCTTGCTCTGGCGTTACACGTACTTCCTCTCGCTCAAGCACTTGCCTGGGCAGCCACCTATGGCTTTATAGTTTCACTTCTGCCAATAATCTTTGTACTGTGGCTCCTGCGGACAGGGCGAATTGGCGAACTCCATATGAGCAACACGGCCGAACGTCATATTCCCTATTTAGTGGCTGTCCTCTGTGGGATTATTGTATTTGGCCTAGTCACCCTGCTAGACGGTCCTGACCTTCTGAAATGTCTAGCGATATTCAACATTGTTGCCCTATCGGCGTTAGGCCTGATAAACGCTCGCTGGTTGATCAGTTTCCATGCTACGGCGATTGCTGCGGCCTTGACGATATCGTGGCTGCTTTTCGGTTGGCAAGCGAGTTTAGTAGTATTACCCTTTCTAATCGGTGTTGTCCTTATTAGACTATACTTGAAGCGTCATACACTGACACAGGTGGTTGCGGGATTACTTCTGGGTATACTGTCGGTCTTGAGCTTGACTTGGTTTGGTTGCTTTATTTGGTATTGAAGTGAGAGTTGATTGTGCTGACTATGCGAAATAATTATGTTTGAACAGGAACGGCTAATAGGCCGTATTCAGCGCCGCGTCGCGCAAGAACCAAATATTTTGGCCAGTTTTCTGTCGGGCTCCTTCGGCCGTCGTGCGGATGACCCCTACTCCGATCTTGATCTGGCGCTTGTATACGGTGATGAAGGCGCACGCGCAAAAGCATGGCGCGGCCGCGTAGAATTAACTCAGTCGATCATGCCCTATGTGCCGTTCAAATCATTCGATGCAGAACATATCCGCCCATATTTTCATGTTGTTCTCTTTGCCAATGGAAGCAAACTTGATCTGCGCTTCGATACCCAAGATTCATCGATACCTAATCCGTGGGATGGGCAAATACGCATTTTGAAGGACACAGACGGATGGGCACGCTCCCATCAAGCGTCCTCCGAACAGCAAGCCTTTCCCCAACCGGCCATGAGCCACAATGAGTTAATAGCGCTAGATCAACGCTTCTGGGTTATGTATTGGGATGTGTTGCGCCTATTAGCACGGGGTGACAGTGACAAGCCGTTTCCCATATATCTGGAACTTCTGCATTTTACGCTTCCTCCGCTACTGCAAGCGCTACCCGCAACTGCCAAGCCAAGGACGAATCTGATTCAGGCGGTTTACAGCCGTGATGCGACGGTTACTGCCCAGCATATGGCGGTTTTGCTAGAAACATACGTCGCCGCCAGATCGGCCGTCGTCACCCGATACCACTTGCAATTTTTCCCAGACAAATCTTTCGAATCACAAATTCAAAGGCTAGTTGCTCGACTCACCTGACAGGCTCCCCCATACACGTTAAGGCGGAAAACAATCCCGCAAAATCTGTCATTTGCAGCATCTGCGGCAGCAACAGCTCTGCCCATGGCATTTCAGCCAGGTACTGCTTCAGATGCTTGCGAAATAACACGACACCGAGCATTTCACCATAATACTGTACCATCTCACATAGATGGTACTTAACGGCGGTCGTGATTTGTTCTGGGGATAGCTTCTCGCGCTGTAAACGGTTGAAAATCCATGGGTTTCCGATGGCGGCCCGGCCAATCATCACGGCATCGCAACCTGTAACTACTTTCATGCGATCGATATCTTCGGGGGTGCGTACATCTCCATTCCCAATAACCGGGATGTTAATGGCTTGGCGAAGATTAGCAATCTCTTCCCAATCCGCCTGCCCGCCATATTGCTGGAGCTTGGTTCGCGCATGCATTGCCACTAACGAAGCACCGTTCCCCTCCATAATTCTGGCGATTTCCGCATAGTTTCGCTGTGTATCGTCCCATCCAAGACGAATTTTTCCGGTCACTGGCACCGAGAGATGCTGGCTCAACAAACGAAAGGTTTTTGCTACCAATTCCGGTTGTGGCATCATCCCCACTCCGGCCCCACGACCGCTCACCTTGCGAGTGGAGCAGCCCATGTTGACATCAATGATATCGGGTTCTAACTCCTCGATACGCTGGGCCGCATTGAGGATCTTCTGAGCGTTATTGCCAAAGATTTGGAATACCAGCGGGTACTCACCAGGCGCTCTGTCCAGGCGCTGCCAGAAACGATTGCGGCTTTGCCGGCCCATCAATGCTTCAACGGGCACAAATTCCGTGTAGCTCATCGCCGAACCATAGGCCCGGCACACGGCCCGATATGGCACGTCAGAATAGCCAGCCATAGGCGACAAAACGACATCCCCATAAATCGGAATATCGCGCACCCAGAATGTTGGAGTTTGTGACATGAAGCCAATTTTAGCAGAGGCTAGGCGGGAGTGGAATCGAAACTTAGAATCCCAACTACCCAACACAACTCAGTTGCTTAACCACTGTCGCACAAACTCGAAAATAGCCTCGCTGACTTTATCAATTCCAGCGTCAAACCAATGAATGCGAGTGTCATTTTGCCGGAACCAGGTGTTCTGCTGGCGGGCAAATCGATGCGTTTCAAATTTAATTCGTTGCACTGCTTCTTCAAGTGTTAATTCGCCTTCTAAAAAGGCTAGAGTCTGGCGATAGCCCAGACCGCTCATCGAAGGATGGTCACTGCCATAGCCCGCCAACTGCAGATTTCGCACCTCTTCCACCAGTCCAACCGCAAACATCTGCTCGACACGCTGGTCAATGCGTTCATAAAGCGCCTCTCGCTCACGATTCAAACCGACCATACAAATATCATAGGGTGGAGCAATCTTGCGTTGCAAAGTAGATATGGGACGACCTGTACAGAGAGTCACCTCCAGAGCACGGACGACGCGACGAATGTTCCGTGAGTCGATTTTGTCCGCGGCAGCAGCATCCAGGGTTTTCAACCATCGACTTAATTCTGCCTCACCGAGTAGGGTCAATTCCCTGCGCAGCTCACGTTGTGGCGGCACCTCAGGGATACCCCATCCTTCCACCACTGCCATGACGTATTGACCGGTTCCGCCTACCAGGATGGGTAATTGACCCTGCCGCAAAATGCGGTCCACAACCTTATCGGCCAGTCTTTGGTACTCCGCCAAACTTACTGTGCGGTCCGGCTCACATATGTCAATGAGATGGTGCGGGATTCGGGAGCGTTCGGCCAGATCCGGTTTGGCAGTACCGATGTCCATTCCCCGGTAAAAAAGGCGAGAATCTGCCGAGACAATTTCCCCATCAAATCGCTCGGCCAGGCTTAGCGACAGACTGGTTTTGCCTACGGCCGTGGGTCCAACTAGGACCAGGAGTTTATTCACCACGCCCATACGGCATTGGGTACGTGCTCACAACGTACGAGCTCACCCTGATGGTCCAATTCCACGGCCACTAAATCCACCCGCCAATCTACTTCTTCCAGGTCATGTTCCAGGAGATAGCGTTGACTAAGTTCCAGTAGTCGCTTTACTTTGGCTCTAGTAAGCGCTTCCTCCGGCGTGCCATAATCTCGCCCTCGCCGTGTCTTGACTTCCACAAATACCAGGATTTCGCCGGCTCTGGTGACAATATCGATCTCTCCGCGACGACAGCGCCAATTACGTTCCAGAACTTTGTATCCCAGGGATTCTAGGTAACTTGCCGCTAGTTGTTCTCCCCAACGGCCAAGTTCTTTCCGGCTATCACTCACTAGGTTGCTCTTCCGCTTCACTATCTCTCGATCGCCTGCCAAGGATGCGCCTGCGGCCACCATCCGGGTGTAACAAGCCAGCCAATTGGTCCAGTTTCGGGCGCAAGCCCCTGCGATTGCGATACCAACGTCCATGCGGCCGTTCTCGCTGCAAGTCTGGGCGCATCCGCAATAGTCGCTCATACAGTTTCACCGTATTGGCCACAGTTTGGCTAATATCGTACGCTTGGCTAGCAATCCTTGCTGCTGAGCCCATTTTCTGTCGCAATTCAGGACTTGTCGCCAATCCAACCATCGCCGCGGCCAAACCTTGCTCCGGATTATCAGCCAAAAGGCCGGCAACGCCATTGTCAATCGAGTCAATCAGGCCTGGTGAGCGCGTTGCGGCTACCGGTAAGCCAGAAGCCATTGCCTCGATGACTGTCAACGGGTGCACTTCCGTAACCGATGCCGTACTAAATAGATCCGCCGCAGCCAGGATGTTCGGCACATCCGGGTAAGAAATCGCACCCATAAAATGAATGCGCTCCGCACAGTCCATCTCACGCGCCAATACCTTGAGGTCACCCTCCGCTGGCCCTTTACCCACGACGCACAAATGAACATCTGGTAGCATGCTGGCGGCTATTGAGAATTGTTTAAATAGCGTGGCTAGATTTTTTTCCTCAGACAAACGGCCCATGTAAATCATCACAACGGCCGTATCCGGAAGTCCCAGATCTTTCTTACTATATGGCCGAGACGGCTGCAGGAATGGTTGAAGATCCACACCATTCGGTATTACCTCAATTGGGCGTCGTACACCAAACTCTGTCAGCACCTGGCAGACACTTTCAGAAGGTGCGATAACAACCTCAGCCATATCAGTATATTCCGGCCAGATCTGGCGCATTAAAGCATCTGCAGCTTGTTGCGGGAGAGGAAAGTAAGAACCAGTGTACAGATCAAAACGGGTATGATTTGTTAGCACAATGGGGCAACGGGCATATCGATGCGCCAAATCAACGCCCGCTACCAGGTGATGACAATGAAGGACATCCATATCGCGTAAACGATCCTGAGCCTCTCTTGTATAACCTACACTAAAATGATAGCCGTAATCACGCAATGGAATCGCTTTCGACCGGACGACACCGGGTTCATCTCCATCTGGATCGGGATCTCCTAACGTAAAGACCGTCACATCATGACCCATCACCTCCAGTTGTCGTTTATAGAGTGACACCATGTTCGTCACTCCATTGACCACCGGTTTATAAACAGCCGTTACCATTCCGATTTTCATTCGGGCTCCTCATCGCCATCAAGTCCGAAGTCAAACAACTCACCAATAGAACGCCGGTTGTAGTTCTGGCGGATTGCTCCTGCAAATACCGGGGCCGTACTGAGCACCGTCATATTGGGCACCATGCGCTCTGCTAACAGCGGCACAGTATCAGTTGTCACAATCTCACGAATCTGAGGGATCTCCGCCAATCGCTGTAAAGCGCTACCAAGGAACAACCCATGCGTAATAATTAATGAGATTTCTTCGATCCCCTGGTCAACCAACAAGCGACACAGTTCAACAACGGTGCCTCCCGTAGCAATCTCGTCATCATGCACCAATGCACGACGAAACCCTTTCACCTGCCGGCCGATCAGGCCTCCTATCTCAACCACCTCATCCGAAACACGGATTTTGTTGGCCGAGGCAACCGGCAATTCTAGCATTTTGGCAAATCGGGCTGAGGATTTAGCGCCACCCACGTCAGGAGCAACCACAACCGTATCAACTTCTGAATATTGCCGATCATGGAAGTGATTTGCAAGTAGACCACGTGCTGTGAGTGGGTCGGCCGGCACCGCAAAGAAACCGTGAACTTGAGCAGAGTGCAATTGCATCGTCATAATGTGGGTTGCCCCTGCCGTCACCAACAAATCGGCAACGAGCCGGGCAGTGATGGAGATTCGAGGTGCGTCCTTTTTATCGGAACGCGCATAAGAGAAATAAGGGATAATTGCATGAACCTCACGTGCCGAGGCGCTCTTTGCAATATCAAGCATCATTAAAAGTTCAACCAGGTGATCGCTTACCGGCGGTACCAACGATTGAACGATGTAGACAATGCGTCCGCGTACGCTTGCTCCTAGCTGCACATAGATGTTGTCATTGCTAAAACGTGAAAAGTGTGTTTTTTCCAAAGGAATACCAAGATGTTTGGCAATGCTCATGGCCAGCTGCGGATTGGAACGGCCGCTGAAAATGCGCACGTCTCTTGGATCCAACAGCCGAAGTTTATCACTCATCTCATCTTCTCCTACGTCAGTTTGGTCTTATGGGCACCCGGATCTGATCTTTGAAACTGCGTAGGAACTGCGATCGCACGAGCCAACTGTCTTTGATAAACGGAACGCGGTACCTCAATAGCGCCAAATTGCCGCAGATGATCCGTCATAAACTGAACATCCAACAGCAGAAAACCTTGCTTATTAAGATATTCGACCAGAAATACCAATGCCACTTTGCTGGCGTCTCGCCTAAGGCTAAACATGCTTTCACCGGCAAACAGTCCATTAACTGCCACACCATAGAGTCCACCGGCTAACTCACCTTCCAACCAGGTTTCGACACTGTGCGCATATCCCAGCCGGTGCAACATTGTGTACGAATCGATAATATCCTCGCTGATCCATGTCGTTTCTCGCCCTGGGCCTGGCTGGGCGCAAGCTCGAATTACCGCTACAAAATCATTATCCGTTGTTGTCTGAAATCGTCCCTGACGTATTGTCCTTCCTAATGATTGGGAAATATGAAACCCATCCAGCGGCAGGATAGCACGGGGATCGGGATCGTACCAGTACAACTCGCCATCTTCATCTGCCATCGGAAATATACCCTGACAGTATGCGGACAAAAGGAGTTGTGGAGAGAGGCTCATCCCGACTTGTCTATTTGAACTCAACTGATGGCTCTATACGACAAGTGCTCTCCCACCATTGCCTGATTCGACCTCCGATGGGTCGTCCAATCCACTGTTCCATCCCCAAAACAATACCCCACAATTTTTCAAAATCCACTCCGGTTCCTAAACCCATTTTGTAAGCCATAAATACCAGGTCCTCAGTCGCCAGGTTTCCTGCCGCGCCAGGCGCAAACGGGCAACCGCCTATCCCTCCAATGCTACTATCAAAAATCCTCACACCTGCTTGGATAGCCGTGGTGGCGTTGGCCAGACCAAGCGCCTGCGTGTCATGCAAATGAACGGCTAGGCGATCCATATCTAGACGGTGACCTAATCGCTCCATGAGCCGGCCAACCTCCAATGGATTTGCATGGCCGATGGTATCAGCCACGGACAATTCATCTACGCCCATCTCCCATACTTGTTCAGCAAAGGCCATTGATCTTTGCACCGGCATCGGCCCTTCAAAAGGACAAATCCAGGCTGCACTCATATATACCCGCACCCAAATGCCATCGCTTTTTGCCTGCCTGACCAAGTCTCGTGTGACTTGCAGTGCGCGATCGGCCGACATACGCGTATTGCGTTGGCTAAAAGTATCACTAACCGATATTCCGAATGCCATCGCACGGCAACCGCTCTCAATGGCACGATCATAGCCGCGCTGATTGAACACTAGCCCGATAAATTGTACCGGTCCCTGTCCATGGTTCTTTAAAGCACCGCGCATGACATCATCAGCATCAGCCATTTGCGGCACCGCCTTTGGGTGCACGAAACTTGTCGCTTCGATCTCACGCAAACCGCATGCTACCAAGCTATCGATCAACTGCAGTTTCTGAATCGCGGAAATCTGCACCGGTTCATTCTGTAGGCCATCCCGTGGGCCAACCTCATAGATCCTCAGATAGTCACTCATTGATTTTCGCGAACACTATGTCCCTCTACAAATAACCTGACAAAGGCAGCTTAACCTAAAGGAGGGCTCTTAACCACGCCATGCAGCAACTGCTAAACAGAGCCAGCCTGCCAAAAAAGCTACACCACCTAAAGGTGTGATGGCCCCAAGCCAGCGCAGCCGAGTGAATACCAGTACAAAAAGACTTCCGGAGAACAAAATGACACCAGCAATAAACAGGTATCCGGCCCAATTCGCCCATGATCCCAGCCATTTACTAGTGACCCAGGCGACAGCAAATAAAGCCAGACCATGAACCATCAGATATTGCACGGCTGTATCGTAAGTTTCGTTTAGATCTGGATGTCGAACGAAGTAACTACTCAGGCTATGTGCCCCAAATGCACCTGCGCCCACGCCCAAGAACATCAAAATAGCTCCAGAAATCACGAAGAAACGATCCATAAACACCTCACGTTGGATAGAGCAAACCGGCTCTTAGACTCGGTTGCGTTTCGGCCACCTTCACGCTCTCCGTCATTATAACGCAACAAACACCTATTTACAGGCGCCTGGAGGATTTGAATGTTGGGGGTACACTCTTCATGGAGCGCATTGTGGAAGAATAGGTTCAACCCTTGACAGGTTGGCGGATTACGAGTACGGGCACATCTAGGAGCTCCAACATTGGTTGAGTCAACAATGATGCAAGATGCGAATCACTCGTGCCAAACACAAGCAAACCGATTTCTAATTTCTGGAACGTCTCTACAAGTTTGTCCTTCTCATGCGGATAGAATCGGCGAAAACTAATCTCAATCTCCTGATCCTGCAATTGGTCTACAATCTCACCTTTGAAGACTTGTGCCTGGTCGTGATCGTCTGTCCAAATAAGAATACGCAAGTGACCGCTATTATGTGCCAGCGCTGCCGCTACATCCAATGCCGAGTATGACGCATCAGATCCATCAAATATGGCCAAAATAGGCTTTCTCAGATCAACGCCAGCGCGCATGAGTAGCACCGACCCTTTTCCCTCGTAAATCGCCCTGCGCGCAGTGGATCCTAGTTTCGTTCGTCGAGATAGCGAGCGCCCCAAACGGCCCAAGGCCAGCAGATCCATATCAAGCGCTGCCGTGAGCAGCTTATCAGAGACAGGTCCGCGGACAACTCTAAATGACCATTTCACCCGCCTTTCAGCCGCAAGCTCTCCCAGTTGCCGCCGGGCTTCAGTAGCCTGTGAACGCCAGTGCCGTTCCATTTGTGGTACACCAATATCACGCGCTTCGGCCGAAGGAAAGCATACTTCCTGCACAAAAGGCAGTTGAGCTACCCGCAGAAGATTGATGTCTTCGACAAACATGCCAACCAGTTCAGCATCAAGTAGAGCTGCCACACTGGCTGCTGCTTCGAGAGCGGCTTGACTATGTGCTGAGACATCTAGTGCAACGAGAATGCGACGAATAGGGAGATCATTTTTTGGCTTAGTCACGTCCACCTCCCTGTGTTTCCTCGGTACCACCTTGATCGGGTGGTACCGAATAATCGCGCTGTTTTTCAGCTAATTGGCAGATCCTGTCGATCACGAGTCCATTGATACAATTCTCCGGATAATCGCCATTTTCATCAGCTACTCCTGCCGTCAAACCCGTCAAGATTTCAATTCCCTGATCAACGTTATCCACCGCGAATATTTTGAATTTTTCGTCAGCGACTGCATCCACCACATCTTGTCGCAACATTAGGTTCTTAACATTTGCAGCAGGGATCAGGACTCCTTGTTTCCCGTTTAGTCCTCTCGCCTGACACAGATCGAAAAAACCCTCGATCTTCTCGTTGACTCCACCTATTACCTGAACCTGGCCACGTTGGTTTACTGAACCGGTCACAGCGAGCGATTGTCGGATGGGGACTTGCGCCAAAGCGGAGAGCAATGCGTATAATTCGGCCGATGAAGCACTATCCCCCTCTACACCACCATATGATTGCTCAAATACGAGGGTAGCTGAAAGGGAGAGCGGTCGTTCCGCAGCATAGCGCGCTCCAAGGAATCCGGTGAGAATCATGACACCTTTAGAATGAATGGGGCCCCCCATCTCAACCTGGCGCTCAATGTCGATGACCTCTCCTTTACCCATGCGGATACGGGCTGTGATACGACTAGGTATGCCAAATGCATACTGGCCAATAGAATAAACGGCAAGACCATTGATTTGACCAATCTCTGCACCGTCAGTATCGATGAGTATGCTCTGGCGAATAATATTTTCCAGCATGAGATCCCGCATGCGACTTGAACGGTATACTTGCGCATCCAACGCATTTTGCACGTCGCGTGTCGTTATTACATCGCGTCCGGCTTCCTCAGCCCAGTAGTCCGCCTCTCGCAAGAGATCACTCATTGTCTGCATGTGCACAGAAAGCTTTTCTGCGTCGCTGGCGCTTCTTGAACTTTGCTCAATAACTCGCGCTATCGCCTTTCGATTTAAGTGACGTAATTTTTCCTTGCTTACCAGGGTCGCTATGAGTTTTGCATAAGCGAGGTTATTTTCCGGACTGCGATCCATGCTATCTTCAAAATCAGCTGAGACTTTAAACAACTCGGCAAATTCGGGATCGAGTTGGCTTAGTAAATAGTATAACATTCGTTCACCAACTAGAATCACCTTAATATTGAGGGGGATCGGTTCCGGTTCCAACGATACCGTGCTGACCAGGCTGTAAACTTGTCCCAGGGATTCAATACAAATACTGCGGCTGGTCAAAGCTTGTTTAAGTCCATCCCATGCATATGGTTGCAAAAGTATCTTGCGAGCATCCAGCACCAAGTAACCACCATTTGCACGATGTAGCCCCCCTGGTTTGATCAAAGTGAAATCTGTCAGCAGCGCTCCCATTTGTGATATGTGCTCCACCCTCCCAACTAGATTCTGGTATCGTGGCTGATCTTCAAAAACTACCGGCGCACCTCGTAAATCGCTGTTATCGACGATGACGTTAATCTCATAGCGTGTGAACGCCGTCTGAGGCTGTGTAGAAGCAATTCCGCCCATTGCAGCTGGAACAACCGGCCGTTCGTCGTCGACAAACGTCTGCACATTATCGACCACATCGGCTCGTACTTTCGTCAGGTAGCTAGTCACCTCTGGCAAGTGAGCATATTGCTGGGTTAGTTCTGCGAACAATGGTCCCACAGAAAAGTCAGCGACGTCGTGATTGAGTTGCTTCAACTTATTCTGAACCTCACGCTGCCACTGGGGTACCTGGCGCATAATCTTCTGCAATGTTTCCTGCAATTCTAGCACCTGGCCTTCAATTTTTTTCTGTTCCTCTGGCGAATAACGCAAGAAATCATCCGGGCTTACAACCTCGCCATCTTTAAGCGGCGCAAACGCAAAGCCGCCAGGCGTCTGGATAAATGCGATGTTGCGAAGCTTCGCTTGTTCTTGCAGATCATCGAGTGCTTGCGTCTGATGACTCTTGTATTCTTCTTCTACTGTCTTGCGCTGTGCCAGGTACTCTTCGCTGGTAAATGCCGCCGGCAATACGACAAAAAGTTCTTCAACAAGGGTTTTCATGTCTTGTTTAAGAACGATCGCTTGTCCAGAAGGTATACGCAAAGCTTTAGGTTTATGCGGTTGTTCAAAATTGTAGACATAACACCAGTCATCTGGTATAGGTTCTTGTGGTGCTCTTTGGAGTAAAAATCTGGTCAAGGCAGTGTGTTTGCCGGTGCCGCTTGGTCCAAGCGCAAAAAGATTGTAACCTGAATGCTGTATGCCAATTCCAAACTGAATGGATTCTATTGCCCGTTCTTGACCAATAATATCATCAACGATTTCTAGATCGGCCGTCGTTTCAAATTGGAATTGCTCCGGATCGCAGCGCGCGTTAAGTTGTTCCGGTGCCAAGGGTAAAGTAAAGTTCATCTTCGGACCCCCTTCTACACGACGTTCCAAAGGTTGCTACTAGCCTACAACAAAGACTTTAGACCGACTTAGCGGTCACGCATGATCATGGTAGCACAGCATGCGCTGCGCAAGACCTTTTCGGCAACACTACCATATACCCAGCGCTGCAAACCCGTACGGCCGTGGCTGGACATAACAATCATATCAATTTCGTTATTCTCCGCGTAATCAACGATACCTGCGGCCACAGTTCCCTGGGCGACCTTCACCTCGAAGAAAACGTTTTTGTCAGGAGCATCTGCATATTTAGTCTGCAAATAAGCCTCTGCATCTTGCAGTTCCTTATCTTCGATCCCATCGAACAAATCCTTCATCGAATTTGATTCCAGCATTTGATGGGCGGAGGTCGTAATACGTAACAAATGCAGATCAGCCTTCATGGCATCGGCAAGTATCTGGCCAGGTTCCAGTGCTTGCTCAGCCAATTCCGATCCATCCAGGGGAACTAATATTGATCTACACGCATGCTTTTCTGGAACAGTACGTGCGTTGATGATTGATGTAGCACAAGGCGCTTGCCGCAATACCCGTTCGGCGACACTGCCGTATACCCAGCGATTTAACCCGGAACGGCCGTGGCTCGACATCATAATCAGATCGATGCCATGGCTTTCCGCGTAACGGATTATTGTATCCGCCGGCTGGCCAGTTTCACAAGCCACCTCCGCAGGTATGGCTAAATCCAGATCATCTGCTTTGGAACGAAGGTAGGCAATAGACTCTTCCTCACCCAACCGATTCATTTCCTCATAAAGCATGGGGTCAGCTGCCAATATTGCGAACTGCGGCACAACCCGTAACAGCGTCAGTTTGGCCGACATTGCCTCGGCAATGCTCGCGGCCGGCCTCAATGCACGTTCTGCTAACGCGGACCCATCTAGCGGCACCAAGATATGTGAGAACATTTACAGCTCCTCCAGACACCAGATGTCTGTTGGCCATTTTGTGGCCTGAATGCGACATTCATTGCAAGTTGTCTATGACAGTCTTGGATTGTCTCGCGGCAAAATGGTCCAGGAAATCTGTAACCGTGATAATCCCCACCAGCAGTTCATCGTCGACAACCGGCAAGGCGCCGAACTTGTACAAACTGAGCATCTTCGCCGCCCGATAAGCTGGCGTTTCCGGTGATACAGTCATTGGGTTGGCAGTCATGCAACTATCCGCAGATACAGTATCTAACAGTTCCTCATTTTGCCAATGACCATGCAAGACCATGGGCGAGTTCATTACTAAACGCACATCGCGATCCGTGACAATACCCATAAGTTTACCACCCTCAAGAACAGGGAGCTGTCGGCAACCTTCCGTCTTCATCAATTCGATGACTTGACGTAGAGATGTGCCTGGCGTCACCGTGTACGGAATGACAGTCATCAGATCGTTTACGGTCATCATGGTATTGTCTCTCCTGATAATGTAAAAGGTAGAAAATATAGATTACCTGTAGTGTAAATCAAATCTTGTTAATTGAATCGTGGCAAATGTCATGTTTGGAAGATGACATTCTTCGGGATTCTGTGTGATTTTGGGCAAAAACGTCTATAGACGAATTAGAAATAATTGCCTGCTGCCAGAGGCATGATAAACTCTCCAGCCATGGTTTTCAATGCGAGATATCTACCAACAGGAGAATAGTGCTCGTATTTTGAAATCAGGAACTCCGAGCAATATGAAACGAGATAACGTGGTGGATAATTAATATGGCAAGAAGACGTAGACGAGCAAAAAAGACACCTGAAAAAAAGGGGACCAACTGGCTAGTGATTGGCGGAATCGGCCTGATTGGTGTCGTCGGTTTGTTTGGTCTCCTTTACCTGGCTGTGCGTGGACCTGAGACTCAGCAAAGAACAACACTTTCTGAATACTGCGAGACAAACGAGGAACGATGTGTTTCAATTGGGTCGGCAGATGCTCCCGTTACATTTATCGAGGTTTCAGATTTTGGTTGCCCTCATTGCCAGGCATTCCACCGAGAAAAATCGGCCCCGATCAAAGAACAGTATGTCGACACCGAGCAAGTTAAATGGGTATTCTTACCGTACGCTTTGCGGCCAGAGACCTTACCTGCAGCCAATGCCGCGCTATGTGCTGACGAACAAGGCAAATATTTGGAGTTCTCCGATGCTTTATACAGCCAGCCGATAGAAACCGCTTTAATCCGTGACGGTTTTACAATTGCCGCCGAAGAAGTTGGGCTAAATGTTGAGCCATTCTTAAGTTGCTTGGAGGATGGCCGATACAATAGTGTAATCAGCGCCAACCAACAGGCCGCACGAGCTGTCCGAGTCTCAGGCACGCCCACATTTTTCGTAAACGATGAGATAGTCTCAGGAAACGTTCCCCTCTCAGAGTTCGAACGCCTTTTCAATAAATATTTGGGGTCATAGAAGATGGTTCTCCCAGAAAATTGGCAAGCTAGACTCATTCAGTTGCTCGCAGTACCGGGCATAATAGTAGCCTATTATCTCCTTCTTTTTCACTCTGGGTCGTTATTCACGACGTGTACCGTAAATGACTGGTTTGACTGTGGGCAAGTAAGCGGACCGGGTGCTCCTTATTCATCAATCGGCCCTATTCCAGTTGCGCTTCTTGGTCTGCTTGGTTACGCCCTTATTTTCCTGGTCGTTTGGCTCAAAGATTGGATTCATCTGGTTGAAGACTACCTGCCTGAATTGGTATTCGGCATCGTTGGATTGGCATTCCTGTTTACGCTCGGCCTTACAGCGCTTGAATTATTGGTAATTAATGCTTTCTGCCAATACTGTCTTTATTCCGCTGCTATCGTGACCATTATGTTCATTTTAGCAATTAGTTACATACATTCCGGCCAAAGAAGAGCAGATTAGCGCAAAATTTTCCTTAAGAGCTCAACCTAACCCATAAGCAGCCGTATTGAAAAAGCAGTCCTATATACTCAACCGCATGCCAGCCTCAGAATCAAGTATAACCAATACGATACGTAATCCATAGACAAGCCGTACCTCGGGGAAAATGGAGTTATTGTCGCCAGCACCTAAAATCACGTAATTTGTCACCCCAAATTAGTGACATTATTCAGTCGCGAAAACTAAACTCTTGGCATAGTATTAGTCTAGGGTGCTTCTGCATAAGTAGTGACTGATACACACTTGTGATACTCATCCAACATAATTTGACGGCGATTCCTGGTCCCAACTGGCTAAGAAATAGCGAAAGGTCATATTCATACCATGCTAATCACAAGCGATTTGATGCACAAGGAACCGCATACGGTAACACCGTGTACGTCACTTCAGGATGTGATTTCATTGATGGAGTCAAATGGCATTATGCAGATACCGGTGGTGAAGGGTGAGAGGCTTGTAGGCATCATTACCGACCGGGATCTTTGCCTCATTATTCATTCCCCCATTCTGCATGAAATGACTGCTCAGGACTGCATGACAGCTAATCCGGTAACAGTCACACCCCACACGCCACTGTACCGTGCGGCCCAGATGTTGAACACTTATAAGTTCAGCGCGTTGCCGGTGGTTCAAGAAGATAGTCTGGTAGGTATTATCACTACCAGACATTTCTTAGGTTACTTTGCTAGCAAGTGGGATAAAGTTTGAGTCAGGTCTAGCAGATCGGTCAGACACTGGCTCCGGCAGAAGCCACAGTTTCGATTTCCTGAATCAATTTTCGGGAATTAATGTGCTTAAGTAAGTAACGCTTGGCGCCTGCTTGCAGTAGTAATTCTCTTTCAACCGCATCGGCATAAGGAGCCAAAACAATTACGATGGGCGTCTCCGCAACCATATCCCGTACGGCAAACACTGTCCGGATAAGATCGTCATCTGAACCGTTCTGAAGTCCAAGAATGATAACATCCGGTCTAATGAAAGCCATCCGTGCCAGGGCTTCATCAGGATTCGCGGCAACTCCAACCACCTCGATCTGATTATGCGCGCCCAACCTGATGTTCAACGCGCGCCTTACAGCCTCATGGTTATCGATGATCAGAATCCTGATTCTATTCACCTCATTGCTACTCACAATGCCACATCTCGCAATCTAATTCAAATTTCCGAAATTAGCAGCTGCGTATTACACCTCAATTTGCTGAAACTTGGGCCCTTTCAGATACGGTTACTGCCAACTTACATCTAGTATACGGCGTCAAGAAGGTCTCGCGCAGTGACAAATGTCATCCATACTTTAGACATCTGTCATCCAGTGTGGTCTCTAGGAACCCTGTGGGCTCCATTTATGCTTTTTTCTGGGTCGCGCAACCCGGTAAATCAAACTTGCATGAGAGTGGCTCTAAAACGGAATGCGCATGGTTATTGAAGTACCTTGACCGCGTCCTGAGCGAATGTGAAACGTCCCTCCCAATCCCTCAGAACGAGCTTGCATATTGTTAAGGCCATGACCAACTTGTCGCGAATCATCGTGTGGATCAAAACCAAGCCCATCATCTTTGATGACCAACACGACTGTTGAGGTACGGCGCACCAGCGTTAAGGTCACGTTTTCTGCTCGTGCGTGCCGGGCGATGTTTGCCATAGACTCCTGGGTCGTCAAAAAAATCGCGCGGGCCACGGAGGTTGGCAGATCATCAAGTTGCTGGGACACAGTCATGGCCACAGGAATCATCGTGTTGGCCTGAAATTCGCGCACCAATCGCGCCAAGCCCTGAGAAAGATCGCCGCTGAAGCGACGGGGCCGTAAATCCAAGATAAAATTGCGAATGTCGCGGATGGCGCTATTCAACCCCTCAACTGCCGCATCCAATAACTGTGCCTGCTCATCCAAGCCTTCCGGCAAGGATAGACGGGCAGATTCCAATGTTAGGCCTACGGCATAAATTGATTGGATCACACCGTCATGAAGATCCATGCCAATGCGTGCCCGTTCTTCCAAAACCGCGAGGCGTTCTACTTGCTCATAAAGGTGTGCATTCTGTATAGCGATGGCCGCATGAGCAGCAAGCATCTCCAACAGTTTCTGATCGGCTTCGGAGAATTCATCAGCGCCCATCTTGTCGGTCAGATAAAGATTTCCCAGAGGTTCACCCGCTCCCACAATCGGTACTCCCAAGAAACTGGTCATATTTGGATGACCGGCAGGAAAATCTGTTGCTCTTGGATCATCCGGAATTCTTTTGACACGAATAGATTGCTGCTTTTCTACAATAATCCCAAGCAACCCTTCTCCAAGAGGTGGGTGAGCTATATCATTTGCTTTCTCTAGCGTAATACCACTGAAGAGAAATCGGCGTAATCGGCCGTCCTGATCCGGAACACCCAACGCGGCATATCGAGCTCCGACAAGCTCCAGCGCAGAATCCACAATAAGCTGTAAAACCTTTTCAGAATCCAGCTCACCAGCAATGGCCAGAGCCGCACGATTCAACGCGTCAAGCGCTTGGCCGGCCGTATATTCATTCGCAGTCATAGTCTATGATGGGAGTCTATAGATGATCCTGTAAATGGTGTTTGATGGCGTATGCCGCTGCCTCCGCCCTATTGGACACGTTGAGCTTGGATAAGATACTACTCACATAATTGCGCACGGTCCCCTCACTTAGAAACAGTTCTGAAGCAATCTCCCTGTTCGTTTTACCGGCAGCAATCAAAGCAAGAACTTGCCTTTCCTGTCCAGTTAAGTCAGTAAAAGCGATGGCCTCTTCCTTTCTAATCGAGCGCCGAACTTCCACAAAAACGCGCTGGGTCAGCGACGGATCCAGCATCGACTCGCCACGAGCAGTTGCCTCAAGCGCCCTTACTAAATCGCCCCCACCAACTTGCTTCAAAACGTATCCCGTGGCGCCGGCACGAATCGCCGCAAATAACAACTCATCTTCTGCAAATGATGTCAGCATGATCACCTTGGTCTCTGGCAGAAGCTGTTTTATTTTTTGGCAAGCTTCAATACCGCTTCCTCCCGCAAGGCGAATATCCATGATCACGATATCAGGTTCATGCAACAATGCCTGCTCAACAGCTTCATCTTCATTCTCGGCCTCGGCAACCACCGAAAACCCTTGAAGGCGATCAAGCAGCACTTTCATTCCTAACCGCACGACTTCGTGATCATCAACTAATAGCAGCCTAATGGTCATGCGCAGTAGTATAACTTCGATTGGAGGGATCACCAAGCAACCATAATGCAACTGATCGTCGCAGTCGACGGCGGTAATTCGCAACCGCCAACTGAACAAGCCCGCGCTGTTTCGGTCGATTTTGACACTGTCGTTGCAAAGGGCACGCCTGCCCTAGGGAGAGCCACTTTATCAGGTAAAGCCACCCTTTTCAGCTATGTGCCCACAATGCTCACAAGTGAGGATAAAGAGGCCATCGTAGGCAAGCTTCCCCCGTCGGCACACCGGGCAAGTTTCTCCTACTTTGGGCATTGGCCTATACTTTGTTGGGCCATCGCTGCTATCATTCCACCAGAAGCATTTTGGGCTAATTGAAATTTGTTCCTGCATATTCTAAAGCCTAGATGCCACCCCAATCCAGGTCAAATGCTCTCGCCATTTTCTCAGGACTTTGTGCCAAATCGGCGGTAAAAGCGCCTAAAACGTCAAAGGCAATGACTTTTGTCATGTATACTCGTGCAATCTGTCACTGCCTCAAAACGAGATCACGCGATAAAATAGTTACTTAGATTTTATATGGCGCAGTAGGATCGCGATACCACAAGCTATTTTGATGGTTAAAGGCTTGGGAACGTGCTGTTCTACGAGTACGTTCCCAGGCCTATTGTGTTGCGTAATTGAATCGAGAAAAATTGATATTTTCGTACTTTTTTATTGGAGGATAATATAATGTTACAAGAAACGATTTCCCCAGCGAAATCAGATACCAAGTCAGTATACCTGTTCACCGAACTGGAACAGGCCGAAGCTTACGTAGAAGGGAATTGGGATAAGGTACGCGGATTGCTCGGAGGTAAAGGTGCAAATCTGGCAGATATGACCCGTCTCGGTGTGCCTGTTCCGCCTGGATTCACAGTAACGACTGAAGCATGCAATGCTTATTTAGATGCCGGTGAAAAATTCCCGCCTGGTATGTGGGAACAAGAACTTGAAGCCGTGGCCGCCGTTGAGGAAGCGACAGGCAAGATCTTCGGCGATCTCGACAAGCCCTTATTGGTTTCCTGCCGCTCAGGGGCTAAGTTTTCGATGCCCGGCATGATGGATACAGTGCTTAATATCGGCATGAATGACGACATCGCGAAGAAGATGGTGGAACGTACAGGCGATCCTCGTTTTGTATTTGACCTATACCGTCGTTTAGTGCAAATGTTTGGAAGCGTCGTTATGGGTGTTCCTGATGAGGCTTTTGAGGTTGTCATCTCTGCTCGTCGCAAGAAAGCTGGCGTGAAGTCAGACGCAGAATTGACAGCGGAAGACTGGCAGGTGGTCACCCAACGCTTTGAGGATATCTACCGCACTTTTACTCACAGTGAATTCCCTCAGGATCCCTACGAGCAGCTTCGCTTCGCCACGGAAGCAGTATTTAAGTCATGGAATGGAAAGAGAGCCATAGCTTACCGTAACGCTGCAGGCATCGCCCACGATCTGGGCACGGCTGTTAATGTACAGACCATGGTCTACGGCAATATCGGTGATAACTCTGGAACTGGTGTCGCCATGTCACGCAACGCCTCCAACGGAGAAAAGGAATTGGAAGGCGACTTCCTCATGAATGCCCAGGGGGAAGATGTTGTCGCCGGAATCCGTGCCACACAACCGATCATTGACTTAAAGGATGAAATGCCACAAATTTACGCTCAATTTGAGGTCATTGCCGAAAAACTAGAAAAACATTACCGCAACATGCAAGATATGGAATTCACCATTGACCGCGGTAAGCTGTATCTGTTGCAAACCCGCGATGGCAAGCGCACTGCTCAAGCAGAGGTTCGCATCGCAGTTAATATGGTAGAAGAGGGTTTGATTTCCAAAAAGGAAGCCGTCCAACGCGTTCATCCCAATCAAGTTGATTTTTTCCTACACCCTCAGCTAGATAGTGAGGCAGTAAGAAGCGCCGAAGTAATCGCCTCTGGATTAAACGTTTCCCCCGGTGCGGCCGTTGGCGTCGTTGCTTTTGATGCCGACACAGCCGCCCGGTGGGCCCAGGAAGAAGAAAAGCAAGTCATCATGGTCCGTCCTGAGACAAAGCCGGACGATGTACATGGCATGCTTGCCGCTAACGGCATCCTCACCAGCCGCGGAGGCCGTACAAGCCATGCCGCCCTGGTGGCGCGCCAATTTGGCAAGCCCGCCGTTGTAGGCGTCAGCGAATTGGAAATCGATCTCGTCGGCCGGCTGATGACAATCAATGAAGATCTGATTATCAAAGAAGGCGACTGGCTTTCGCTCGACGGCGGTACTGGCCAGGTCTTCCAGGGCAAACTACCTACAGTAGTTCCTGATATCAAGAATCCCTATTTGCTAAAGCTTCTTAGCTGGGCAGACGAGGTTCGCAAACTAGGCGTATGGGCTAATGCAGATTACCCGCGTGACGCCGAACGCGCACGCGAGTACGGCGCTACTGGTATTGGCCTTTGCCGCACCGAGCACATGTTCTTTGAGACCGAACGTATGCCCATCGTACAAAAGATGATCATGGCCAAGAATCCTGTTGACCGCAAGGAAGCGTTAGATCAATTGCTCCCCTTGCAGCGTGGAGATTTCGAAGGCCTTTTCCGAGCCATGGATGGCTACCCGGTAATCATTCGCTTGATTGATCCGCCTCTGCACGAGTTCCTGCCATCATACGAAGAACTTGTACAGGACTTGGCCGATCTAAAAGTGCGTACTCAACACTATCATACCTTGAGTGAGATCGATGCGGCGTTGGCAGAAATTCGTGTTAAACAAGACTATCTGGAACGTGTAGAAGCGTTACGTGAACAGAACCCAATGCTTGGAACTCGTGGCGTTCGCCTTGGTATCCTGATTCCCGACCTGACCAAGATGCAAGTACGCGCAATCTTTGAAGCGGCTTGCGCTGTAGCCAGAGAAGGAGTGGATGTCCGTCCCGAGGTCATGATTCCGCTTATCTCCCATGTGAATGAGCTAAAGGTACAGCAAGTCGCGCTCGAACAAGTAGCCAAGGAGGTTATGGAAGAAAATGGTATTCAGGTCGCGTATAAGTTCGGTACAATGATTGAGATTCCGCGAGCCGCGCTTA
>JAACFF010000226.1 GCA_009937635.1 Chloroflexota bacterium
TATCTCCGGCCAAAGTGCCAGCGATTGCTCGCGCAGCTCGCGCGCATAGGAAAACTCGTGAAAGCGAACCGACTGCATACTTTCCCAATGTAGGATACCGGCAAGATGGCGGCGATTGCCCAATTCACGCGCCAGTCGTTGCACTTCCGCAAAATGCTTGAAAGCTTCTGTAATCCTCCCTTCCTGCAAGCTCATATCCGCCAGTGCTTGCTCGATCAGACCTATATAGGGAACAACGCCTAAATCGATGAATATGCCCTTGGCTTTGCCATATAACTTCCGCGCATGCTGGAAATCTGCCTTCTTCCAAAATATCGAAGCAAGCGGCCACAACGTAATCCCTTTTTGCAGTTCATCTCCTAATTCATCAAATATGGCCACGGCTTCTACCAGCGACCACAACGCTTCCTCGCGAGCATCGCTTTCCTGCTGGAATTGGCCCAACGCACGCCAGTTCCTGGCCAGCAACCAGCGCTCATCGGTGCCATCCAGTTCGGTAATGAGTCGTTGAACATGCTTAAAGCCAACTTCGCGATCAACATCCCAGGCATAATTTTCCAGAAGACGGGCAAACCAGTACCCTTTCTGCTGCGCGATAGGTAGCTTTGAAAAACTGTCCCAGGCGCGAACGGTTATTTCTTTGTCCGTAGGCATGGACCATTCGCCCACTAACAGGACACGCACCGTCAGGAAAATCGATGAGTAAAGAAGTTGCTGGGCGTCATTCGCGTTGCGCAGCGACGCCGCCGCCGCATCTATGAGAGGTAAGAACGCTTCTCGCAAAGAATATGTCTCGGCGAAAGTAAAAAGAGCAAACAGGCAGCGATCGATAATCTGGTCGAAAGCGCGCTGCTGGACAAACCACATCCAGCAAGCACGCATATTTTCAAACTCCTCACCTATCGTAGCGAATGCCTCTTTCTGCCCCGATCCCCTCACTTCCTGTCCAAGTTTCTGCAACAGGGCAGCGAAATATTCGCTGTGCCGGTCATTGGCTTCCCACCACGCTCTATCATCGCTTTTTAGTCGTTCTCGCGCATACTGGCGTAGAAGCTCATGTACCTGGTAACGGCCGTTTTTGTCCCGCTGTAGCCAAGACTTATTCACCAATCCACGCAAAGACAATAGCGAAACGCCACCGACTTTTTGTGCAGCTTCTGAGCTGAATCCGCCGCGAAAAACGGTCAATTGTTGGAATAAACGTCTTTCTTTCTCGTTAAGCATCTTCCACGAAGATTCAAAAACAGCGCGAATGCTGCGCTGTCGTACCGGAACATCATGAAGTTCCGTCTCCAGAAAGTCGAGACTGCGCCCAATTTCCGCCGCGATTTCTGAAACCGTCAACAACTCCATCCAACCGGCGGCCAGTTCAAGCCCCAACGGCATGCCCTCCACCATCTCGCATATTTCCGTCACCGCCGTAATATTCTCACGCGTCAGGCGGAAATCCGGCTCCACCTGCCGCGCGCATTGCTGGAAAAGCTGCACGGCGCTAAAAGCCGCCACCTCCTTTTCAAGATTTTGCCACCCGGCGACCTCCCCTGCTGCAGGTCTTTTCATGCCCCCCACAGCGTACACCTGCTCGCCGCGCACCTTCAGCCTCGTGCGTGACGTCGCCATAATTTTCACGTCTGGAGCCGCGGCCAGGATGTCGACCACGATCCCCACTCCCCCATCGTCGATAAGATGCTCGTAGTTGTCCATGATCAGCAGCAGGTTCTTACGACGCAAGTACTCTAGAAGCTGCTGGCGCGGCCGTTCCTCTTCCTGGTAAAAAGTGAAATTGAGCGCCTTGGCTACGGCCGAAATTATTGACCCGGCTGTATCAAGGGGAGCCAGCGGCACAAAAAAAGCGCCATCGCCGAAGATCTCAGGCCTGTCCTGTACAAGGGTGGAAGTCGCTTGTATAGCCAACCGCGTCTTGCCGCTTCCACCGGGCCCGGCCAGGGTCAGTAATCTCTGTCCGGGTTCACTCACCAACCGTTGCACATCGCCAACCTCAGCAGCACGGCCAACAAACGTTGTAGGCTGCGAAGGCAAATTGTGACGAGGGGTTTGGGCGTGCGGCTGCTCCAGCGGCGCTTTAACGCCTCTCTGTCCCCCTATCGTTCCCGCTTTGATCTGCTCCCATAATCTCACCGTCTCCGGCTGTGGCGCAACGCCCAACTCCTCCTCTAAGATCTTCAGGCAGTTTTCATACTGCTTCAAGGCCGCCGATCGTTGGCCACCAAGGGCGTAGAGTCGCATCAACTGCCGCTGCGCGCTTTCGTTCAGAGGATCGAGCGCCAGCCATCGATGCGCATGCATCACGGCCGTTTCCCACTCCCTCTGTTCCCCCAAGCCTACAGCCAGTTTTTCCAGGGCGCGCTCCAGGCCACGGCGCAGCTCCGCCGTTTGGAAAAACTGCCACTCTTCAAAATTGGGGCTGTCTCGCAAGCTAAACCCTGCCAGAAAATCGCCCCTGTACAAGTCGACCGCTTCCACTAACAGCGCCAGCTGGGGAGGGCCATACGCTTCGTTCTCGCTCTTGCCCAGCAGGCTTTGGAATTGCTCTGTATCCAGCCGGCGCTCCGCCCCTTCAGCCAGTCCAATGCGCTGGCGATCGGCCGTGACCCAGCCCTCTCCAAGCTTGTTATTCAGCTCCCACAGCGTGCGCCTGAGATAAGCATATGCCCGTGCGGAATCGCTCTCCGGCCAGAGCAGCGTCGCCAGACCCTCGCGCGTATGCGCCTGCCCGGTGACCGCCAGATAGACCAGCAGCGCGATCGCCTTACGCCGGTCTGTCTCTAGCGCCACGCCATCGATATCAATGCGCGGCGCGCCTAGAAGATGCAAATTAAGTCGCGGCAAGAAATACTCCTTCTCAACAATCATTATAGCCCAAAACAAACCTTTCACATCCGAAACGCTTTGCGAAACGTTTCTCGCAACGAGCGCGCAACGGCCGTTCTCTAAAATGAAAGTATATCAGTTCAGTAAGGAAGAAAATCATGAGTAGCAACGTATCACTCTCCCAACAAGCAATAGGACACTTTGATATTCGTAGCTACGCTGCCCGTGAATTCTGGCGCGCTTATCGCAAGGGATGGTGGTCCAAGATAGTATCCAGGCTAAACGGCCGTAACAACGAACTCAACTCACTTAGCCAGGCCAACCAGGATGCGATTTCAAAATCAGGTTCCTACGCAGGGATTCAGACCGTGGCCATTGGTCTCATTCGCGGCAGCGAAGGGCGTAATGAAGATTTCGATATCGATTTCCATCCTCTAAAGAAACACAATAGGAGCAGGTGGATCGGCATCCTGATCGCCAGGTTGCAAGGAGTTCCCCTACCCCCCGTGGAACTCATCCAGATCGGCCAGGAATACTTCGTCCGCGACGGCCACCATCGTATCTCAGTCGCCAGCTCGCTGGGCCAAGCACAAATCGACGCCCACATCACCGTTTTTGCAGCATAGAAACAAAAAGGCCCGGCTTTTCTA
Organism: Chloroflexota bacterium; assembly: GCA_009937635.1. Lineage (GTDB taxonomy): Bacteria > Chloroflexota > Anaerolineae > Promineifilales > Promineifilaceae > JAACFF01. The sequence continues at coordinate 3,483 of JAACFF010000226.1, forward strand.
CAAAGCCGGGCTTCAGACAAAAAAATCTGCGTCATTCTGCGTCGCAGTTCAAGACAGGTTGTTTCTCAATCTGGCAAGAACCAACTCAGAACCATGCTGATCAGACTGATGATGATGGCAGCAATGAAAACCGTGATCAAGTTTTCAAAAACGCTGCCCTCTAAACTCAAGGCACTGCTTAGCCAGACGGTGATCAACAACATCAAAGCATTGATCACCAGGGTGAACAATCCCAGGGTGACAACAGTAAGGGGTAAGGTCAACAACTTGACAATGGGCCGGATCAAGGCGTTTACCAGACCAAAGATCACCGCGACAACCAACAGATTAACGATATCGCCAGTGAAACTCAAACCACCGAGTATCAGGCTAGTCAGCCAGATAGCAGCGGCATTAATTATGATGCGCAGAATCAGTTTCATTATTTCCTCCTAAATTCATTCATTACCCTGTTTACAAATACCCCGGAAACTCCATAGTTTCCGGGGTAATTATAAACAATCTGCAAAATCGACGAAAGCTTTGAACGCGAAGCGGTCGCCTGGCGACATTCTTATCTCAAGCCAGCCATCTCCTGTAGCATGTGCCAGTTGGCCAAGCGGTCTGCCTGTGCTGCCAATAGAGACTCGCGCGGATTGCCATCTTTGTCGAACTGCTTAGCGAAACGCCCTTCCGTGCGCGCGAAGGTGAGGAAATCAATCGTTTCATCCGTTTTGGGCACCGTATACCAATCCGCCTTCTGGGCCGGGTTTCCTTGCAAACTCAGCCGTTTGCGAATGGTATCTCCTTTGCGTGGATCATAAGTGAAGACAGGGAAAGCGCGCGACTCAACCGCCAGTTTCGCCTGCCGGCGGCTGGCGTCATCGCCAACGCCGTGCTCCGGCTGGCACGTGGTGTAGGTATTCACCACCGCCGGACCATCAAAGCTGGCCGCCTCCAGAATTGACTTATAGAAATGATTGGGGATGGCCGCCACCGTCTGCGCTACATAGGTACTGGGATGCATCATGGCGATACGGCCGATTTCCTTACGGCTTTCCTGCCGGCCCTGGATTCCCTTGCCAAACTGGCTCATCTTCGTTTCCTGGCCGGTGAAGGTCGCTGTAGAAGATTGGCCGCCCGTGTTGGAGTAAACCTGCGTGTCCAGCACGAGGACCTTGATATTCAGATCTGTGGCCAGCAAGCGGCTCAAGCTCTGGAAACCAATGTCCAGCATCGCGCCGTCGCCACCCATGACCCACAACTGCTTATCCTGCCAGCCCATCTGGTCCCAACGCAGGCGGATGCCAATGGCATCAGCCGGTCCATTTTCGAAGAGGCTGTTCGTCCACGGCACCAGATATGGATTATAAGGATACGTGCTGCCATAGACCGTATTGCAACCCGTCGAAGCGACGATGCCGATATTCTCCTGTCCGTACACATAGCCCAACGCCGCCAGCCACATGCGAATCACCGTGGCCTCGCCACAACCGGCGCAAGAGCCGGCCCCGCCGACGAAGAGCATACTTTGCTCGGAAAGCATCATATCCATGGCCACGCGGTCATTGACGAAATCTTTGGGCGTCGGGGGCAGTTTGCGGAAGAAGTTGATGCTCTTCTGGTAGATCGGAACCGTTGTGTCTTCCTTCTCGATCATCTTCAAGGCGTCATAGCCCAAATCTTCGCACACCTCGACGCACTCGGCGCATCCCTTGCACTTCGTGGGATCAATAAAAATGCCGAAATAGCCCGGCTCCTTGCCTTTCTTAGCGGGTACCTTATGGAATTTATTCGTCGTGGCGAACTGCGCCTGCATGAAATCCGCCTCTTTGCTGTTCTCGATCTGGCCGATCTCTTCGGCCAGCACCTTTTCTTCAGCCACTTTGGCCAGGATCGCCGTGTCCGGGCACTCGACGACGCAGGTCATGCAACCCACACACATGCTCGAGTCAAATTCCGGAATCTCAGGAGCGATATAGCTAAAATCTCGCAGCGCGCCCGTTCCCGCCGGCACGATACTGCGCGCCGTGTTAACGTCAGCCGCCAGGCCATCCTCCGCGCCCTTGTTATAGCCCAGGACGACATTGTCAAAGAAATCTTGCACGTCGACGATAGAGGCATCGTAGCCATTGCTCTTACCGTTTCCCTTCGATTTCGTAATATCGGCAACATTTGTTTTATCAGTTAGTACACCCATGCTTGTTTCCTTTACTAGTAGTCGTCCAAAAATACCTCTGAGGTTTTGACGCTACCCAAATAGTTAATTTAATCTACAAACCTCAGAGAGGTATCTAAACAAATAGCTTAATTTCCTGCCGTGAATCATAGACCGGGTTTGTATAGTCTGAAGCCAAAACATCCTCCGGTAGGAAAAAGACTTCATTGTACCCGCGTTGGATGGCGCGTAAGTTTGCCTGCACCACAGCCTCACCCCGCTTGCCAAAATATTTCCTGACTGCCTTTTCAACGCCAGCCAATACTTCCTCGTCAGACAACCCCGCATCGTCGGCAAAAGGAGTGGCCTTGAGGAAGATACCCAGTAGAACCACACCCTGCATACGCACTTCCAAATCGGGGGTCGGCGCTTCTTCGCGGGCGATCCTGGCTGCGTTCAGGGCCATGACCCGGATGTTATTCTCGCGAATACCGGCCTTCGCCTCGGGAGGCACATTGTCCCAAACCTCTTGCGGTGTACGCTTCGCCGTCTGTACAAAGAGCGTGCCGCCCGGCTGCAAACCTTTTAGGGGATTGGTATACAAGAGGGCATTGGCATCATTCAGCGGCACAAAGTCCACGTAATTCAGCTCTGAATGTGTGCGAATAACGCCATCCGCTACGGTCAGGTAATAGGTCGTCGGCAGCCCCTTCTTTTCCGACCCATATTTGGGATATGCCTGTACTTTCTTGCCAAAAACGTCCCCGGCAATCGTGGCGATAATTTTGTTTGTGGTCACCGAACCAAATCCACCGACGGAATGACCGCGCATTGAGAAGCCCCCCGCTGGACGTATATCGGGATCTTCCTCCATTTTCAAGGCAAGTTGGTGATCGATTCCGGTCACAAAGTAGTTCTGACCCTCTTCATCCATCATATTGCGTACAATGGCGATGATGTCTCCCGGCCGCACATCGCGCGAACCCAGTCCAGCCGAGCCGCCAACGACGCGTGGGATAGAATCAATTTGCGGATATCCTTCCTGACCAATTAAAGCATCAGCAAACGCCGCCTTGATCTCACGCGCCAGCGGATTCGATTGCGCCAGTGGATTGTCCATGCGCTCAACGACAGTGAACGCTTTCACGTTTTTCAAAGCCTCGACGATGTCGGCGCTGGGGAAGGGACGGAAACAGGTCACGTGCACGGTGCCGACCTTGATGCCCAAATTCTCGCGGATCCAATCTACGGTCGCTTCGGCCGTATCAATCATCGATCCCATGCCCACGATGGCATAGTCCGCATCCTCCATACGGTATGGTTCGACAACCTTGTATTCGCGCCCAGTCAATTTGCCGTAATCAGCCATCGCCGCTTTTAATGCAGGCATCACCTGGTCGATGTAGTGGCGTTGGGCGATTTTGCCCTTCATGTAGCTGTCCTGGTTCTGCACCACACCAGTCATCAAAGGATTGTAAGGATCGAAGAAATTAGTCAAGGCTTCGTTGGGATTCTTGATATATTCGCGCATCAGCTCTATTTCCGGCAGGCGGATATTCTCTACCGTGTGCGTGGTCAGAAAACCATCTTGCACATTGAAGAAGGGCGTATGCGTCTCTTCCGCAGTACGGCGCGCGATGAGGGCCAGATCGGCCGCACCTTGCGCCGTGCGCGTAAACAACATACCCCAGCCCACATCTTCCACGCCCATGACATCGTCATGCCCGGCGTGAACATTCAAACTCTGGCTGGTTAAGGCGCGTGCGCCGATGTGGAAGACGATGGGCAGTCGTTTGCCGCTGATCGTATAGAGCACTTCCTTCATCAAGATCAGCCCCTGGCCTGAGGTGAAATTGGTTACCCGCCCACCGGCCAGGGCGAAGCCTTCGCAAATAGTAGCTGCGCTATGCTCGCTTTCCGGCTCAAAGAATTGCAACTGCTCGCCCCACAAATTGGCCCTGGCATTGACAACGGCCGTATTAAAGCCATGGGCCATTGCCGTAGAAGAGGTAATGGGATAAGCGCCTGCTCCCTGAGAAATATTTGTTTCGACCCAGACGACGGCCCCCGACCCATCTGCAGTCGTGGGCACGCCCGGGTATAAAATGCCTGATCGGCCATTTTGGCTCATAGATGTATCTCCTTGGTAAATCAAGCTTTCCAGCTTGATCGCAACCTGGAAAGGTTGCTCCTTGACAGATCAAACTTTCCAGCTTGATCGCAACCTGGAAAGGTTGCTTTACGGTCGTTGTGGTGCGCCGCGGCGCCATTGGGTTTTCAACCGCCGCCTGGCTATGCCGCAAGCCGCCTGCTACAATTCAGCTGGCGGACTTTGGGTGCACTCCCCATCATGCGAGGAACTAACTGCCCGGGGAGAGAACCCACAAAGTATAAGGTTACCCTTATAATTATTGTCTTGTCCTACTATCCTGTCAACCTAGACCTCAGAAGTATGATCTTCTTAATCGTCATTGTCTGTAATCCTAATTGCTTCGCTTGCCGAACCGCCTCGTTCACCGCAAAAAATATCGATCGCTGAACAAGCAGCAGCCACCCCTTTAGGTGGGTGCAATATCCTAGATTGGTAGGGTTTGGGTGTGAATTGATAGGACGAGCGTTCAATCAATTGATTTCGATGTCGCCTAGACCCACCATGCCACCAGAATGACCCGGGAGTATATATTGTGCGGGGCTATTCTCGAACGTTGACTTGCAACCGGCACAGCAGAAGTAGTACAGTTCGCCTTGAAATTCGGAAACGTGCACGGCCGTTGCTACCGTCACTTCCATATGGCAGATTGGATCCAGCGCAACCTCTGCATGCTTTTGCTTTTCAGCTTCCTGCTTATTTTCCACCAACTGCGGCTCATGAAATAAGGCCAGATCGAGTAGTTCCGAATTGCGCCGCTTCTGTACAATTTCAGCCATGATACTCAAAGCAATCTCATCGCCGCGCCGCGCCTGTATATCCAGTCCTGCAGGCGCTTTTAGGGGCAGCAGTTCCGTATCCGAAATGCCTTGCCGCCTAAGGTACGAGCGCACGGCTTCCGCCCGTTTCTGGCTGGCAACCAAACCTACGTAAGTTGGATTGGCGCGCAATATTTCTTCTAGCACCATCTCGTCGTAATTACCGTGTGTAGCCACGACGACATAGGTGAACGGCCGTATCGCGCCGGCGATCTTCTCCAGATCTTCCAGCACCTCGTCGGCCTGGATCGTCTGTCCATTCTCGCCATCCACATTCACCGCGATCACGTGGTAATTCATCGACTGGCCAAGATGGCTCAATGCTTGTGCCACCGGCAAATTTCCGGCGATCAGCAGCCGCGGTCGTGGATGTTGGGGCTCCAGGAAAATCTCCAACGTTCCGCCGCTGTAGCAGGTCATCGGTAAGTTAATGATACCTTCCCTTGGCGCCGCCTCTTCGGGCTCATTCGATAACCGGATGAGGCGGCTCTCATCGGCCGCCAGCGCCTTTAACGCTTCCTTGACCACCGTTGGCTGGGCACAGCTCCCGCCAATCCAGCCGTGCATGAACCCATCAACCGTAACAATCGCTTTGTCGCCCGGCTTACCTGAAGTCGGTTTGGTGGCAAGCACGACCGTGGCAGTCACAAACGCCTTACCTTCTTGCACCAACTCACTTGCTTTTGCGAAGAATTCGTCATACATAGGGCCACCTCTGCCAGCGCTGCTCAATGATGAAACATGGGGCGCAGCGTCATGCTGCGCCCCATCGATCTCGTCGTCTAGTCAGTCACACCTGCCTTTCGCAGTGCGCTCCACACCTTCTCTGGTGTGATGGGTATATCAATGTGACGAACGCCGAGGTGCCAAAGCGCATCAACCACCGCATTGGCAATCGCCGGTGGCGCGCCAACAGTCGGTGATTCGCCCACTCCCTTCGCCCCAAGCGGATGATGTGGCGAGGGGGTAATCGTGTGCCCCGTCTCCCATTTGGGTGACTCAACGGCCGTTGGCACCAGATAATCCGCCAACGTCCCTGTCAGACACTGCCCATTTTCATCATATACAATCTCCTCGAACAGCGCCGGAGCCAATCCCATCGTCAGCCCACCGTGCACCTGTCCTTCCACGACA
>JAACFF010000227.1 GCA_009937635.1 Chloroflexota bacterium
ATTCATATACTAGGAGAAAATCATCATGCATTTCCAACACTCAACTCTCGTCAAGGGCAAAGATATATTTCCCACCGTGCGTCACATACAATATCGTGGGACCAATTTCGAGCTCGGACGGCAATTAGCCGAACTGAACATCGCCAACCACGGCGACTCCCTGGAGAAACACCGGGTTGTCGACCCAGTCTACGCGCGCGCCCAACGAGAATATCTACAGCGGAACTGGCCGGCCCAATGGGAACGCGCGCGCGGCGTTGCCTCAGCCTTTGGGGCTGATCCGGAGGATGATCGATATGACTTTTCCGTCCTGTGGTACAACATGGATCTGCCGCTGCGTCCCGGCTGTTCCAATGCTTTCTATCCACCCCACCGCAGCACTGACGGCCACGCCTACCTCAGCCGCAACTATGAGTTCTCCACCGGTACCCTGGCCGACGTGTTCGGCATCCCCTTGCCGCCAGAGATCAATGCGCAATTAGCGGCCATGATGGGCGAGCCATATATCATGGAATGGCAGCCCACTGACGGCGGCTACACATCCTGGACCATACACTCGAACGACTTGTTGGGCGGTGCGTTTGACGGCATGAACAGTGCCGGTCTCGCAGTAGCATTAATGGCCGACGAAACAGCGATGGGGACGCTGCACGAACCGCACATGGGTCCAACTGATAAGGTAGGCATTGGCGAGCTGCAAATTGTCCGCCTGCTTCTTGATAGCTGCGCGACCGTCGCCGAAGCTAAACATCTGCTTCTCGGCGTCAAACACCTTTATCAGTTCGTGCCCTGCCATTATATCATCGCCGATGCGAGCGGTGATTCCTTCGTCTTCCAGTTCTCCCTCGGACGGAATCACGAACGGTTTTTGGAGGGCGGGGGCGAAGCGCAGGTCTGCTCCAATCATGCCATCTTAGATTCGCAGAACGGCGAAATCCCCACTTTGACCCTGGCCAACAACAGCGAATGGCGCTACGCAACATTGCAGGCGCGGGTGAACGATCGGGATCGCTTTACGCCGTCCGAAATGCGCGCCAACAGCGCCGCCGTAAGCATCTCCCAGCTTACCCAGCTGCTGCTGGAGGATCCTAGCTTCCGTACTATCGCTGCCAACGTCGACTCACGAACGCTCTGGTACACACTGTATGACCTGACTGCCGGCCTGGTGGAGGTCGATTTCTACCTTGCCTCGTCCCTTACCGAAAGCGGTGAGTACATTGAACAGCGCAGCGAGATCTTCAGCTTCGCCGTTCCGGGGAAGATAGAGGAGGTTGCCGGCGGGGAACGGATTGCACTGCCTATCTAGAAACAACTAATGGCCGTGGTTGCCGAGCATCTCGTCATCGGCTTGCCTCCATTGCTCCTGTGTGTTAACGCATCAATTACCAACATGCGCAATGCGTCCACAAACACGGCCGCAAGCGCTGTTAATTGAATTTAATCCGTTGAACCGGTCAATTGCGCTGACTCACGGCCGTAACCGGGTGCCATCTGCTAACCGGCGTCCCGCATACCTTGCGGGACGCCGGCCAGAAAACTAAGCCGCTATCCCTTCGGCTTGAGTTGTATTCAAGGAGCCGGCGGTATCCCGCTGTTGGACCTTCACACCTTTTAGCAACAGCCATAAACCGAGCGACAATTCGGCAATGAACGCCGGCATGAAAACAGCCAGGTCAAATATCGGCTGGAACTCAGCGTAGTTGGGCAAAAGAACTTTGGCAAAGCTGTCGGCCAGATATCCCAGGGAAGCAGCTATCAGCAAGATCCCGAGAATTCTGGGTACGTAGCCTGACTTGAAAACGAGATAACCAAGGATGAAGAGATTGACGCCGAAAAATACCAGTCCGGTTGAATAGCCAATGCTGTGTGCATTAAGAAATAGCATCGAAAAGGCATCTAGCTGATCCGCGCCGAATACGGCCAGGTAATCCGCCCCACTTAATAACCCCAGGGCAAAGAAGAGATTAAGCAAATTGATGCCCAAGACAGCGGCCTGTGCCAACCTAAAAAAGGCCGCAAGCAAGGCCAGCCCGTTGCTTACCGCTTTGAACAAAAGATAAAAGACCACGGCCAAGGCTACATCAGCCATGATCATAACCAGATCAGCAGCAATGCCGGCCCGGAAGAGCATCTCAGACGCCATGATATTATTGGCTGTTGTTGTGGCGTCTCCCGGTACAATCAGACTCTGGCGGACAAAAAACTCGGCGAAGATGCCGGCTATGATAATGACAAGATACAGGAGCCCTGCGACTCGGGCAAGCTTGCGCTGCGACGTTTCGTAGACACGATTTTCCGTTTCAATTTTTCCTAAACTAATTGTATTTGTGCTCATTTTTACTCTCCTACTGTGAATAATATTGATAAGATTCATTGATCAGCGGCTTGGCTCATTTCACTCTTCGACAACTGGTGCAGCTGTCCGGCCGGGTTGAACGGCAATGACCGAGAGCAGTGGCATGCCTAAATCACGCACTTTTCTTAACAATCCATGCAAAGCGGCCTGATCGACCACCGCACCGGTTAAGAGCATATCGCCATTCTCTTCCAGAGCGATGCTCAAGCCCTCAAACCACTCTGTCCATTGGGAACCTAGATGGCCCTTGATCCTGATTTGATAGACGATTGGTTCACCCGGATCAGCTTTTGAGTTGCGATTGTCTGACATGTCCTTATCCTCTTGTGGCCGGTCGCACCAGTCCGTGCCCCTTGCTCAATATGCATGTAGCATAACCGCCATGCGGTATTGACGTATAGCAACTAAAGTATTGTTTGGAGTATTGTTTTGGGGTCAGCGAGAAGGTAGAAGTGCTAGAGCACCGGCTTTATGGATCACCTGCTGGTGGTCCTTGATGCCAGGTTGACAGGCAAAGTAATGTGTGGACTACAACAGACCCAACTCGCGGGCACGGGCGACGGCTTCGGTTCGCCTTTGGACCTGTAGTTTGCTAAAGATTCTCAGATTGTGCCCTTTCACGGTACTCAAGGCGAGGAAAAGGCGCTCGCTAATCTCGCGATTCGAGAACCCCTGGGCAATGAGTTGCAACACTTCTAGCTCTCGTTTGCTCAATGGCTCAACCAGGGACGAAGGATGGATGACGGAGGACGAAGGAAAAGATGCAGCCCTTCGTCTTTCGTCTTTCGTCGTGTCTGTAAAAGCTACCAGTAGCTTGCTCGTATAGTCCGGCATAATTCCCTGAGCCACTGCTGCGGACAATAGTTGCGCCATCGGCAACCCTTCGTCGACAAAGGTACGGATGAAGCCGCCCGGCTCGGCCAGCGCCAGTGCCTCACCCAGTAGCTGCGCAGCCATCTCCTGCTCACCATGCGCCTGGTGAGCGACGGCCTGTAGAACCATCACCTTAAGCCGTTCATCCTGCCAACTCTTGTCCTCCGCTTGGCGGCGCAACGGCTCCAGCACCGCCAGCGCTGCGGCCGCGTCACCCTGGGCCAGGTGTACCCGGGCCTGGCTCATGGGCAGGTCACGCTTCTCAGCCAGACGAGCGGCCCCCGCCAGATTGCCCTGCTGCAGCAGCGTCAGCACTTGTGCGGCAGCGACCTCAGCAACCTTTTGAACAAAGTTATGGCGGCGCACGGACAGGCTGGTCTCGGCCAAAGCAGCGGCCGCGCCGGCCGCATCTCCCTGTGCAAGTTTCAGCCGGGCGAGAAACACCTCGCCGCCCACGAAGCTGTCAATGCTTTCAATCTGCCGTGCCAGACGCACGCTCAGTTGCCCGTGCTCTTGGGCAGCATCCAGGTCGTTCCATTCGTAGTAAATACGAGCCAGGCCAAAATACGCTTCGCAGGCAACCGGCTGCGGCGGATCGCCGACTAGCTGCACAACGCGCCGGTAGCTCTCGACGGCTGGGTAGAGTTCGTTTTCTGTTTCCTGGATGATGCCCAGGCCGGTAGTGGCCAATATGTTGATGAAGGTATTGCCCGACACCGCGCTCATCGCTATCGCTTCGCGATATGCCTGGCCTGCCGCGGCGCGGTCGCCCTGTATATGGTAGGCAAAGCCTAGCGTGCGCGTAACGGCCGTGCGCACGGCCAGGTTATCACGGTGCAAATATTTCAGGGCGCGACGCGACTGGCTGATAATAGTTTCGGCCTGGTATTCATTGGCGGCCAACATGGCCCACAGGGCCGCAATCTGTCCGTGCAGGTTTTGGATCTTGTCGTCCGGCCCGCGGCCTTGCAAGGCCGCTTCGGCCGCGTGCAGCTTCTCGGCCACACGGGAATTCTGATGGGCAACCCATAATGCCCAGGCACAGATCACCCATAGGGAGGGCCTGGCATCTAGTTCCGCTGTCGGCAGTGAGGCCAGCCAATGCAGGATCGGGGCCGCCGCGCCGCGATAATAGAGGGGCATGCCCTCCCCCTCAATCAGGCGCTCGGCGCGTTCCATATCATTGGCGGCGGCGGCATGTTGAAAGGCCTCAATCTGCAGGCCATTCTCTTCAAACCACGCGCTGGCGCGGATATGCAGTGCCTCCACGCTGTCCCCATTATCGCTTACCGAAGAGGCGATAGCTTGGCGCAGCCTCTGTCGCAGCAGATCGGCAAAGAGATGGTGGTAACGATACCAGCGCCGCGCGCTGTCAAGAGGGATAATAAAGAGGTTGGCCCGTTCGAGAGCGATCAGGATCTTCTGCCCGGAAGCGGAGGGATCGCGCAGGACAGCATCACAAAGAGGCCCGCAGAAGCGGTCCAGGATCGACGTGTAAAGCAAGAAGGTCTGCACGTGTGCGGGCTGCTGTCGCAGCACTTCTTCAACCAGGTAGTCCATCACGAAATGGTGGCTGCCGGTGAAAGAATCGATGAAGCTGGCGGCGTCCTGGTGCCCGCGCATGGAGATCGCGGCCAGCTGCAGGCCGGCAATCCAGCCCTCGGTACGCTGCTCCAAGGACGCAATCTCTTCCGCCGAAAGCTCCAGGCCCATCACCTGGTTCAGAAATGCGGCGGCTTCCTCGGGAGTAAAACGAAGATCAGCAACGCGCAGTTCGTTCAACTGGCCGCGGGCGCGCAGGCGGGCCAATGGCAGGCTTGGATCCTCGCGGGTGGTCATCGCCAGATGCATCCGCGGCGGCAGGTGTTCGAGAAGGAAGGCGAGAATATTGTCAACCGGCCCGCCATCAACGAGATGATAGTCGTCAAGAACGAGAATGCTATTCTGCGGGATATGGCTGATTTCATTGAGCAAGGGCGTGAGCAGCGAAGCGGTCGGCGGGGGCTGCGGGGATTGCAGCGCAGCCAAGACCCCTTCGCCCATACCCGGTACGATTGTCCGCAAAGCGGCGATGAAGTAGGTCAGAAAGCGCGTGGGGTCATTGTCCCCTTCATCCAGGGAAAGCCAGGCAATCTGATTTAGGATTTGGGATTCTTTTGTGGCGTCCGTTCGCAGGTGGTGCAGCCACTCGCTGGCCAGCGTGGTTTTACCAAAGCCGGCTGGGGCGGAGATGAGGGTCAATTTGTGCCCCAGATGGAGACCCTGATTTAGCCGGTCGATCAGATGCTGCCGGGGAACCAAATTCGGCCGCAGTGGCGGCATATACAGTTTCGTCTGCAACAATGCTTCATTCACACAGACATTATAAGGGAAAATCTATTCCGATGGTGCATCCCGTTCTGGATGAAGCTGTCGCCCTCGATCGAACCTCGGACAACTACAGATTTTCCGCCGCCGTCGCCGAGTTCGGCATGCTATTACGCGACTCATCGTTCAAGGATACCGCATGACGCCGAGCGAAATTGTGAAATTTCGGTTACGCACCAACAACGGCTACAATTCGCTGGGAGGTTGGATAGATGAAAGAGCAGGATTTGGAAAACGGTAGCGCTTTTTTGGCTGGGGCGGGTCTCAATTTGTGCGCGGTTTTGGACTGTGCAACGCTGCCGGCGGAGACGGAAGAGGTGATCCTGGCCGCTGGGGTTCCGCTGGCCGATTACCGGCGGCTAATGTTGATCGGCCACGGTGGGCGGCAGATGTGGTCCGCCTTGCAGGATTGGGGCATGAAAACGGCCGATCCCGTCGATCATTACAGTACCGTCATCACCCGCCAATTCATCCATGACTATCTGCACAATCCGCCAACCTTCTGGCTCTATCCCAACACCCCTTACCTCATCCCCTTGCAGCAGTTGGGCCAGCTCGCTGGCTGGAGCGCTCCCTCCCCCCTGGGCCAGGGCATCAACCCCACCTATGGAGTCTGGTTCGCCTATCGCACCGCCTTCCTGACCACGCTCGAACTGCCCCCACGCACCAGTCCACCCCAACCCGTACCGTGCGCTGGCTGCTCCGCCAAGCCATGCATCCAGGCCTGTCCGGTAGGCGCGGTGCAGCTAGACAGCTTTAATATCGACGCCTGTGTCAAACACCGTCTACGCCCCCACTCCCCCTGCGCCGATCGCTGCCTGGCGCGCATCGCCTGCCCCTATTTCCCCGAGCATCGCTACACCCTGCCGCAAATCCAATACCACTACGGCCGTTCCTTATCCAGCTTGCAAGCCTGGAATCCTGCCCCATTCGCTTTAGAGTAGGTTGTTTCCACGCTCCTGATTCCCATCATACCGTGGGCAATGAGAGCTTTGTTTTCGAACCGGTTGTTGAAACCTATTTTGGATGCTTTTCGGCCGATTTTTGAAGAGCGGCTAGGGTGTAAGGCAAACGGCCGTAAAAATACATCCACCGCGTATGTGACATTGTGCCTTTTGTAACAATGTTGACATGCGTTGGGAGTAACATTTATACTTTTGTGTAAGATTACTTACATTTAGCAGGTTTTCGGTTAATTGCCAAGGTCTACTGCATTGACTTTGAGGCCATTGTGGCTATCACAGAAGTCGCTAATGGAAGGTTAGCGGCTGTTTTTTTTAACTGGTTGAAGAGTAGTTGAGCAAGGTATCTTCTAAACAGTCACTTCACACTTTTTTTGGGCCGCACGCGTTATGAGAGGGGGCAAAGATGGCTAACAAAACAGTTCTGATTCTGGGCGGCGGCGTTGGTGGCATCGTCACCGCGAATACGCTGCGCGAGCTATTGGGAGCAGAGCATCGTGTTATCGTGGTAGATAAACAATCTGAGTATGTCTTCACGCCTTCCTTGCTCTGGGTGATGGTTGGCTGGCGGCAACCCGCACAGATTAGTAAAGACCTGCATCGCCTGGTACAGTCTGGTGTGGAGGTGGTGTTGGCCGATGTGCAGGAGATTGATCTGGGCGGGCAGAAAGTAATGACCAGCAGCGGCGATTTGGCCTATGATTATCTGGTGCTTGCTCTGGGCGCAACACTTGCCCCGCAAGCCACACCCGGTTTTGATGAAGCCGCCATCACACCTTATGATCTTGACGGAGCCACTCGACTGTGGTCAGTATTGCAGCGCTTCGAAGGCGGGCGCGTCGCCGTGCTGGTTGCTGGTATGCCCTACAAGTGTCCGGCTGCACCCTACGAGACGGCTTTGTTGCTGGACGATCACCTACGCAGGCGCGGTATCCGTGGCCGGTGCAAGGTAGAGGTTTTCACGCCCGAAGTTTTGCCTATGGGAGTGGCTGGCCCGGCGATGGGTCAAGCGGTTGTGGGCATGCTGGAAGCTAAGGGCATCCGCTTTAATCCGAATCTGGACCTAACACACATTGATCCGGAACGCAATGAACTCGTTTTCTCAAGCCGTGAGCCGGCGCCATTTGATTTGCTGGCCGGCGTACCGCCGCATCGGCCTCCCCAAGTAGTGCAGCAATCAACCTTGGCTAACGAGACCGGGTGGGTACCAGTGAACAGAAGGACACTACAGACATCTCACGAGAACGTCTATGCTATCGGCGATGTGACGGCCGTCACGCTGGCTAACGGGAAGCCGCTGCCCAAGGCCGCGGTTTTCGCCGAGGGTCAAGCGCGGGCCGTTGCCCGCTCAATCGCTGATGAGGTCCAGGGGATTGGGGCGCAAGCGGAATTCGACGGCGTAGGCTTCTGCTGGATCGAGACAGGTGGGGGCTCAGCCGGCTTTGCTAGCGGCGAATTTTACGCAGAGCCGGATCCGGTGGTTCCCTTACCGCACTCGGGCAGGATGTGGCACTGGGGCAAGATCCTCTTCGAGAAATACTGGATGAGAGAAGGCGTTACACGCGGGGTATCGCGGTTACTGCTCAACCTTGGCAGCAAGGTTCTGAATATCCCGGCATCGCTCTAGATGGGCACGTATAGATCCGGTGAAAATTCAACGTTAAAGTTCAACCCGACTGGCCTAATCACTCTCTGGACCCTTCTGCAACAGAAAGAAATATCATATTTTTATTAGTAGGCGGAGTCATTCAATCTTAGGCTTTTTTGATGGGGATAGAAAGATGGCCCACCTTTATGCTCCTTCTGCGGTTGCTTGTAGTCTTCCATTGTTCAAAATTATCATTCTCTTGCTTGTGAAGAATCAAATCATCAGCCGCGAGCAGGCCCAACCTGTAATTGAGGTCATGTCAGCATTTTTCAGGCCCGAAGCAGCGTCAAGTCATGAGCAGGAGTAATTCGAGACACGGCGACGTGCGTTCAAGCAGATGGGGAAAGAAATATCTGAAGGGGGAGAAGGGTAGGGAGAATGATAAGCGACATCCAGGAGAATAAGGGGGCGTTCCTTGCAAAGCTGAGTGCTCCGAGCCTGATCATGGGTTCAAGTTGACTGCCTACCGAAGCGGTTCATTCTTTGGTAGGCGGCAGCAAAATTACACCACCATTTACCTAATAAGTCTGGTCAAGATTCCTTCTCCCACCCATTCTATAGCCTTGGTACCAAAAGCGAGTGCGTTGCAACGAAAAGCTACAACGCACTTGTAAATTGCGAGATCATTGATGTGCTTTCAAACGAAGACGCTTTAAACACATCCAGGCCAGGGAAAACTGAACAGCGGGTTACCTACAGCCATGAAAACGATCATACCGGTCATCACCCCCGAAAGGGCTGCGCTGGCTCGGGGCCGAATGCCCCGCAAAGCCGCCACCGAAAAAAGTGTTACAGCCAGGGGCACCATGTTGCAGGTGGGTGATACACCACCAAAGATACCGTGCCAGATGGTATTTATGGGCGCATGGCACACACAGTGCGGAACGAGACCAAGGATCACGATAGGGATCAGTAACGCCCCAACCGATTTGCCGCGATGAATCTGAACGGCCGTGGCCGTAGATAGACCTATCAACGATAGATTGATTACGGTGCAGGCAACACCACAAGAGGCAAGGCCTAGACCACAGACCTGGCTGGCCAGGATATAGGCCACCGGCATGGAAACGAGGAGTAATTGGTAAAACCTTCCTCGAGGCAACTCACCTGGTGGGCTACGGAATGTTAGTGGCCAGGCAAAGGTTATCGAGGCAACGGCTCCGAAAGCCGCGGTGATGACCCAAACCAACCACTGATATTGAAACGTCATGTTCAAGGCATAGCTCACGGTCGTCACGGCGATGGCGATGCCGGCCAGCAAGAACCCAACTACTAATGTTCCCATTTCCAACGGATTCAAACGTTCTCGTGCAATAGAGATACTCATGATTACTGTCCTCCTTACATAACAGTAGCTATTCCCTAGCCACGCTGCAGGAGCGTTTCGACTAGGATAACGACACCAACAAAAATGAATATGAACGGCCAGAAAATATTCACAGAGAACATCCCAGCCAAACCAAAGATCAGTAGACCACCTGACCATATGTAGTCCCATGCCGTCGGGTT
>JAACFF010000655.1 GCA_009937635.1 Chloroflexota bacterium
GGTTAAAGAGATTAGAAACGGCAAGATGAGCACCCAGAAATCTTTGAGCCTGACCAACTGATTTGAAATGACGCATGCCCCGCTCCCTCACTCTGGTAGCCTCATGTGACTGTTCTGCCCGGTTATTCTCATACTGCTTAGTACTGTGGATCGTTTCGGGCATCAACTCACGATGGGCAACACCATAGCTTCGCAGTTTATCTGTCACGATCTTCCTGGGTTCACCGCCGTGACTGCGCAACAGACGCTTGAAAAACCGCTTAGCGGCAGCTCCTTCACGCTTGACCTGTAGATAGACATCAATAACCTCACCATCCTGGTCAACTGCCCTCCACAGGTAATGCTGTTTGCCATTGATCTTTACGAAGACTTCGTCGATGAAGAAGGTATCGCCATATCCGCTATGCCGACGCTTCAACCGCCTGGAGTAAACCGCACCAAACTTGATACACCAAAGGCGAATTGCTTTTCGGGATACAGTGATGCCTCGCTGGGCCAGAAGATCTTCAATATCGCGGTGGCTGAGATTGAAGCGATAGTAGAGCCAGACGGCGTAGCTGATGATATCGGGTGGGAATCGGTGGCGTTTATAAGTATTCATCGCCGGATTCTATCAATTTTGGCGACTTTACTTGTCAGTACCGGCTGGAAGCGTTAATTTCTCATGGCTAGTCCTTTGTATGGTAAACCCACTTAAGTCTAGTCAGACCTCGGTAAAAGGAGGAGTCCATACATTGTCCTAATTTGAGACATCAGGGCCGTGATATGCTTTTGGCAGAAACGACTCACTCAACGGCTCACTGCGGACTTTGGATTCGCAAGGCTTTTGCCCATCCGTCGCTGTTCAGCCAAGGCTTGGCCACTTTTCAAGATACACTTGGATCAACTCAATGAGCGTGCCGTCAGGATCAAAACAGGTTGCAATTTCTGCCATTCCATCTTTACAAGGCTGGGGTTCTAAAATGAACTCCACCCCTTGCTCGCGTAGATAGACATAGTCTTTCTGTAGATCTTGAGAAGCCAGGCAAATGCGTACGAGACCAAGGTCAGAATTGGTCAACGGTTTTAGTTGTCGAGTTGCATGATACAAGCACGTCCTCCCGTCTCTGGGGTTAAACCAAGAGCACGGGTAGCAGCCTCCGGAATTACTTGGCTAACAGCCTCGCTCTTCAAGCCCAGGTAAGGGATCGCAGGAATGAAAGCTTCGAAACCCAGCTTTTCGTAAAACTCGATTGAGCGTTCCAGATTACTGACATTGATGTTGATGTGGCCCCATGTGAACTTCGGTGCTTGAATGCTCATCGGCTGCTCCTGTTATATTGTAAAAATAAGAAGTATACACAACTGCTCTTTCCAAATATCCGTGGGCTTTAGATTCAACAATAACGTGGCGGCGTGGTGGATTGTGGTGAGAGCGGTCGTCCCTCGCAGCACATCAGCACCCAGGCTGATGACTGTTTGTCCTACTTTGCGACATTAGAAGAATTAGCAATTCTGCAAAGAGGTGAATGTTTTCGGTTCCGGCTCTGAAGGGTGTAATCTGGCCAATAGTCACTTGTCGTCTACTTTCTCCGGTTTGGTCTACACTTGGGCGGAAGGTATTGACAACGAGAGAAAAGTTTTAATGCGGGTTACTCCAACCAGCGATGGACGTAATATCCATTGAGGAGATATCAAATGCTGTACTTATTCAAGAGTTCTATTCTCACCATTGTCTTATTGATCATGGCACAAGGTGCCAGCGCCGCGGGGGAACCTTCTCCTGGAGCAAAAGGTATGCCAGGAGCTCAAGGCACATTTGAGTTCAAACCGGCAGATTGGAAGGAGGGCCAGACCACGTGGTGGAAAGATAGCGACGGAGTTAATCCAGGCGTTGCAGGATGCCATATCGGCACCCGCAGCGACGGCACTCCGAACGGCCGCATGTTCGGCGAAGCTTGCCTACCAAACGGGCTCTTGGTTGAGTCTAACCCTGGTGCCGATGAGCTGCACAGCCATAACAATGATACTGGCCACCCCGACACATTTGATTGCAACGCATGGTGTATTGGCACAGGAAACACCGCGGGATCTTGTAAAGTTGCCTCTGCACCCCCTTGTGAGCAATCCGCCATTTGCACCTGCGAATAAGCCGATACTAAGGGGCACCGCCTACGATTTCCGCTTTGAGAGGGTTAGTTTAGTAAGCGCGGGTTAATTCCTAAGTTTAATAGTGGGAAAAAATGCCCCTTGTGAGGTAGAAACGGCCGGGTTTCGCTCCCCAGGGATCTGGCCAACCGTCCCTTCATCGAGCCCCTGGGTATACGAAATGTCTGCTTTTTCCAAAGCGGTCATAACAGGTGGCGTCAGAGGTAATCAGGGGATGTCTGAGTTCGCCTACTTTGCGACATCTGGACTATGATGGGTCAACATTAATGAAACCATGTATGAGTCGTCAAAATGAAGCGTACTTTACAGGACTGGGCAAACCTTGCTGAAATTATCGGGAATGCCGCGATTATCATTTCACTCGTATTCGTTGGCTTGCAGATTTCAGATAACACGCGGGAAATGCGATCGGCCGCGGCGCATAATGCCACTGTCGCGCTTCAGGCGTGGTATGTTGAGGTAGGTACCAATGAGCAAGCGGCGCAAGTCTTCAGAAAGGGGATGAGCGATCCGACCACCTTATCAAAGGATGAGGCGTTGCAGTTCCTGATGAACGTTCATAGCGCACTCATTGCATATCAAAGCGTTTACTTCCTGGGAACCGAGGGCACACTTGATGCGTCTTTAAACCAGGCTATGTTTGCGACTATGGGGGCTTCCGTCACAACACCTGGGTTCAAATGGTACTGGCGGCAGCGCAGTAATGCCTTCACGCCAGAATTTCAAGATTTCGTTGAACAAATAATTGAATCCGATACTGAAGGCGGTTCTGAGATCTACCGATAATCTGCCATTAACGGCGGTTACGAGGTGACAAGGGACATAGCGTCAATCGCAGGGGCGACGACCGCTATGCACTTAAAAAGCGGACATTATCAACCTGAAAAGGCAGGGGTACTTCCCCTTTCGATCGGTTATTGGCGCTCAAGGCTGCGCGATATTTTCCTCACGCGCGCGTAAGCCTCGTAATGCCGAAAAAAGCAACGGTGCAGACGGTAACAAGTATTCAAAATTCAAGCTCGGGGTTCGGCAGAGGTTCGGAGTTCGGTTTTGAAAACCCGTTACGATTCTTCGACTTACTACCTCCGAGCCTGAAACCGACCCCACCCAGGTTCGGCATATGCTCGGTTTCGGATCTCAATGCCCTGGTCACACAGAAAAAACGTTGGCTTTCTTCCGCTTACTC
>JAACFF010000228.1 GCA_009937635.1 Chloroflexota bacterium
CGCCAAGGTAGCGATATACCAACGGCCGAAGATCACGTTCCAATTGGATTGGTTCAATATCGACTACCGGTCCCTCCGCACTAACGTATTTGTAAGGAGGAGTTTCTTGCTGCACGCATAGGCTGAAGCGACCAGCTTCGCGTGATAACTTTGCCTTCCGTGAGCTACCGCCGGTCCAGATATGAAACTCCCCTTGTGGGACGAAAGTATACCAAACGGGCACTGTCAGAGGTCCGCGGTCGCTTTCTGGTATGCTGATAATGGCTACATGCACTTCGTCTAAGAAACTTTCTCGTTCTTCTTTGGTCATAGTTAATGACATGGATCATTCTCCTGAGTATGGTTTTTGCCAACCTATTATACCAGACACCTTTCGCCATCTTGCTCTGGAGCATTGCTTTCAATGCATGGCCTAATTAGCAGCCCTCATTCGGTGGCTGAGATCTGGTTCACTCCCCAATAGGGGTCCGAGCAGCACACCTTATTGTGGAAATAGCGGTAATCATCAGTATTCTTTTCAGCGCCGGTCACTTGAATCGCCTCACCGATCTGGGCGATTTCGTCCAACCCTCGGTCCACAATCCGCAGGGGATCCTCGCGAAGATACGTTTCTGGCGGCAAAATCAGTAGGAATTGTTCTAGGCGAAGGCAGCCCGCTTCGTCCAGAGGCAAATCCTGATCGCCGGCAAAGGCGGCGGCGTCCTGTTGCCACGCCACCGACATATTGGGGTTTACGTAGCAAAAGGACGAAAACCTACGCTAAGGTCAAGATCGCAATGGGCGTAGACCGGAGGGGTCCACATCATCACCTACATCGAAACGAAACTTACCATCCGGTTGATATGCTGGAAACTTTACAA
Organism: Chloroflexota bacterium; assembly: GCA_009937635.1. Classification (GTDB taxonomy): domain Bacteria; phylum Chloroflexota; class Anaerolineae; order Promineifilales; family Promineifilaceae; genus JAACFF01. Next base: position 861 of record JAACFF010000228.1, read on the forward strand.
CGCAGAGTCCAACCCTTATACTAATTATAGGAACCAACTGGAAGCGGTACGCATTTTCCGTGCGCTTCTAACGGGGATGAGTCGGCGAACACAATCTTCGCATCTGCTATCTAATTACTGCTTCCAACTAATGATTGACAGATCGGATAGTTCATACGGAGTGAGCTTCCTACTGCAATGAGGTAGGACGCGTCAGGTACCGATTTAGGCTCGATTATGGCCGAAGCACTGCGGGATATAAGGCACCCTCTGATCTTGTTGGCATGGTCATAGTAATTCTCAAGGGGGATTAAAAAATGAACAAGAAGTTTATGGTTAAGCTAGTGTTAATTGCTGCACTACTCATGGCCCTAAGTGTGGCAAGCGTTTGGGCAGATTCTGCAAGAAAAATCACAGGTGGCATGTACTCACTAGGCTTTTTCATTGTAGAACAGGGTTGGTTCAACTTCAACGTTCATGAGGTTGACCCTGCAAGCGGTGAAGCCGGCGGTTCTGTCCACTGGAAGGAGTATGACGAGGAGCAAGGCTGGCGCTTCGTACAAGCCCATCCCATTTGCGTTGCATTTGGGCAATACGGTCAGAATCCGGCCGCTACCTTTGTTGTGAAAGTAGACAGTATCAGAGGCTGGCGAGATCCCGCTGAATTTGAAGGGGAGCTAATGAAATTCTGGGTAGTAGACGGTGGAACACCGGGCAGGGACGGCGATTATTGGAGTTCGGTCGGTCCCTGGCCACCAACCGACAATCTTGATGATTACGGTTGTCACTATCAGGATCCTTTCTTCCAGTTCGCCGTGGACGGGGGCAACCTAACCATTCACGACTAACCTGAAAGATTTGCGAACTTGGATGGTAAATAAATCCGTATCTTTTCAGAGGGCGCCTGTTTTTGTATTGTCCGTCAGTACTGGTTAGCAGAAAAAATCCGGGCTAACCAGCTATTGGTAGATTCTCTACTGTTTGTGCCATAGTCGGGTACCAATCGTAAAAAGTGTCACGCAAATCCCCATTGAGTGTTGTTGTCCACGTTTGGGCGTTTTTGGAGTAAGAGGGCAATTTCCTGCGATAAGGACTGTCCCACATTGCTGATAATCCTCCATTGGACTAAGCGCTTCGCGCAGAACACACTCCCACAGCTGAGCCATACCCTTCGCGTCTACATGTTGTAGACAAGTTATCATCTTCTGTAACAGATCCCATTTACGGTTACAGGAGATATTGTCATGACCCCATTAAGACAGTGAATGATCAAAGATATGCAACTGCGCGGCTTGTCACACAGAAAGCAGCGGGCCTACATACGCGTCGTGCGCGAACTTGCTGAATATTATAGCAAGTCGCCCGACCAAATCAGCGAGGAAGAACTGCGCGCGTACTTCTTGTATCTGAAAAACGAGCTCGCCTTTCACGAAGCAATTGTACAGTCGCCCTGTGCGGCATCAAATTGTTCTACCAGTGTACACTCCAACGACAATGGCCAGTATTTGAGTTGATACGGCCAAAGAAAGAGAAGAAAGTTCCTGTTGTATTGAGTATAGAGGAAGTGTGGCAGATTCTCAGTCGGGTACGTCGCCACCATTACCGGGTGTGTTTGAGCACGATTTATGCTTGCGGCCTGCGTATCAGTGAAGGAGCCGGTTGCAAGTGGGAGACATCGATAGTGCCCGCATGCAAACCCATGTGCGTTTTGGCAAAGGCCTTAAGGATCGCTACGTCCCATTGCCAACCCAGACATTAGAGCAACTCCGTGGCCTCTGGAAGACACATCGCCATCCAGTTTGGTTGTTCCCCGCTCGGACACGAGGCAGCGTGCAGTTCAAGGCCTCGACCGCTATGTCCACCGAGGGGGTAAGCCAGGCATTCAAAGGGGCCCTGGCAGAGAGTGGCATCACCAAAGCAGCCACCGTCCATACGCACAGGCATTCGTATGGGACCCATCTGCTAGAAGCTGGGGTCCATCTTCGGCTCATTCAATCCTGGCTCGGTCACAGTTCGCCCAGAACAACATCCGTCTACACCCATCTGACACGGAAAGCCGAAGAGAAGGCTATGACCACGATCAATGAGCTGATGGATGCGCTGCCATGAGCACCCTGGCAGAGATCGTTCATGAATATGGAGCATCGTACCGGGAAAAGTTTGATGATCGCCTGTTACCCAGCCATCGACGGGCGCTGCGGGACATCGCCCAATGTCGGACAGGCGTGCTCGGTGGACATGTGTACCACTGTGCAACCTGTGATGAAACCCACTATCAGTACCACTCCTGCCAGAATCGACACTGCTCCCAATGCCAGCACAACGCCGCCCAAGAATGGTTGGCCAAACAGCAAGCTTTGTTGTTGCCTCTCCCCTATTTCATGGTCACCTTCACCTTGCCGGCTACCCTCAGGGAAGTCGCCCGAGGCAAGCAACGATCTATATACAATTTGCTGTTCCGTACCTCAGCAGCTGCGTTACAGGAATTAGCCAGGGACCCGCGCTACGTGGGCGGGCAAATCGGTCTGGTCGGGGTGTTACACACTTGGGGGCGCAATCTCTCCTATCATCCCCATGTCCATTATCTGGTGCCTGCCGGCGGCCTAACGGCTGATGTGCAACAGTGGCACACCGCCCGACACAACTTCCTGGTTCCTGTGAGGGCGCTTTCCCGTTTGTTTCGAGCCAAATTCCGCGATGCTCTAAAAAGGACAGACTTGTTTGATTCAGTTCCCGTCGAGACCTGGCACGGCGAATGGGGTCGTCCATTGTCAGCCCGTTGGCAATGGTCTGTCTGCTTTGAACTACCTGGCTCCCTACATCTTTCGAGTGGCTATCAGTAATAATCGCATCCTCAAGGCCGCTGGTGGCAAAGTGACTTTTCGCTACCGTGTCGCCGACACAAAACAATGGTGAGTTTGCACCCTGTCGGCTGAAGAGTTCCTACGCCGCTTTCTGCAACATGTTCTGCCCAAAGGATTCGTCAAAGTTCGTTACTGCGGCCTATTCAGTTCAGCACGGCGGCATCAATTGGCGATAATTCGATTGGTTTTGGACCCATCTGAGCCGGAAGCACCGCCCATCGATGAGGTGGACCGTACAGTTGAATCCTCTGATTCGGAACGTCGCGTTCGGTGTCGAACCTGTGGACAAGTGATGGAACTGGTGCAGATCATTCGACCACGCCCTCGTTGCCCACCCTGACCGTGTGCTTGATTCCAGACGTTGTTGATCTATCTGATTCCGTGGTTTGGTGGTGTCATTGGCCTCCCTTGTCAATCGCCACCCAATAGCTATTCAGTATTTCCATCAACAAACGTGCAGCCATCCCTGTCCGGGCTGAATCTGTGCTCATTTGTTCTGTTTTCTTCTTAATGGCCTGGTTGCTCGCGACAGAAACCGAATTCAATCCCCCACTCCGTCGTCTTAAATTCCATATACGTTCGACTTACGGCTTAGTCCAAAGCAGATTATGTGACGGCTCCGAAGACTCCGCGCCACATGAATCTCTTCTTCGTTTTCGTTATCAAACGTAATTACCACCCCCAAATGGGGCTAATTGCAAGGGCTTTCTTGATTGAAATCTATCTATCCAGGCAATTGTTAGATAACGATTCTGGAACCAAACCTGAAGTCATTCAAACACCCGATTGTGTCTATTGGGAATGGAGAACCAGGGGTGTGCACCGAACTGATTGCGAGGCACTGGTTCGCCACGGGTCACGTACCACTCAAAGCCTCTTACAACCGACGACAAGTACGTTCTAAGCATCGGGCCGACGTGCACGATGTGTGGAAGCCACCGGATCGCCATGGGCACGTCTTGAAGCACGTGCGGATAAACTGCAATTCGTAGGATACAATTTTGATCATCGACAGATATTATTCGCCACGAGACAAATGACATCCCACCACCCTGCCTACCGATATCGAGGTCATAGCCGACCCCCTCAAACCAGCGACAGAACCGGCGCTCAAAGACCCAACCACTGAGATAATGAATCTGGTCCTGGGATTCTGCGCCAGGCCACACCTCGACGGGGTTCTTTGCACAAAAGGGATGGCAAAGCTCTAGATTACCTGGCATCGAGATAGCATCCCAGACCTTCTCCGCAGACGCCGTGATTGGTTGTGAAACTGCAACCGGCCACTTGTAGCCAGGTTTTGGATCTTCCCACATTAGCATTTTTCCTTCTGTCATAGCGCCACAGAGTGGTCAATTAAAATGGTCCGTCGAAATCTATAAGAGTCTGTCTCAATACATGGCAATGATCAGACCAATGAATGGCACATGCTTATTAACAACGGGAGATTGAACGTCAATCCACCAAGTAGCGATCAAACAGAAAGACGGCTGGCAAAACAAGTTCGGATTATCGTCAATTGGGGGACTCATTGGTGCGGCGAGCATTTACCATCAAATGGATGTGAACCTATGAACGGGGATCACATCTGTAATGTCAATATACTCGTGGTAGAATCCTTTAACAATCAGCGGTTATGTTAAGAACCGTGGGGTCTGATCTGCATCGTTATTGTAAATCAGCCTCGTTGGCCCATATTAGTGTTATTTGAGATATTCTATTGCCATCGGCCAACGTGTCAATCTTCGTCAATTTTTGGTCAGAGACCTGCTTCCTGAAAAAGGGCACTTACAAATTTGGTTTCAGTTTCTTTCTGTACATCTTGTTGGTGAATCTTATCTGAGCCTCTGGAGTGCAGATACTCAACCTATTTGCAGTTGCTTCAAGAAAAACGTCGCTTAATTACACTGACTACGTAATGTTTGATAAATCTCGATTCATTCAAGCAAGCCTTTACTAATTAAACCGAAATAAGTCTTGCGTACTTTGTGGCGAAATCACTTCTGTGATGCGATAGAAAAGTACGCAGCTTTTTCTTCGAGTTAATTAGCTACCACGTTCCTTTTCATTATAATGTGCCCATGTCTGGCGAATTGATACAAACGAAACTGTATGTGCCCCGGTTACAACCATTCTTTATTCCTCGTCGGCGTCTCATCAAGCGACTTGACCGGGGTCTACAAAACGTCTGTAAACTCACACTCGTTTCTGCTCCAGCCGGATTTGGCAAAACTTCTTTGATTACGGATTGGGGAAGGCAGACGGCCGAGTCTCTTGCTCCCAAATCCCAAATTCCAAATCCGAAGTTATGTTGGTTAACCTTGGACCTGTATGATGATGATCCTAACCGCTTCTGGCAATACGTGGTTGCGGCCCTACAAACGGTCGTTCCGCACCTTGGTGCCACGACCCGGCAGTTGCTTTCATCCACTCCCTTGCCGTCCCCCCCCGCCATGCTCACCGGTCTACTCAATGAGCTGGCCGCATTGGCGGAGACAATCATTTTGGTGCTGGATGATTACCATCTCATTGCTGAGGGGTCCATTCATGATGGGCTGAACTTCTTGCTCGACCATGCGCCGCCTCAACTACATCTCATACTCATCACCCGCGCAGACCCGCCGCTGGCTCTGGCCCGGCTGCGGGCCCGCGGTTTGCTCAATGAAGTTCGTGTCGCAGATTTGCGCTTTACGGTGGAGGAAACGGCTGTTTTCCTGCGCCAGGTGATGGGCCTATCCCTATCAGACGAGGATGCCGCTGCCCTGGAAGCCCGCACCGAAGGCTGGATCACCGGTTTGCAGTTAACGGCCGTTTCCTTGCAAGGCCGGACTGACGCGAGCGACTTCATCAAAGATTTCAGCGGTAGCCACTACTACATCCTGGAATATCTCACCGAAGAAGTCCTGCACCGGCAGCCAGAATCGATACAGACCTTTTTGCTGCAAACGTCGCTTCTATCCCGGCTATCTGGCCCATTGTGTGACGCCGTCACCGGCCGGGACGATGGCCAGGATATCCTGACCCAACTGCAACGCCAAAACCTATTCATCACGCCGCTGGATGATAAGCATCAATGGTTCCGCTACCATCATTTGCTGGCCGATTTATTGGCCAATCGCTTCCGCCAGACTTCTTCCCTCGACGAGGTTCAAGCACTGCACTGTCGGGCCGGGCATTGGTGCGAAAAACAGGGGATGTGGGAAACGGCCGTTTCCCACGCCATCGATTCTGGTGATTGGGAATGGACCGCCGATCTGGTAGCAAAAGCTTATCGGCCGCTTATCGCCAAGGGGCACGTGGCTACTTGGCAGCGATGGCTGGCCCAAATTCCAGCTCGACTGGTTCAGTCTCGACCGGTGCTGTTGGTGCAGCAGGGCTGGGCGGCGTTTCTCAGGGGTGAGTTTCACCATGCAGAAATGATGCTCGCGGCAGCGAGAAAGGCGCTGCAGGCGACCGACCTGACTCCAAAACAGCGGGTTCTGCGCGGCGAATTGGCCACCTACCTGGCTACCATCGCTTTTTTCCGTGAAGCACCGGATGAAATTATCCAGGCCGCTGAGGAAGCTCTGGCTTATTTGCCGCCGGAGGCATTGGATAGCCGTGCGCGAGCCACCGGTGCGTTGGGGCTTGGCGTCAGTTTGGCCGGTGATACACGCCGTGCGATGATGCTGTACAAAGAAGCAGTCGTCATCGCCCGTTCGGCTGGCAACCCCTTGTTGCTGGCCCACACGTTGGAGGTAGTCGCCGACGGCCAGTATCACACCGGGCAGTTGCAGGCAGCGGGAGCAACCTGCCGTGACATCATCGCCTTGGGTACACAGGATCGCGCTGCGCCTTTTCCTTTTGCCGGTAATGGTCGTGTCCGGTTGGCTGCAATCTACTTGGAATGGCGTCAACTGACCCAAGCCGAGGAAGAAATGTCGGCGGGTTTAGCCCTTATTCGGGAAGGGGGGCTCGGCTACAACGCACTGCCCGACCTCTGCACGCAGGTGCGTTTGCGGCAGACGTTGGGTGACGACGAGGGGGCATTAGTGGTCCTGCGCCAGGCAGAAGCGCTTTTCCACCAGAATCCATCCCGCATTGCCGCCGTCCAATTGACAGCCTGCGCCGTGCAGTTTTGGTTAAACGCGGGGGATGTGGCCACAGCTGTTTCTTGGATTGATGGCCAACCGTTTACTGGTACGCCAATCCAGTTGACCAATCTGCCTATCATCGCCCAGGAAGTGCAGCAAATATCGCTGGCTCGCGTTCGCCTGGCGCAGCGACAACCGGATGCGGTTCTAGCTATTTATGCCCATCTGCATGATCAGGCTTTGTCAGCCGGGCGGTTGGCTCGTGTCATCGAAATCGGGCTGTTAGCAGTGCTGGCTTACGAGATGAAGGGGGAAACGGCCGTAGCCCTCGACGCACTAAACCAAATCCTAAAGCTGACCCGACCGGAAGGCTACGTACAAATTTTTGTCGATTCCGGCACACCGATGCTGCAACTTTTACGCCAACTGCCAGCGAGCAAACAAACTGACTATGTGCAAACCTTGCGGCGCGCTTTCCCCGACGATTTGCAAACCGTGTCATCCGCATTGGTCGAACCGCTCAGTCCACGCGAGTTGGAAGTGCTGCGGCTCATTGCCGCCGGCCTGAGCAACAAGCAAATCACGACCGAGCTAACCGTCTCGCTGAACACGGTCAAGAAGCATACCACACATATTTACAGCAAGTTGGGGGTAAAGGGCCGTACCCAGGCCATCGCCCGCGCCCGGGAACTCCACCTCATTTAGAACCCATTACCACCCCTTCCTCCGAAAGATTACACCCCGGATTACACCTTTGTGTGATTACAACCTCATCTTGTTTTTCTATCATCTGTCTTAAGGATATTTAATGAGGCAATTTGATGGATGAGGAATATTACTTAATTCGCCTGAAGAGCCACCTGGGGCCAAGCAGTGCCGGCGCATTCGAGGGCTTCACCATTCGGCATGAAGCCCATGGTGAGACCGTTCTCACTGGACCTGTGATTGACCAAGCAGCGCTCCATGGCGTCCTCATGAAAATCCGTGATCTCGGCCTAACACTTGTCGAGGTCAAAAGCCTCAAAAGTGACTTCAAATCATAGACAAGGAGAGAAAAATGTCTACTTCAACAGTTCGTCTTATTACTGGTTTGGTTTTAATTGTTCATGGAATTGGTCATGTCCTGGCCTTCTTCCCTGCCTTGAACATCTTCAGCACCAAAAAGTGGCATTACCGCTCCTGGCTGCTCAATAGTGTACTGGGCGACACTCCCTCCCGCGTTATCATCATCGTCTTATTTGCCATCCCTTTGATTGGGTTTATCGCCTCCGGGTTAGGTGTATTCAACTGGCTGGTTCCGCATGACTGGTGGCCTAGGTTGGCAATTGTTTCAGCCATTGTGGGGATGATTGCGCTGGCAACTTTCTGGAATGCATTCGCCTCGTTTTTCCCCAACAAGATCGGTGCTATCGTCGTTAACATAGCTCTGTTGTGGGGACTGCTGGGAAGTAACGCCCTCTCGCAAATGGTCGCCGAGGTTTAGTGGCCGATATCTGAAGATCGTCTTGGAAAGATGTAATATCCAAAGGAAAGAATGTCATGAATAAGAGGATTTTAGTTTTAGGCGCGACCGGCATGTTGGGTGAACCCGTGGCCCGTCATTTGCAGGAAGCCGGTTTCCAAGTACGGATTCTGGCGAGAGATGAGGCTAAGGCCAGAAAGGCATTTGATGAATCGTTTGAAATCGTTCAAGGAGATGTTACAGACGTGAGCAGTCTGGAAAGGGCGATGGTTGATTGCCACGGGGTGCATGTCAGTGTCGGCGGCGCGGTGGACCAGATCAGCGCGGAAAATGTTGCCGCACTAGCTCCCAAACTGGGCATCGCGCACATCACCTATATCTCCGGCACGACGGTTTGTGAGGAGAATGGCTGGTTCCCGAT
>JAACFF010000229.1 GCA_009937635.1 Chloroflexota bacterium
TTCCGGAAACGGCATCGATTCTTTGAAAGGGGTCAGGGGTCAGGGATCAGGCTCCTCCTGACCCCTGATAGCTGATGGCTTGTCGTTTGTTAGTTCTTGCATGGATGCATGGATGGACGGGCTCCTAGGGTTGGTTTGACGGCCGTGGCTGTGCCTGAAACTGCTAAAACGCCGCTACGACCGTTTGTTCAATCTGGTCCCATTTTACAATAGAACGTATGTTCTTGTCAAATATCCCCCTTCATTTAAGACAGGGATTCACCTCGTGCTTAACTGACTAACACGACACAAAGTGTCAAGCTAACTTCTCGTGTTGGCGTAACGTTAACGGTTGAGTGGGGTTATATTTTGCGATTCTATTTTAGTAACGATCCGATTGCGGATCAGGAGAAAGAGGAAAATACAATGACGAAACGTCCTTTTGGCGTAACCCTTTTAGCGATTTTCGCTGGTATAGCGGCAGTATTCGCCGTTATTCATACGCTGCAAATGTTACATCTTCTGCCCCATTTCTTGGGACCGGTCACTTTCTGGAGTTTTGACCTGATAGGGGCGCTCATGTGGGGTCTGCTGGCTGCCATTTATATATGGCTGGTGAAAATGTTGTGGTCCGTCAATCCGCAAGCATGGCTCTTCCTGGTAATTCTATCCATATTGAACTTGATTCTGGCATTTGTCTCCATCTTGGGCCAGTCCACCTGGCAATCAGTGGCTCCCACGATCTTGATCAATGGCCTGATCTTGATCTACTGCTTGCTTCCGGGAACAAAGGCAGCCTTTGGAACCGACACGGCTTAGCAACCAGGATCTGAATAAAGAGAAACCGGCATCTCCGAGGAAATGCCGGTTTTTTGTATTTTGATGTAGGCGATATTTGTTTCCAGGGTCAGCGAACAACCTGTCAGGCGCTATAGGCGAAGCGTGGACCAATCTCCATAATAGCGGCTCCAATCCGTTTTATTCTAAAGATTGGTCCAGTCAAACCTGCATTGTGAACAGTGCGGTCAACGTGTATAATGTTTAGGTGACAGAGAGGAGTTTTCCTTTCAGTCGACAAGTTTATAATTTCCCCCAAAGGAGTAAGATCATGACTGATGAACAGATGAATGAAGTAGAAGCTATGAGCGAAGTAGCCGCAGTGGCTGGGGCCATGGATGTGGAAGAAGGTTTAGAGACGCTGGAAGTAGCGGCAGAGATTGAAGAAGCGAGCAGGGCAGAGCTGGCCGCCGGAGCTAGTGATGTCACGCGGGGCATCGACGAGTTGATGGTTGCCGATCGCGCGGCTGCCCTGAGCGAAGTTGTGGCTACTGCCGGTGTGGTTGACGTTGCCGAAGGCGCCAAGCTATTGGCTGCCTCAGACGATATTGCGGTGCAGAGCGCCCTTGTGGGCGCGATGAGCGAAGAGGACCTGGCAATCGGTATGGATCTGGCCTCGATTGCGGGACAGATGTGGGCAGTGAGTACCGTGACGGAAATAATGGACATGCCCGTTTTGTCTGCCTTCCTGGCGCGAAAGAATGATGAACTTCACGATATCGCAGTTGAATCAATGCTGCGTTTTGGGGCCGCCCGGGTATTGTCCGCAGCCATGAGCGCTTCGGGAGCCGACGTAGCTGACCTGGGAGTAGAAGAGATCGCCGAAGGTTTGACCAGACTGGCGGTATCCGAAGACCTGGCAATAAAGAGCGAATTGCTGGCAGAGGAAGGGGCGGCAACGCTGGTCGCAGGCATGAACGAACTTGAGGAATCTGCGGTCTTGGATGAGGTGGCGAAGGACGTGGCTGCCGAAGGCGTGGCCGAAGTGGCTGTTGGCTCGGCCGAGTTGGGTGCTTCGGAAGTGTTGGCCGCGGTAGCTGAATCAGAAGAAGAGGCCGAAGACATAGAGTAGCGACCAACAATGGCTTGATCAATATGCGTAAGCGAAATTAGTCATATGCATTCAGACATCCGATTTTTTGAAGAAGTCGGATGTCTTTTTGTTTGGAACCGTTGATGAATAATCTGATTCGACAGCGGATCCGGGTTACCGGTGTCGTGCAAGGTGTGGGTTTTCGGCCGTTTGTCTATGGCTTGGCGTTGGAACATGGTCTTACAGGTTTAGTAGGCAATGACAGCGGCGGGGTGTTTATAGAGGTAGAAGGGTCTGAGCAATCTGTCGCCGTATTCCGCGAGGAATTGGTCGATCATCCACCCCCTCTGGCGCACATTGAAAGCGCAACCGTGGAATCGTTGGCGATTGCAGGCGATAAGCGCTTTCTTATTGTAAAAAGCGAGGTGCAGGCAACACGGAATACTTTGATCTCGCCTGATATTTGTATCTGCTATGATTGTTTGGGAGAACTACGCGACGCTAAAAACCGGCGCTTTGCCTATCCATTTATTAATTGCACCAATTGCGGTCCTCGATTTTCTATTATTAGGGATATTCCTTATGACCGGCCTTTAACCACTATGGCTGGTTTTCCGATGTGCTCTGCGTGCCAGGAAGAGTACGAGAATCCACTGGACCGGCGCTTCCATGCACAACCTAACGCTTGTCCGGTTTGTGGCCCGCAAGTGTGGCTTGAATTAACACAAGGATCTGATTCCATTCTTCCAAATGGCGAGCGCGCGATCCGCGATCCCGACATCGCCATACGGACAGCTCAACAAATGCTAGCCGATGGCTTGATCGTCGCGGTAAAGGGTCTAGGTGGGTTCCACCTGGCTTGTGATGCCATCAATGATGTGGCTTTGACGAATCTTCGGGAGCGGAAGGGGCGTGTAGACAAGCCTTTCGCCGTTATGGCCTTGGATGTAGATACGGTGCGGCAGTTTGCTGAGTTGTCTGGTGAGGAAGAGGAACTGCTCACAAGTAAGGAACGGCCGATTCTTTTGCTGCGTAAGAAGGCAGGCAAGGTGTTGTCTGATTTAGTGGCTCCTGGCAACAGATATATTGGGGTGATGGTGCCATATACGCCGCTGCATTATGTGCTGTTGGGGAACAACAATCAACAGTTAACAGTTAACAGTCAACAGTCAACAGCGAATGTTAAACGGTTGCCGGTTTTGGTTATGACGTCGGGGAATCATAGTGATGAACCGATTGTGTTTGAAAATGATAAGGCGCGTAAACATTTGTCTTCGCTGGCGGATGCTTTTTTGTTCCATGATCGAGACATTTATGCCCGATGTGATGATTCTGTGGTAAGGATTTTGGAGTTGGGTTGTGGTGAATCAGATGGTGAGGGGGGCCGCTTAGCCGCAGGCCCTAAACAGTATACGGTACTGCCCATACGGCGCTCGAGAGGGTATGCGCCTTTTCCGGTAAGGTTGCCGTTCAGCGCGCCACCAATCTTAGCTGTTGGCGGAGAATTGAAGGCAACGTTCTGCCTGACCAAGGATGCTTACGCATATGTAAGCCAACATATCGGCGATATGGAAAACCTGGAGACGTTGCTGGCTTTTGAAGCGGCCGTCAGCCATTTCCAGCATATTTTTCGCACCAAGCCGCGGAAAATCGCTTGCGATCTGCATCCACGCTATCTATCGACGCGGTGGGCATTGGAGCAAGCGGGCGACGACCTGCCCGTGGTGCAGGTACAGCACCACCATGCGCACATCGCAAGTGTCATGGCGGAACACCAACTGGATGGAACATCACCGGTCATCGGTTTCAGTTTTGATGGCACCGGTTATGGCAGTGATGGCGCAGTGTGGGGAGGGGAAGTCTTGCTCGCGGATTATCGTGGTTTTGAACGAGCGGCATCCTTGAAATATGTGCCCCTGGTGGGGGGAGATGCAGCAGTCAAACGGCCGTATCGTTTAGCACTGGCACATCTTTGGGCAGCAGGAATTGAATGGGATGCGAGGCTGCCCAGCGTCAAGGCATGTCCAGAAATAGAAGCGAATGTCATACGTAAGCAATTGGAAACAGGTTTGAATAGTGTACCGACCAGCAGTATGGGTCGCTTGTTTGACGCCGTGGCCTCTTTGTCGGGCATCAGACAGACGATAACTTACGAGGGGCAAGCGGCTATCGAGCTGGAAGCGCTGATTGATACGCAGGAACCAGGAAAGTATGTCTTCACCCTGGAGGAGAAGGTTTTTGACGCTGCGCCGGTCATTCAAGCCGTTGTGAGAGATATCATGGCGGGTGTGGACGCCGGTCTAATCGCGGCCAGATTTCATAATGGTTTGGCTGACCTGATCCTGCGTCTTAGTATCCAACTCAGGCAACAAACTGGATTGAATAAAGTGGCCTTGAGCGGGGGCGTGTTTCAAAATATTTCGCTTTTGCAGCAGGCGATGCATTTGCTGCTCAAGAATGATTTTGAGGTGTTGAACCAGCAGTTGGTTCCAGCAAATGATGGGGGGCTGGCTTTGGGTCAAGCATCAGTGGCCGCAGCCAGAGAGTAAGCGCGAAAACTGTTCGCAACAAAGTGGTTGGATTCCTGTATCACAGGAATGACTATTCCGGTCGCTGGAGGATTCTTAGCTCTGTTGGAGTATAATACAGGGGAAGGAAGGCGAGCGCGACGCGGGAGAAAATAGACGATGGCACCCATATCCACCTTTTTCGATCAAAATATGGTGATTGTCTTTTTCTTTTATGGTCTTGCTTTTTTTAGCATGGGCCTGGCCGTGTGGTTGGAGGTGGGCCGTTCTTCTGAATTTCGCAGCGCACGGGCCCTCTTGTTTCTCGCGGTATTTGGCTTGTTGCATGGATCCCATGAATGGCTGGAAGTTTTCACCATTTTGCAGTGGGCGGAATCGGCGGGATCAGCAGGGTTATTCTTGCTGGAAATCCTTCGCGTTGTGCTTCTGGCTATTTCGTTTCTTATCTTGTTCATTTTTGGCCTGCGGTTAATCTACGCCAACCGGCTGAGTGAAGATGACGGCCGTCGCTCTACAATCTTATGGTCAGCATTGATTGTTTCTGTATGGTTTGCGAGCGTTTTGGCCATCTTGTGGGCGAACAGGCCCTGCGGCACAAATTGTATTGTTGCCGTCGACGTGCTTAGCCGCTACACGCTGGCGATACCGGCGGCGCTGTTAGCAGCATGGGCGATGGTCAAACAGCGGACGACATTCGCCGAGCGCGGTATGCAGCATTGCGCCAGGGATATCACCTGGGCCGCGGTGGCTCTTTTCCTCTACGGCGTCGTCGCCCAAGCTTTCCCCAGGGAGAGCTTGTTGTTTCCCTCTAACGTGATCAATTCTGATTTGTTCCGGCAAGTTTTTGGCATTCCGGTGCAGCTTTTTCGCGGTGTATTGGCGACCGTGGTGGCAGTATTCGTGATTCGCGCTATGCGCGCCTTCGAACTGGAACGAAGAAGAAATCTTGTGTCGGCCAATGAGGCGCGTCTTGACGCGCAACGTGAAGCGCTAGAAATTCAAGAGCGGACGCGTTTTGAAACAGAGAAGCTAAACCGCGAACTGCAAGAGGTTGTGCAGGATCTGACTATGCTCTTCGAACTTTCGCGCAGTCTGGCGGCAACGTTTGACCAGGACACGCTGTTGCATCAGGCGCTGACAAAGATTTACGACAGCGTACCGCGCATTCACGGGGGCATGATCTTACTACAAGATGAGGCTGGCCAGCAGGTGAAACGGAGAGCCACTGTAGGTTATAAGTTAAGCGGCTTTGATGATGAGGTAGCTGAAGTGTCGATAGGCCAAGCCAGCGAGGTTGGACAAGCAGTGCTGGGTACAGGAGAGTCGATGTGCTGGACGGGATCGCAACTGATTCCTGCGCGCCAGTGCCCCTGTACGACAGGAGTTCCTGATCCGCAGCAACTCCCGCCCGAAAACGTGGATCGCACGATGGGCATGCCGCTTGTCATCCAGGACCGTGTCGCAGGTAGTATTGTGCTAAGCATTGATGGTGAAACAATGTGGTTGACTCCACGGGACCTTTCCTTGATTCGCACTGTTGCCAGCCAGCTGAGCCTTGCCGTAACCAATGCTATGCTCTATGAGGAAGTTCAAGCGCGAGAGGAGTTACGTGGCGAACTCTTGCATCAGATTGTGTCTGCGCAAGAGCAAGAGCGACAGCGAATCGCACGAGATCTTCACGACGGCGCTGGTCAGATGGCGACGGCACTGGGCCTGGGCCTGGCAGCCGCTGGTGAGAGTTTGCGGACTGACCCTGAACTTGGACAGCGGCAATTGGCGGAATTAAAGGAAATGAGCGGCCAGTTGGTGCAGGAATTGCAGAGACTGATCGCCGGATTGCGCCCATCTATATTGGATGATTTAGGATTGGTGCCTGCGCTGCGCGGGGTCGCACAGGAATTTGAAGATCGGACACGCGTGTGGACTCGAATCAAAGTGACCGGGCAACGCCGCCGGCTACGACCGGAACTCGAGACTATTATTTTTCGTATAGCTCAGGAGGCATTCACCAACGTGAATAAACATGCTGATGCGTCCTCACTTTCGGTGGGACTAGATTTTGCTCCGGAAGAAATAAGTTTGCGGATCGAAGACGATGGTTGTGGATTTGACGTGAAAGAAGTTCTTCGCTCAGATGTAAAACGGCACTGGGGCCTTCTGGGCATCAAAGAAAGGGTTGCCCTGGTTGGAGGGCAATGTGATATTCTATCCGGACCTGGTAGGGGAACGACGATCCAGGTCACTGTTCCATTGAGCGAGGAGCCTGTTGATGTCTGAGATCACGCTGATTCTGGCCGACGATCACGCGGTGGTGCGATCAGGTTTACGAATGTTATTGGATGCACAAAGCGATATGAGGATTATTGGCGAAGCAGAAAACGGCCGTGTAGCGGTGGAACTGGCTCGCACGCTAAAACCCGACGTCGTTCTGATGGACATTCTGATGCCTGAAATGAATGGCATTGAAGCTACGCGCCTGATTCTGGAACTAGAAGGAGATACGGCCGTCCTGGCTCTGACCATGTATGAAGATGAGCAGTATTTCTACGAGATGCTTAAGGCAGGTGCAGCAGGATATGTTCCCAAACGGGCTGCTCCAGATGTGCTGGTTACGGCCATCCGCACTGTGAATCTGGGCGCGGTGTTTATCTATCCATCCATGGCCACACGGCTTGTGCAAGATTATTTTGGCAGAGAAGGCACGGAAAGCACATCTCCTGCAAAGGCCGATCTTACGCCGCGCGAGCAGGAGGTACTGGTGCTTATCGCAGATGGGTTAACCAATGCAGATATTGGCAAGAAGCTGGGCATCAGCGTTAAAACAGTAGACCGCCATCGCGAAAACATCATGACAAAACTTAAGCTGCACAGCCGAATTGATCTGGTCAAATATGCGATTCGTGAAGGGCTTATTGACCTTGATTTGTCCTGACCGTGACAAACGCGCTTATCTCGCCAAAACCCTCCGAAACAGTATAGGGTATTTCACCCATGACATATGAGTTATATCACCCATTGCCCATGACATTTGTCACTGTCTGTCACATGCTTATGACATATACTTAGGATGATGCATATTAACGCCTTCGCTCAGTTTCGCTTAATCATCCGGGTAGCTGGCAGGGCGCTGTCTAAGTCTGACTATCACTCAACGAGACTGCTAATCTCCACGAACTTAGCTATCTTTCTGATTGAGCAGTCACACGGAAAGGGAGGGAGGACATTATGCTACGAATGTTTCTGATCGTCGTTCTTGTGAAGCTCGCAAACTTCTTTCTGCATCGCCTTTGTTGCAACATGGCATTGGATCCAGTGACATGAAAAGTTTCATCACTCGACTGAGGAGAGTGGAAAATGAATCGTAATTGGCTCCCGTTGCTTCTGGTATTACTGGTCTCTATTGTTCTTTTGCTTATGGGATGCGCGGGGCCCGAAGGGGCTGCCGGGCCTGTTGGCCCAGCAGGCGTGGCTGGTCCAATTGGTCCGGCGGGCCCTCCTGGAGTTGATGCAACAGCCAGCCAAGAATTCATCGGTTCAGACAAGTGTGGCGAGTGTCATGAAGATGAGTACAGCAAGTTTGTGCTGTCTGGCCATCCATACAAGTTGACAAAAATCGAGAATGGTGAGCCGCCAAGTTTCCCGTACGATTCTGTCACGGGGGGTGTGCAGGAGCCTCCGGAAGGAACCACCTGGGATGATATCACGTACGTCATCGGAGGGTTTGGCTGGAAGGCGCGTTTCATGGACAGTGAAGGCTATATCATCACCGGTGATGAGAACGCCACCACGCAATACAATTTCGCCCACAAAGGATTGGATATCCCAGCGGGTTGGGTTGCCTACCATGCAGGTGAGGAAGATAAGCCGTTTGATTGTGGAACCTGCCATACCACCGGTTATAGTCCACAAGGGCACCAGGATGATCTAGAAGGGATCATCGGTACCTGGGCTTTCCCTGGCATTCAATGTGAGGAATGCCACGGACCCGGCAGTCGACATACAGAAGATCCACAAGGGGTGCGTATGGTGATTGACCGCTCCTCGCAACAGTGCGGCCAATGCCATGTGCGGGGTAATCCGGCTGAAATAGATGCCAGCAACGGCTTTGAAAGGCACCATGAGCAGTACGAAGATCTCTACAATTCCAAACATTTCGCCATCTCTTGCGTAACGTGTCACGACCCCCATGCCAGTTCCGTTTATGCCGACGAGACTGTCAATCCTAACCAGGGAATCAGTCAGACTTGTGAAACGTGCCACTGGTCGCAACTGAGGCAAAATAGCAGCAAGCACTCCAGCGTCGACTGTATTGATTGCCATATGCCTCTTATGGCAAAATCTGCGGTAGGGGACTTGTCCAGGTTTACGGGCGATATTCGATCACATCAATTCTCTATCAATCCTGATCCGGAAGCTCCCCAATTTAATGAGGATGGTTCTTTAGTCATGCCGTACATCACATTGGAATATGCCTGCAAGCATTGCCACGACGGCGAGGATTATTCAGATCGCGATCTAGATGAGTTGGCGGCAAGGGCCTTGGGTTATCACGACCGGCCCACACCTACACCTGAACCATCTCCGACGCCTGAACCAACGGCAACACCGGAAACTGAGGCGACACCGGAAGGCGAGGCGACACCATCGTCGTAGTTGGGTCGCTTTAGAGCAATAAAATTGAAGATTAAGCAGGATGATCTGATTTCAACTTGATTCTTCCTGAAAGACAATTTGAGTGGTGTAGGAGTTCTACATGCGTAGACTTTGGTCAGCTTTTAGAAACTTTGTTTTCCCCCCAGGTGGAAGCCGGCTTTGGCTCAGGGTATTGCCCTTCGCTATTGCCGGCGTCTTGACGCTACTTGTCCTCTACGGCAGTGTCCAGGCATGGACCTATACCAATTCGTCCGAATTCTGCGGTATGACATGCCATACGATGCCGCCTGAATACAGCGCTTATCTCCACTCCCCTCATGCGCGTGTACAGTGCGTGGAGTGTCACATTGGACGGGATGTGGTTACAACTCAATTCACCCGCAAGGCAGGCGACTTACGCCACGTTCTGCTGACGCTCACGCAGAATTACGAATATCCTATTCGTACGCGCGCGATGCGCCCGGCACGTGATTCCTGCGAAACCTGTCACTTTCCTGAGAAGTTTTCTGACGACAGTTTGCGGGAGATAAACGATTTTGAGGGCGAAGCCAACTCTGCGCAAAGCACCTACCTGATTATGAAAACGGGGGGTGGAAGCGAACGCGAAGGCTTAGGTAGGGGTATACA
>JAACFF010000230.1 GCA_009937635.1 Chloroflexota bacterium
TCGCCTTGGGCGTCTTTACCTCCGGCGGCGATGACGAAGCTGATGTGGTTGCCGGAGTAGAAACCGAGATCCCGCCCACACCAACCCCGATTCGTGAGAATGTCTTGGAGTTGGCCGACGATCTGGGCGGCCGTGTGGCGTTGGGCCAGCCGCGGACGATTGAGATCCGCCACGGGGCCACAGAAGACAACATCACCCTGGCCATCGTGCCGGCTCAGGTCGATGAGAACGGCCTTATCCCTTACTTCAAACCCAATAGTTATGGCGACGACACCGAAGAGGTGGCCGTGTGGGTCTTCGGCACGGTCATCAATTACGTTTTTGGCATCCCTGAGGATATGGTTCGAGGCTTGTCATTGGATGACACGATCCTCATGCGCACGGCCACCGGCGCCGTTTACGCTTTTGCCATTACCGAACAGTTCACGGCCGAACCTCAGGAAGTGGAACTCTTTAGTCAGCGCCAGGCCCCGGGCATCACCCTGTTCGCCCTGCCGGCCTCGGGCGAACCCCTTCCCATGGCTCGGGCCATTTATCTGGCGGCTAATGAAGAGCTGACCGGCTTGGCCCCTGTGGCCGGCGTGAGTGAGGAGATTTCCATCGGCGGCATACCCTTCGGCGTAGATGCCGTATCGGTTGACCAAACCCTGGACGGACTGCTGGATGTGCAGGTCGCCGGCCATATTGGCGCCAGTGAGACGGCCAGCAGCAGCAACCCCTTACTGGTATCCCTGGCCTCGCCAACGGGCCAGTATGCCCCCGAAGGTGGTGGGCAACTATATGCCGGGCCGACGGCCGGAGAGTGGACCCTTTCCTGGCGGCTGCCGGCTGACCTGCTTCTGGAAAGCGCCCGGCTGCAGGCCAATTCCCTCTATGGCGAAAGCGCGGTGATCGACCTGGGCTCATTGCCCTCGCTGGACAAAGCGCTATCGCTAACTGTCCTGAATGCTGATTGGGACGAGTTCAATGGTGAAGCAACGGTGTTCCTGGAAGTAATCAACGAAGGTCAGGGCACGGCTCGTCTCGATACTTCTTATCTCAAGTTAACTCAGCAAGGAGGTGATATCCCCGCAACGATCTTACCTAATTTACCGACCCTTATTGAACCTGGGGGCCAGTTTCGCCTGGAGCTCCGCTTCCGGCCACTGGCTCCCAGCCAGCCTGTTTTGCTGCAGGCCGGCCACTCCCTGTGGGAAATTAACGGTCTTCCGGACCAGAACCTGCCCTGAATGCTTAACCTTATTGAGCCTGTCGAAACGCAGTCTCCCACTGACTCAAGAAATCTATCTAGGAGAAGAGAATGCTGAATCAATTACACTTCAAAGTCATCCGTAAAGTACCGCGCTACCAAATCCTCTATCAAAGGCGTTATCGAAAGTGGTTGCGATTTCTTATCCCTGTGATCCAGCTGGTTGTAATGGCCGGTACGACGGGCTTTGTCCTCCAGCAGGTCGACTACTGTCCCCTCTATAACACCGTGGTGACTTGGATTCGAACACTTGCCGCCATTTTGACCGTCCTGGCTGTTCTGTACCTGGGTGGCACCAAATTGGCCGCTAGTATCGTGCCGGATATTGGCATTCGCACCGGCGCCGTAGCCGTTGGCATCGCCTTTGGTCTCATCCTGGTCGCCTTCGGCCAGGACATCGCCGGCGCCGTGATAGCTGCTTTCGGATTACCGGCCGTGACATGTTAGTGATTGATTGAGTGGCCGGCGGTTGGTGGTTGTTAAAAATGGCACTCAGACAACTTCCGGCCACTGATCACTCATCCATCACGAACCACTTATCCGGAGCAGAAAATGGAACAAGCAAAGTACAAACATTTAGCCAATTTTCTACGTCAGCGAGGGCAGAAGATCCCAGGAGTGCCTTTCCTTTCTTTGTGGCAGTTTGGTGGCGCCATAGGTTTTGGTTTTGTCGGTTACGTCCTGCAGCTTCCGATGATGGCGGCACTCCTTCTTGGGTTGGTGTCCATCATCGTTTTCTACGTCTACCATGGCGAATTTGTTGGTAGACGGCTGATGGCCATCAGCGTCGTCTTTGGCCTGGCGCTATTTGGCCAGCGACGGCAGGTTAACTTCATACCGGCGTGGGATCAGTTAGCCGAAGGTAAAGGTACAACGCCGATATTTGCCACAATCACGCTGGAAGGGGAGAGCGGTGCGACGGTGTTGTCTTAGTTGGGTATCTAGGAGTAGCTTCTCTGACCCGTTCTAGATACCCAATCCTTAGCCCCCTGAGGTTGCTATGAAAGTATTTCAAGTAAAACTCCCAAGCTTTGAACAACTCTCCCGTCAGGACCAGGATAGGGCAGTGCTGAGTCTGGTGTCCTTCTTCGCCCACCTGGGACACTGTCGCTTGCTGACTTATGTGACGCCCTGGAAGCTGGAACGCCTGGTTCAGGCCCGGCGCGAGCTAGCCGTCACCGCTCGTCAGGAATGGCAGCGTCGAGGGTTACGTGAAGAAGTACAGCTCATCCGGCGCATCGCCAAACATCGGCGACTGCTCAAAATCGCCCATTATCTGCTGATTGACGACGATGATGTCAACGTGGCCGATCTGAACGCCTGGGGCGTTTATGCTGAAGAAACCGTGCCTCTTGCGCCAGTCTCAGGTGTGTATCAGGAGCAAATCGACCACCTAGCACCTGTCGTTCGGGATAATCGTGACCGCCTGCAACTCGACCATAGCCGGCCACGGATAAATATTCTAGCCTCTCACCAATTAAACCGTGTATGGAGCGCCAGCCAGCCTCTGGCAGATCTCATCAACCAGGCTGATGGTCCCCTGATCTTGGCCGTTGATCTGCGCAAGGTTCGGCCGGAGACGGTGGAAATGACGGCCAACAGCTGGCAAGCGGTCATCAACGAGGGGCGGCGCTCGGCTAATCAGGAAGCGCAGAAAGCGTTGCAGGCAGCCGAGTTTGCCCTCAATACAGAAGGAGAATCCGTTCATGATACCCGGGTAGCCGTCATGCTCCTGGAAAGCGACCTCTCCCGGCTGCGGGAACGGGCTAAAAGTTTGCGTCGAAGACTAACCCGCCATATGGGGGTGGATCGTCTGCTTGGTTATCAGCAGGCGGCGGCTGAGCTTTTCATGCCGGTTGCAAAGCCTGCCGGGTTACCGGCCGGCCATTACAACGTGCTCAGCTCCGGCGCTGCCATCATGGCCGGCATCTGGGGTTATGGGTCTGTGCAAACTCACGAAGGGATATATGTGGGCGAGAAGCTATCTTTGAACGGTGGTGGTCGGCGCGGACTGTATTATCTACAGGGCTGGCGCGGCCAGCGACCGCATCATCTCAATGCCTTCGGCAAGACCGGCGCCGGCAAATCCACCAATGTGCGCGCCCTGCTAAACCGGGAGGCTGAACAGGGGACCCAGATCATCGTCCTGGACCCACAGCCCCATGTGCGCCTTTTTGCAGAACTCTTTGACGCCGAGGTTCTCGATTTCCACCGGGTTGGTTACGGCCGGTTGACCTTCAATCCCCTGGATGTGGTTTGGGACCGGTTGGACCAACAGAGTGACTATGTAAGAGCGATATTGAAAATCATGCTCAATCCGGACGGCGACACGCCGCGCCGCTTTGACGCTCTGGATGTGGCCGCCATCGATGCTGCTCTCAAGCTCACATACGAGGGCCATGACTGGGAAGAGTTGCTGCGCGACCAGGCGATCACGCCCACGCTGGAGATCTTCTGTAAGCGGCTGGAGCAGTGCGGCCAACCTGGCCAGCGTCTGGCTCAGGAGATCTGGGGATTGTATGTGGCTGGAGAGCGGGCGCTGACCTTCAATCAGCCTTCTTCGCTGGATATGCGCTTGCGCAAACAGGTGGTTATCTATGATTTCTCGCCCGTATTCAGCGGCCGCGAGGCCAGTATGGAGGCCCTGTACTACTTCATCACCTTGTCCAGCATCTACCGCGAGGTTCGGGCCAATCCCGAACGGCGGCAGATCGTCTTCGTTGACGAGTTTGGAGCCATGATGCGTGAGTCTAGCCTGGTGCGATCGCTGGCCCTCATGTACAAGACCTTCCGCACTTTCAAAGCCGGGATGTGGATCGCCGACCAAAACCCCTTTACCCTGGCCGGAATCAGCGAAGGCGCTTTCCAAAGCCAAAATCCCCAGGATCTAGAACTGAAGCTTTCGATCTTACGCAATACCACCCGCACCCTGGCCTTCAACCTGGATTATGATGATGCCCTGCAACTGAAAACGCTGTACCCACGGCAGATCCTGGATACCCATGTTCATTTTTTGACCCGGGCCGAGCCAGGACAGGCCGTTATCCGGACCGATGATGAAGGAACAGACCTGGTTTACTTTGCCCTGAAAGGGAGTGAAGCCAGGCATCTGATCGGTAGTTAGTGGTTGGGTGCTGGCAGGGTTCTTTTTTACCAGCGACCAAGAACCAGTGATCAGCAAACAAAGGAGAAACCAGAATGAGCGAAAAACCTATGAGTAAATTAGACCAGACGAGAACCGAGATAGAGACCTTGTTGCGCCAGTTTCAGGCCTGGGGATTGGCCATTCTTCAGGAAAGGAAAGCTGAACTGGAGCGGAGCATTGCCGAAAGCGGTGGCCAGATCCCTGCCGTAGAAGTGGCGGTCGCCGAAAGGCCAACCGATACAACAGAGGTATGAGAGCCATCCGGCAGATAGCCCATATAGGGTGGGGTCGTTCACGTCGCGCCCGACGCCGAACCAGGTGGGATGAAGCAGCCCGCTGGTTCCGGCTACGTTATCAAGAGACTGGGTCGGTTCAGCGTGCTCTGAACCTCGTATCTCGCCACACCGACCGGCTTGGGCTGCGTCTTCGTGTGGAGGACGGTGTCGCGAAGCTTTATATCGGGTTGCCAACGGAAGCTATCGCCACTGTGTTAAACGAGATGTCCCAGGACATGGACTTCAGACTGACAGTGGCCGTTAATATCCCGCAGCCTCTGAACGGCCGGTTCACACCTGCTCAGCAACTGGTCGCGGAAGAAATGTTGATACAATCCGTAGATGCCTATCTGATCCGCGAACAGCTCTTCACGCTTTCAAACGAAAACCCGGATGAAGAAGGATTAGTCTTCCCGGAGGCAGCGACCCTCAACGGCCAGACCTGGGATTTACCGACACCTGTATTAGGCATCGCGACCCGGCCGAAATGGTCGGCACCTACGCCACCGGAATTGCTATCAGAAGGCGAGGAAGATTGGATGCTCGGCCAGTCCCCGGACGGTTTGAGGTTGGGCGGCCGGCAGGTCCAGGTTCTTGGGGCGGATGACTCAGCCGCAGAGTGGCTGAGCAGGTTAGTCCTGACGAGACTGACCCGCAAACAAAGCAACCTCGTAGTGATAGACGGCCGGGGGGATCTGGTACCTCGACTGTTATCTAACCCCTCGATTGCCCGCCTTCGCAGCGCCAAACAAGTCACTTACCTGGACGTCAACGTCGCCGGGCAGGGTGGGGTGAATCCGCTAGCATCCGGGCCGGAAGAGGATCTGGAACAGATTGTGACGCGGTGGTGCTGGTGGTTTAACGGTATGGGCGTGACCGGCCGGTCGTTAGATCTTTTACCAAAGGCGATTGAAGCTGGCGTCACAGATTTGCCGGCGATGCAGCACTGGTTAAAAAGCCAGAATGGCGCCAACTTCGCTGCCGCGGCCAGCTTCCGGGCTGTTATAGATCAGCTGATGCGTAACCCGGTAGTATATCGCTGGCTGACCCTATACCCGGTTGCGTTGCGGACGGCCCTTGAGAATGAGGTTTTGTTCATCTCCTGTCCGTATAGGGGTAGTTGGCCTCGCTTTCAGGCTATACGAGCTGTTCTAGCTTTAATCTCTAGATCTGGAACAGACCTCGTACTGCATCGAACTCCTATAGAAGAAAGGGATTTAGATAGAGCAAAAGCACTTCGCATAGTCAATACCTCAAACGACCCAACACGTCTTCATCGCAATGATGCCACTGTTTTCACCCATCATGATGGCGAAAAAAAAATAGAAGGGGAAGTGACTGCCGTCCTGCAGCGCCCACCGCAAAATACTCTTACTGAAGGTATGTCTCTCGCCATGATGATCGAGCATGCCCAGTGCCTTCGGCCCGGGGAAGCGCTAGTTGTGCGTGATAGTTTTATTGGTTTTGGTGTTTTGGGTGTTGGTTTTGGATAATGTCTATGCGAAATGATATCTCCGAGTCACCATCCGCCCGAACACTCGCCAGCATATTATCCGTGCTGCTGCTCATTCTCGCCCTGATCCCATCCGCTTGTAGTGAGTCTAACCAATTTACTCAAACAAGCGCCGATAAGCCAGCCACAACAGACCTAAACAATCCCAAAACTATAGCGGGCCGTTTCATCACGGCTTGTCTGGCAAGGGATTGGTCAACGGCCTTAGATCTACTGGTCCCAGATACAAGAGAGGCCGTCTTGGGCTGGAGCGGGGGAAATCCCTGTAGCCAGGTCCCTGTTGACGCTGATTCGACCAGTGATGCAACCACTGAGCGGGCTGGAAACACCGTCTACGTGACCTTTGAATGGCCAACTCCAGAAAGCGATGTACCGGTCGAGTATCGGCTCCTTCTAACTGAAGAGAATGGCGCCTGGCTCATTTTCGACGACCACAAGTCACGCCGACGGCCGACCCCATTACCCGTAACGCCGGCACCAACCATCGTGCCGCCCGACATCGTGCTCCCACGAGCAACAGGGAGCGGGGAATGAGACATTCAAGACTCCTCAGGGTGCTGGTTCTCCTGGCCCTGCTAGCTAGCATAACATGCGTTGCCAGCCAATTTGGTCTGTCAGCCCACTTCTGGCACAGGAAAATCCTGAGTACTATACGTCTGTTAACTGGTCTAACGGCGCTTCTGGGTATCACGGTCACCGCTGCCTACATTGTCTGGTGGCGCCGACGGCAGCGGGCAATCAACGCCGATATTGGAACCGCCGGAACAGTCTTCACCCTGGCACCACGGCCGGCCGAGACAGCTGGCATCTGCGATTTCTGGCGCCGGGTACCGGCCGCCTATCTTCCCCGCTCCAACGAGTTGCCAGTGGCGCATGTGGTTATGGAGCTGACGGGCCGGCCCGAGGTAGCCCTCTTTTCCATCTGCCTACCGCCACAGGAACGCCTGCAGCGGGCGCTGGCAGAGGAGATCGGGCGCGACTGGCCCAAGACCGAAATCCGGCCGGCAGTCAGCAACCTACTGGCTCTCAGGCCGGCCGATGAAGGGGAGATCTACCCCGATCCGGCCCTCGCGCCGGCGTTAGATCCCCAAACCACCCTTCTTTGGCAGACCTTCAAGTTGAAACAGAAGGACGTCCACCCTTTGCACGTCAACGAGGATAACGCTCGAAGCTGGAATCAACAGTCGCCGGACAAACTGTCGGCCATTTTAGGGGCTACCGACGCCGTCCATGCCCGTGCCGTCGTCGGCGTGCAGGTGCTGGTCCGTCCGGCGCCAACCGGGGTGGTGAGGAGCTGGCAACGACACGCCAACCAGATCCGGAACAGCCTGTACAAGCCTAAATTTAAGGTCATTAACGCCGGCGGCCGGCGGCAATCCATGCCCCAATCCCAGCCACGGAATCCAGATCAATTGAAGCAAGAGTTGGACCTAATTACAACCCGGTTGCAGGATACCCAGGCCGTCTACGAAGTGTGTTTGCGCGTTTGGGCAGCCAGTAAGGATCTTGCCGTTGCTGAAGCCGAGAGGCAGCGTCTGACGGTCGCTATACTCGGTGCCTGTCGCGGACAGCACAACGAGCTCATACCGGATCAGAAGGGCGACGATGCCCGAGCGGTGGCCGGTCGTCACTTTCCGGTTCGGGGTGGCTTCACTATGACGGCTACAGAGTTGGGGCAGTTGATTCACCTTCCCGATAAACAAACGGCTGCGCCTTACCCCCGCCTGCATCAGGCCGGCGCCGATCCCCGGCCGCCAGAAAGACGCATTCTCGTAGCACCCGGTCGGGAAGCAGGCCATCGGGTCTATGGCAGCTACACCTACGATACTGGTGACATCACTTACATCGGCCACCGCTTTGCCGAAACCAGGACCCACTCCTTTATTTTCGGCGCCACGGGCGCCGGCAAGAGTACCTGCGCTGAAAACCTGATCTTACAAGACTGGGCAGGTGGGGCTGGCGCGCTGGTATTGGACCCCCACGGTTCTCTCCTAGATGGGCTTTTAGGCAATGTGCCGCCACAACGATATGAGGATGTGCTCGTCCTGGATGCCGGCGGTAGACAACCCTTTCGTTTCAATCCCTGCCAGATCGGCGTTGGTATCGGCGCGGATATCCCAAAAGCCACAGCCATGGCCAACACTGTTGAGTACATTATGGAAGCCATCGCCGTCAGCGAGAACGCTTCCTGGGATACCAACGTTAACATGCGCGACATCCTGCACCATGCCTTCATGCTGGCGCTGGATGTCCTGGGCGACAGAGCCTCGATCCTGAGCGTCCAACAGCTTCTAGAAGATGATAAATGGCGCAAGAAGCTGCTATCGCGAGCCTCGTTCGCCGCCAGGCCGGCCGTGGACTATTGGGAGAAGAATTACGCCAAGATGAACCCCGTTGACCGAAAAAGGGCCCTAAACGCTGCCAAGGCCCGGGTGCGATCCTTTACAAAATCACCGGTCATCCGGCGCGTTCTGGCCATGCCAGGAAAAACAGTGGATCTGGGCGAAGCTCTGAACAACGGCAAGCTGATCCTCGTCCCTATGACTGACGAATTGGGGCAAGCCGGTAAGCGCCTCCTGGGCGCATTGCTGGTTCGCGAGTTTCTGTCGATTCTGATGGCTCGCAAGCCGGGAGAAGGGCGTCCAGCCGCGCTCTACATTGATGAGCTGGCCGTCGCCATCGGTACCATGACCGACTACCTCAAACGGGTCATCACCGAACTGCGTAAATACGGCGCCTCGGGTAACTTTTTGACCCAATCCTACACCCCACTGCCACCCGAGTTGCGCTCGCTCTTTAAGAGCCAATGTGCGACCCAACTGGCTTTTCGCGGCGCGGCCGATGATGCGGAGACGGCCGCCAGGGTGCTTGGGGATGGCATTGCAACCGACGATATCCAAAATCTGCGCCCTTTTCACGCCTATGCCCGGTTGTCCGTCAGCGGCGGCCAGTCGGCCCCCTGTCTGCTGCGTATGTTGCCGCCGCGCAAACCGGATTGGCCACAACCAGGGTCGGAGGCTGGTTCACAGAAATCCTTACCGGTAGATTGGGCAACTATTCTGGCAGGCAGATCTCGAGATGCTTCAAATAGAGTCGGCCAAAAAGGTCCTCAGTTACTCGCTACCGTTGAAGGCCTGCTCGAACGGGACGAGCAAGCCGGAATGGACTTCTTGCGCGCACGGGAACCAGAAGAGTTGGCCGATTTACAGAAGGCCAAGGCTAACTTTGACCACTGGTATTACGATGAACTCCTGTCCGACCCTGGCCTGATCCCTGACCAGGTTGAACGATTGAAGACGCTGTCTCATCTAAGGATTGGTGTCCCCTGGTGGTTGAGCGAGATGGAATACCAGCATGGCGTGCCAGGATATGCGGGAGTCAACCTGGAAATTCGGCCTAACGGCCGGGATATGGTGAATCAAGAAACAAAGGAGGACTGGGACCAATGGGACCACCCAACCCCAACGGGGT
>JAACFF010000231.1 GCA_009937635.1 Chloroflexota bacterium
TCATCAAACGCATTTGTACCGACGCCATAGACCGTGTCTGTGGGAAAAACGACAAGCTCACCCCGCTTAATAGCAGCAGCCGTTTCTGCAATCGCCTGGGGTTCGCTTGCCATCAATAAACGTGTCATTTACCGAGTTGGAGGTCCCGCTTCGACCTCCAATCCTGCCGAGTCCATTTTCTTGTGCGTGCCGGCTCTATCCGGTGCAAATGCTGACAATTCGGTCTTGACCTGCGTAATCAGCGATCAAAGCAACATCGGCGGAGGGAAACCGCTTCCTGGCCAGTTGCA
This sequence comes from Chloroflexota bacterium, assembly GCA_009937635.1. Lineage (GTDB taxonomy): Bacteria > Chloroflexota > Anaerolineae > Promineifilales > Promineifilaceae > JAACFF01. The sequence goes on from JAACFF010000231.1 coordinate 291, forward strand.
CCACGGCTTGACCTTGTTGCCAACCCACCTCCAGGAAAATCGCGCCCCCAGGACGTAATTTAGACATCGCCTGCTGAAGCAATTCGCTGATAAGATCCAGGCCATCAGATCCCCCTATCAGGGCGATCGTTGGCTCATACCATTTTACCCCATCATCAACCATCGTCCACTCGTCGCGCGACACATACGGCAGATTCGCGATGATCAGATCAGCCTCGGCGGGGAAGGGCGTTAAGAGGTTTCCCTCATAGAAGCCAACACGCCCTGGAACATACTGGGCGGCATTTTTCCGAGCCACCTCCAATGCCTCAGAGGAAATATCCGTTGCAAAAATGCCAGCGCGCGGCAGATGTTTGGCCAAACATACCGCAATACATCCACTCCCAGTTCCAACATCAACTGCCTGCAATGGCTGTCGAGATTTTGCCCATGCAAGAGCACACTCAACGAGTTGTTCCGTCTCTGGGCGGGGGATAAGCACAGATGGATTTACACAAATATCCAATCCATAGAATTGGGCCATGCCAGTAATATACGGGATCGGTTCCTTCTGTTTCGCTCGCTGGATAAATTGCCGGTACCCCAGCTCCTGCTCCAGCGTCAAATCTTTTTCCCCATACGCGACTAAGAAACTATGACCGACCTGTAATAAGTACTCCAGTAAAAGTCGGGCATCCAAATCTGGAAAAGATGAAGCGTGGGCAAGCTGCAAACGACCATATGCCCACGCTTCCTGAATATTCATCCGCCTTAATTTATCCTGATAACCGAAGCCAACTGCTGTCTGCTCTCCGATAACTATTCCGAATGCAAGACCGGAATATACCCAAGGGCTTCCAGCTTATCCAGGATATTCTGTGCACATTCCTCCACGCTGCTTTGATCCGTATGCAGGTGGATATCAGGATTATTCGGCGCCTCAAAAGGATCCGAAATTCCCGTGAAATTAGGGATTTCACCGGCAATTGCCTTCTTATATAAACCTTTCACATCTCGTTCTATGACCACATCCAACGGCGCATCCACAAATACTTCCAAAAAATTAGTCGTGTTTGCGCGCACATCATCGCGAACCGCCTGATAAGGGGAAATGAAAGAACAGATAGTGCCAACACCATTTCGAGAAAGCAGCTTGGCCACAAAGGTCACACGCTCAATATTCTTCTTCCGGTCTTCTTCCGTAAAACCAAGGTCGCGAGTTAGACTTTGCCGCACGACATCACCATCCAAACGCTCAACCCTCAAGCCACGATTCTTCAACTTATCTACTAAAACCATGGCAATGGACGTCTTCCCAGAACCAGAAAGTCCGGTCATCCAAACGACATAGCCATCTTTATTCATTTCGTTCTCGTTACTCATCATATCCTCGTCAATACCGCAGGCAAGTTCAAGTTAACTGGCAGCCTTTTATTGCATAGTATCTTCACGTACAAATCCCTTTTCAATAAGTCGGCCTAAAATAACTCTAGCGTTCTCCTCGGCAGATTGATCTAGGGTCTCGATTCGGACCTCCGGATACCGCGGCGCTTCATAAGGGTCATCAATGCCAGTAAACCCTTTAATCTCACCTCGACGGGCGCGGGCATAAAGACCCTTAGTATCCCGCCGTTCGCACACTTCCAATGGTGTATCAACAAATACTTCCACATAATGGTCTTTGCCGACCATATTACGTACATCATTCCTTGTTACCCGGTATGGGCTCACCGCGGCACAAATGACCATACCTCCATGCCGTACAATTTCCGAGGCCACATAAGCCATACGGCGCACATGATCATCTCGATCTTCCTTACTGAAGCCTAAACCTTCTGAAAAGTGCGTCCGCACGACATCCCCGTCCAATAATGTCACATTTCGGCCATGTTCCAGCAGGAATGACGTCAACACCGAAGCGGTAGTAGATTTGCCGGAATTGTGCAATCCAGTAAACCAAATACACGCCCCTTGTCGGTAACGAGGCGGATAGGTCTCGGACAGAATCTCGGCCACTTCTGGTCGAGTAAACCAGGCTGGAAGTTCCTTGCCATTATGCAAATATTCTTCACGCACCTGTGTTCCTGAAATCGCCGCCGTACGAGTATCCCTAGAAACCTTAGATATCTCCTCGTACCGCTCCTCATCTGGCAAATAAACCATCATGCGAAACGGAACAACTGTAACACCAAGTTCATCACTGAAGCTCTCTACCAACTCTTGGGCGTCATACGGCCCATAAAACGGCTTGCCTTCCGAATCACTTCCCGGACCTGCGTGGTCACGGCCAACGATGAGATGGTTAGCTCCATAATTGCGCCGGATCAATGCATGCCAAACCGCCTCGCGTGGACCAGCCATACGCATCGCTAAAGGTAGCAAAGACAACAGAATCCGGTCCCGATCATAGTAGCGCCTTGCCAGCGCTCGGTACGTTCGCACGCGTGTGTAATGATCCACGTCCCCTGGTCTGGTCATACCAACAACAGGATGAAGCAATAAAACACCATCCCGCTCCTGCGTCGCTCGCTTGGTCAACGCTTCATGTACACGGTGCAGGGGGTTACGCGTCTGGAAAGCAACCACATTTTGATGACCAAAAGACTCCAGCCTTGCCCGTGTCTGTGCCGGCGTCATGCGAATATCCTTGAAGTCGAAATGGGTAGGCAATTGCAGCACCTGTAACGGCCCAGAGATATTATACTTTCCCCAACGATACATCTCGGATACTAGCGGATGGCGCAAATCAAGCGTACCGAACACCTTGAGTGCCGCCTCCTCGAGATCCCACTCGTAGATTTCTTCTAGGGTCATTATGGCCAGAAGCTCATTCTGGGGGCTGCGCAAAGCGATGTCCTGGCCGACTTGAATCCGAGATTTCTCATCTTCATCAATGGGCAGCGTAATCGGTAATGGATAAATATATCCATTTGTCAATCGCATATCATCCAACACAGACTGGTGATCTGCTTTTGACATAAACCGATCTAGCGGCGAAAAAGCTCCGACAGCCATTAATTCCAGGTCATGCACCGCTCGCTGTGATAATCTTACTGAAGGGAGGCTGCTGCCATAGGCCATCCGTGCAGGCAAATCCTCAACCGGAACGAGTAAGTCGACCAGTTCGCCGCCATAGGGCTCAATTAACTTTGATTCTTCTTTTGTGGCTAACAATTTCAGTTTCTCCTTTTCCTAAGTGCCTAGCTTAAATTACTATGGATTGGTGGGTAATTTATTTCCCGATCGTGCCAGATCTAAACCAATAGACTCCAAGCAATAGCACTTACCATAAATGCAACATTTTTTGGTCGCTCATATTTGTTGACTGTACTTGCGAATCAAGTAACACATATTTCAAAGACAGACGAGCATCCAGGTTCACCGAGAATATCAGGTAGTGATAATTGGGAACAACTGTAATTCGAGGTCTATTGAACAATCTTGCCAAACCCACGAAAAAGGCGGCGTAATCGCCACCTGACAACTCTAATTGTAGCAAATACTTTGGTTCTAAGAAACACTGAGGCCAAAATGACTAATAAGTTTCCAAACCTTCAAGTCAATATGGCTCAACCCAAGTATAGCAAAGAGCAGACAGCAATCCCAATTCTGAATTTGCTGCAAAAAATCGCCAATTTGTGCTACCATCAATCTCAATCTACATATTCTATCTCTCAATTCAATTTTTAATGTGTGAGATTCAGCGTAATATTGTGTGAGGTAAGAGATGTCAAACGGTAAGATTTCGCGGAGGCAGTTCCTGGCGGGTGCGGGGGCGATGAGCGCAACGGCCGTTTTTGGCAATGAACTGCTGGCTCAGGCAAATGGTGGAACTCAGCTTCGCTTCCTTCCTCGAATCCTTCGCCAAACCGATCAATCTACACTAAATATTATTACCATCATGTGTGATACGTTACGGTATGACCATATTGGATTCCATGGCAACCCCTGGATTCAGACCCCGAATATTGATGCTTTTGCAACCCAGTCACAGGTATTTGATAAAGCATATTGCGGCGGTTTTCTTACATTACTCAACCGGGCTGAGCTGTTTACCGGTCGATATATGTATACGATCATGGGCTGGGAAGATTTGCCCCAAGACGCCATCGTAGCAGCCCAGGTTATGAGCGATGCAGATTATACAACTGGTTTGGTATTTGATACTTGGCATTTGAAAGATCACGGTTTTTTCCTGGATCGCGGTTTCCAATCATGGGAATGGATTCGCGGCCAGGAGGGAGACCGCTATCGGGCCAATCCTCGTCATCCACGTTTGCCGGCCGATCCCGCAAAATTCCGGCACGGTGCCGATGTAATTGAACAATACCTACGCAACACGGCTGGCCGCAAAAGTGAAGCGGATTACTTGACGCCGAAGACAGTGCAGTCGGCGATTAACTGGTTACAACACAACAAAGAATACGGGGCGTTTAACTTACACATTGATATCTTCGATCCCCATGAACCCTGGGATACGCCTCAGTCTTATATCGATCTTTATAATCCTGGTTACAGTGGTGAACAGATAATTTACCCAGCTTATGCGCCACCACACTATATGACTGCTGATGAGCTAAACCATATGCGAGCTTTGTACGCAGCCGAGGTAACCATGGTTGATCATTGGATTGGTGTGCTTTTGGCTGAAATAGACGCTCTGGGATTGTCTGGGAATACAGTCGTGATCTTAATGTCTGACCATGGTTTTATGCTAGGTGAGCACAATGCAGTTGGCAAAGCATGGTCAACGGATACCTATTATGAACCCTATTCTCTGTATCAGGAACTTGTTCATATTCCCTTGATGATACGCGTGCCCGGGGTAGCGCCCCAACGACTCAATACACTTGCTCAACCAGCCGATATTATGCCGACTATTCTTGATTTTGCAGATGTATCTGCCCCCAATGGTATGCATGGGTTCTCGTTACGGCCGTACATGACCGGACAAAGTGGATCACCTCGTCCGGCGGCTATCGCTTCTCGCTCCCTTAAGCAAGACTTGGGACCCAAACAGCGCATAACAGTAACCGACGGGGAATGGACCCTTTTCGACGGTGCCGGAAAAACGACCAGCGAACTATATTTTTTGCCGGATGATCCCCAGCAGCAAACAAATCTGATTAAGTCACAATGTGGCATCGCTCAAACCCTACACACCGAAATGATAGATTTCTTGCAGTCGGTAGGTACACCTACCGAAACAGTGGACTCATGGCGAAAATCCCCCTGCTAATGCAGCAAATCTAATTGTATTACATAAGATGGTTGGACTGGGTCCTGTCTTGTGTTTGGCAACAAGAAATCAACCGTTTGACTAGATCTTGCCTGCGCCCTTTTGGGAAGATAATGTCACGACGGGCGCAAAATAGTGGTAGGAAACGGCCGTTTTTCCTCGTGCCAAGCGGTAACGATCAATAATTACAAGGAGATAATTAGCAAATATGGCGAAAAAAATATGGCCTGTTCAAAGCCTTTGGTATCTAATCCTCATACTGATTTCGGGTAATATATTGACAGCTTGTGCTGCTGCTGAGCCACCGTTGCCAACGTCTTCGCCCATGCCGGCGCCTAAGCTAGAAAACAATACCGAGGCCAGCTCTGCCCCTGCTTACCCTGCACCTGGTGACGCTGCGCCTGGTTATCCTGCACCTGATGACGCTGCGTCTGGTTACCCTGCGCCAGCAGAAACCGCCAAGCCAGAATCTGTTGAACGAACTCCTCCCCCCAGTTTTCCCGGCAAGCTTGCCTACCATTCAGAAGCAACCGGTTCCTTACAGATTTTTACGCTAAATGGAACCAATGGTCTGGTTGAACAACGGCTTCAAACCGCTTCGCAAGCATTCGAGCCAAGTTGGTCTCCAGATTGTCAGGAACTTACATTTTCGTCTGGAGCCGGAGGTAATGACTTCTTCAAGCTGTACACCGTGCAAAGTGGTAACGACTCTGCCGAAATTCTTGCCGCTGGCTCAGATTTCCATTACTGGGCGCCAGCCTGGTCCCCCACTGGTGAAATGATTGCATATCAAAATAACGAAGACCAGCTTATGAATGTATGCTTTGTTAATCCCGACGGCACTGAATTAGGTTGTTTAGCACGCGATTCTTTTAGCAACGCAATGCCAAGCTGGTCTCCGGATGGTAGCAAATTGCTGTTTACCAGTAATCGTGATGGAGATTGGGAGATATTTCTGACAGACTACCCGCCAACCGGAGAAGTTGTGCAGTTAACGGACAACAATGGGGTAGATTTTTACCCGCGATTTTCTCCTGATGGCTCGCGTATTGCTTTTGCCGCGAAACGGACTAGCAATTATGACATCTACACGATGAACGCAGATGGCAGTGATGAGATTCAACTCACATCAGACATTCTTGATGATACAACGCCGGCTTGGGTGGGTGACGACCGTATCGCTTTTTCATCTGCCCGCACCGAAGATTGGGAATTATACTTAATGAACGCAGATGGCTCTGAACTTAGTCGTCTCACATTCCAAACTGGAATGGATCAACATCCTACCTGGTGCCCGTCGGATTAAAAGTTGCATATGGCTACGAAAAAAACAAAGTTGTTGGTTATCGGCCTGGATGGGGCGACATTTGATCTTCTCCAGCCACTCATGGATGCCGGGCATCTTCCCAATTTGGGCGCTATGATGCACCGTGGGAGTTGGGGACGGCTTGACTCAACCATTCCACCCTTTACGGCGGCGGCTTGGAGCACGCTGGCAACAGGGCAAAATCCAGGACAGCATGGTGTCCTTTCTTTTCGTAAACGAGACCATTTCAATTATGATAGGCAAGGTAGTGGCTTTGTGGATGCACGCCAGCTAGGCACCACCATCTGGGAGATTATGGGTGAAGCAAGCAAGGAAGTTGGTGTCGTCAACGTACCCCTAACTTACCCTGCTCGTCCAGTAAACGGCTTCATGATAACCGGGATGTTAACGCCCCTCCAAGCAAGCCACTTTACGTTCCCACCTGAATTCGCCAATAAACTTGGCGAGGACTACATGATTGATGTGGACTTTATTCGAGGGCAGACAGGCTTTCGGCAAAGTGGTTTTCCGTCAAAGAAGGAGATGCTGGCTCCTATTCAACGGATGTCTCAAATTCGGGCAAAGAGCTGCATTCGCCTGTTGAAGGAAGAACCGTGGGATTTTTTTATGGTTGTTTTCACCAGCACAGATCGCATCTCCCATTTTTTCTGGGATGATTTGGAATCCTTGCTCGATGAGAACTTGCCACGCAATCAAATCGAGCAAACAATACAACAAGATTTGTTAGCTTATTTTCATGAGCTCGATAGTGACTTGGGTCAGCTTATGGAAATTGCTGGATCATCAGCGCACATCATGCTGATGTCTGATCATGGTTTTGGCCCATCACCTACCCGTCGGGCATACCCCAACATCTGGTTGGAGCAGATCGGATTACTGAAGAAGCGGGGAGTCGAAGGAGTAGGTGATTTGGAATATTGGCGCGTTTTACTTAGTCGCCAGAAACGCCTGAAGGCTTTAGTACGTCGACTGTTGCCCCAATCGACACAACAAAAAGTCACAACCACGTCCAGAGCATCAAGCAGTGACATCATTGACTGGTCTCAAACACAAGCCTATTGGGTGCCGATTTACTTTCATGTTTGTGGTATTGAAATTAACCTTAAGGAAGAAAGACGCAATGGCATTGTTGCTGCGGGAGAAACGTATGAAGCTTTACGCGACCAAATTATCAAGGCCAGCGCTCAGTTTGTAGACCCCAGTAATGGAAAGTGTATTGTAAAATCGGCTGTACGGCGCGAGGATTTGTACAGCGGGCCATATGTGGAATCGTTTCCTGACGTGATCCTGATTTTTGATCCCGATTACATTGGAGCCGAATCGCTAGCAGGGAGTTTGCTAGCTGAGGCACATACTCCATCTCGCCCCGGTGAACATCGTCAAGATGGCATCTTCATTGCCGCCGGCCCATCCGTGGAAGCTAGAGGTGAATTGGACAATTTGCGCTTGGTAGATGTTCCTGCAACAATTTTACATATGATGGGTTTGCCCATTCCATCTTCTTTTGACGGCCGTGTACTAACTGAAATATTCGATCCCGCTTTTCTACAGACACAACCGGTTCGTATGCACGATGTAGCTCCTGACCAGCTTTTACCTGACACATCAGAGTCAGCCTATTCAAATGAAGAAGAAGCCCAGTTGGGAGAGCGGCTTCGCGGGTTGGGGTATCTTGAATAAAAATACTGAAAAAGCATACGACAAGGTCATCATCATCGGTCTAGACGGCGCTGATTGGCGGCTGCTAAAACCTTGGATCGCGCAAGGATATTTGCCTACATTAGCCCGGTTAGTAGAAGAAGGGGCTTCCGGCTCGTTACGCTCAACCATTCGACCAGAAAGTTCGGTAGCCTGGTCATCTTTTGCTACGGGAGTGAACCCAGGGAAACATGGTATCTTTGGATTTGTACACCATGAGGCAAATAGCTATCGCTTCAAGCTTGCAAATGCGACTAGCCTGCGTGTCCCCCGATTTTGGGACGTGTTGAGCCAGGCAGAGCGGCGAGTAGGTTTATTAAATATTCCTTTTACCTACCCCCCCATGCCGGTGAATGGTTTCTTGGTAGGCGGAATGTTGACACCTTCTCTTGAAGTCCCGTTCACCTATCCTGCGCAACTACAGTCGCGACTGTTACAACACTTTGACAATTATCTTCTGGACGCCGGAGATAGAACGCAGGAGAAGGAAGCATTAATTGCCAGTGTACAGGCTTACACGCAGCAACAAATCGAAACAGTACGCTTACTCTGGCAGATTGATGATTATGATATGTTGGGTGTGGTTTTTACTGGCCCTGATCGGTTACAGCACTTTTTATGGGAGGATATAGACTCGCAGCATCCAGGTTATGAACTCGCCAGTGAGCAGAAATTTGGTGCTACCCTGCGGGACCATTTTGCGGTCTTAGACCAAGCCATCTCCCAAATTATTGCTCAAGTCCCAGAGCGCACACTGATTTTGGTGATGTCAGATCATGGGTTTAATGGCTGTGCACGTCGCTTTTATGTAAATCGATGGCTGAATAAGCAGGGATTGTTGGCTGTACGTGAAACAAAACGTTGGCACACCACCGCTGTTAATCAACTGTCAGGCCTGAAGTCAATTCCCTGGTTGCGGCGCTTGAAGCGAGCCTTTTTACCGGATGACTGGGGGGTATCCAATCTGAAAACGGCCGTTTCCACCCAGCTAATTGATTGGTCACAGACACAAGTATACTTTGCACCGGATGGCGGCTTACGCTTGAACGTGCAGGGACGAGAGCCTCAGGGCATCGTC
>JAACFF010000232.1 GCA_009937635.1 Chloroflexota bacterium
CGATATTTGCCAAAAGAATAGGGAAATTGATCGCTCATTGTTAAACCTCTTGTTCTTGAAATCCTGCCTGCCAGTTGACCTGCGCTCCTGGTCGTTGTGCTTCTAGTAAGGCAAATAAGAGCTGCAATTGACCACTGCGAGCTAAGTACTCGACCAGAGCATACGCTTTTTCTATTTTTGCTGTGCCCGGAAGCTGTGCGTAATGCACGTTCAAAGAGCGGGCCAGGGAATTGATCTCATCCAAGTTGAAGCTGGTATCTATTTTCTCCGACAAGGCACTGAGCGCGCCAGACAGCTCTTGTGTAGCGGGAGTCCCGGCGGCTTGTGGGGACTCGAGACTCGTCGCCGAAGAAGATGAGCTTTCGCCGATGGCGACGGTGGCATCGCTAATATCGCCAACGGTGATGTAATCACCCTGCACAATGATGGTTTGCTTTTGCAGGTTTTCATCTTCGTATGCGTCATCACGATGCAGCTTGATGGGCTTGCGCCGCCCCATCTCCGAATCTGAAGTGGCGGATATGGAATCATAGTCGTGAACAGGAACCTCTGTGCTGATATCACGCTCCACGATCTCCTGGTCGGGGCGCGTGTAGGAAATACGAATGTAGAGGGGGACGGAGGAACCGGCGCTGCGCGGTCGAACATTGAGACGTATTTGCTCGGTGCGACCCGGGAGAATGCCACTGAAGATCTGGGTGTCCAATTTGCCTTCAAATTCACCTTCAATCACTTTGGCAGAGATGTGCCGGGCCACGCCGAAGCCAATGTTCTTGATGCCCAGGTAAAGACCATCCCAACGGTCAATGGCCAGCTTGCGTTCGGCCTGTACATCGAGCACGATTTCTGGCCAGCGGCGCACACGGCGTGCCTGGCGCAGCGATTGTACTATCAGCTGCTTGTCGTCGATCATGCCTTGATCAAAATACTCTGCGGCCAGGTCCCACAAGCGGGCAATGGCTTCGTCGGAAATCAGGCGGTGGTCCTGTGCCTCGTGTTGCTGCGCTGCGCGTACGTAGGCTCGAGCGGCGGCGCGGAAGTGGAGATAATCCTCCGCAGGCGACTGGCGCGCCAAGGCCAGCGCCGCTTCGGCCTCCTGTTCAAAGTCACCGCTTTCGCGGGCCATCTCGCTGATTATGTCCCAGCGTTTGGAGTCGCGGGCTACTTGAACGGCGCGTTCCTCGTTGCCAAGCTGGCGGTAATGGGCGACAGCTTCCTTTACATTGCCTAACTTTAGCTCAATATCGGCCGCATCTTGCAGTTTGCCGATCTCGCTAAATAGGGCGGCCGCTTCTGTTAGGCGTCCCTGTTCACGCAGCAGCTGGGCTGCTCGGCGAGGCGTCTCGCTCTTGCGCCAAACTGCAACGGCGTCGTCAATTAAGCCGGCATCCTGATAGGCCTGTGCCGCTTCGGACCAGGCCTCGATCTTGATATAACATTTTGCCGCTTTCTCATAACGAGGCGGCTTGGCGGCCAGGTAGGCCTGCGCTGCCTCCCGCCACTGTCCTTGCTGCTTATAGATCTTGGCGATGGCAGAATAGGATTGGAGCTGGACATAAATGAGCAGCGCTTTCTGTAATTTGCCGGCCTCCATGTATAAATCGGCCGCGCGCCGCGCCTCGCCAGCCAGGAAATAGGCCTGGGCAGCCTTGACGGTTGATCCTGCCTGCTCATAGCATTGCGCGGCGTCAGCCCATTGATGGGCGCGGTCAAAAACCTCGGCTGCCTTTTCAATCTCGCCTACCTCAGACCAGAGATTGGCTGCAGGATGGACAAGGTCGTTGTCTTCAAGCAGGGCTACGCCCTCGGCGCGCCGGTCAGCGATCGCCAGCAGGGCAGCCGCGCGCTCGAAGTTCTCAATTTCACTCCATATGGCCACAGCGCGATCTATGTCGCCTGCCTCTTCGGCGAGCTGCGCGGCGCTTTCAGGCTGTTTTAGAGCCAGGTAGAGCTTGATGGCTTGCTTGGTTTCGCCGGCGAGCGCGTATTGAGACGCGGCGCGCCTGAGGCGGCCGGTCTCGTGATAGATTTTTGCGGCGCGGGCGTGATCTTCGAGGCCGGCAAAAAGATCTGCGGCCAGTTCCGGTTGGTTGAGAAGTAAATGCATTTCAGCCATGTTGCGCTGGTCGCCGGAGAGCTCGAAGGCATTCAAGGCCTGCTGGTAATGATTGGACCGGGTATAGAGGGGGGCGGCGTAATCCCACGCTTGCGCTTGTTCGTAGAGCTGCGCAGCGACGTAAGGATGGGCAGCCCGTTCGAAATCCGCAGCGGCGTCTTGCCACTGCCCTTCACGAGCGGCGGCAGTTCCAGCTAACAGCCACTCGCCGTCAGCGCGATAACTGGCGGCGGGCAGCAGCGGTTTTTGTTCTTCCGCCCGCCAGCGCAGGCAGTGGATGGTCCCGTCCGCCGTACCAAAGTAGAGGATGCTGCCGTTAATGACGGCCGTGGTGCGCACCGCTTCACCAACCTCTTTCTCCCAACAAAGTTGACCAGTTTCGGCATTGAGGGCGTAGAATAAGCCACCACGCGAGCCAAAATACAAGGTATCATGGTGGAGTAGGGGTGGGGCGAGAATGTGTTTGTGAGCGTCGAATTCCCAGCGGGTTGCACCTTGGGCCAGATCTAGCGCGCGCAGGACATAACGGCCGCTTGGACGCGCTTTTAGTGGCTGGAAAACCAGGTCCTCGCCCACCGTAGGCGATGCGGAAGCGCCCCTGCTGACTGGCTGCGACCAATGCAGCATGCCGCTGGCGTCGTCGATAGCGTGCAGCTGGCGGCTGCTGCTGGGCGCGTACAGTACCCCATTGCCAAAGGCAAAGGGGATGTCAAACCAATCGGATTCACTTTGGTTGAGAAACAGCGGCGCATCTTTTCCTTCTGGCGTCAGACCAGTGATCACGTGGGTGAACCCGCCGATGAAGACTGCATTGTCGCCAAGGGTCGGAGGGGCGGGGGACCAGTTTGGCAGCACTCCAGATCGCCAGACAATCGCCCCATCTGCTTCATTGAGGGCGTAAACGTGGTGGTCGCTGGCGGAAATCAGCAGCAGCGATCCCAACTGGGCAGGCGCTGAATGGCTGTGCGCCGGCAGCTCCGTTTGCCAGACGGGTTCGCCCGTACTTCTATCGAGGGCCTGGACGAGACATTGTGCACCAGCCAGGACGCCCAAATGCTCGCTGCTGCTAATTAGTAGATCGCCGGCCAGGGTCAGGTAACGAGCGAAACGGTTATTATCCAGGGCACGGGTCCATTTGATCGTACCGGTTAGTATTTTGAGGGCAACCAATTCAGAATGGCGTTTGTCTCGTCGCTCCCCTTTCTCAACGGCGGCGAACAGAAACTGCCCGGACGTGACCAGGGTCGAGTACGGCTTACCGATTTCCCCCTCCAAGGTATGCTGCCAGACGGCCGTGCCCGGCTCTTCTTCTGGATCAGGGCGTATCCAGTCGCCGTTGGGACATTTTTCACTATCGAGCAGCAGCGTATGGCAGTGCGGGCAAAAAACGGTATCAAATGGTGAAGGCTGTCTACGCATGATGAAGTTGGTATAGCTCGTCCTGTTCGGACATAAGTAAATGGATCACACGCGTTCCTGGATCTGTTGCTCCATAACCTTAAATATGACATTATAGTACCAGAGGATTTGAGGAATTGCAATAGCTTGCCGCTGGACGGGGTCCGGTAAAAGGCATATGATTGTCGTTGCCGGTTTGAAGACCGGCAATACGAGACCTGTTTAGCTTGGAGGCAATAGGGAAAGATGAGCAAAGTGCGTTGGGGATTACTATCGACGGCGAATATCAACAAGATGTTAATTCCGGCGATTCGCCGTGCAGAGCGGGGCGAATTGGCGGCGGTGGCCAGCCGGTCACAGGCGAGCGCCGATGCGTACGCGGCGGACTGGGGCATTGCGACTGCTTTTGGCAGTTATGAAGCGATGCTGGCGTCGGATGCGGTAGACGCAGTTTACATCAGTTTGCCCAATCGTCTGCACGCGGAATGGTCGATCAAGGCGATGCGCGCGGGGAAACATGTATTATGTGAAAAACCGTTTGCGCTGAATGTAGGAGATGTCGACCGCGTGCATGAGGTCGCGCAGTCGACGGGCAGGGTGGTGGCCGAGGCGTTTATGTACCGGCACCATTCGCAAACGAAAATAGCCGGCGATTTTGTGCGCAGCGGAAGGCTTGGAGAGGTCACGGTCATTCGTGGGGTTTTCAATTTTAAGATGGGAAGCCGGGAGAATGTACGCCTGGTGCCGGAGTTGGGTGGTGGTGCCTTGTGGGACATCGGCTGTTATCCTGTCACTGTCGCCCAATTCTTACTGGGTGGACCACCGATGTGGGTCTTTGGCGATCAGTGGTTGGGCGCGTCGGGGGTTGACGAGGTCTTTAATGGCCAGCTGCATTATGCGGACGGCCGCATAGCCCAAATAAGCTGCTCTTTCCGCACGCCGTTCCACACCTTTGTGGAGGTGCTTGGGACAAACGGCCGTCTAACGATGAGCGAGCCATTCCGTATGGATTTGGGCGGGAATCGTTTGTTGTTTTACGCCGGCGAAGGAGAGCCGGAGGAAATTCCCGTGCCGGAGGAAGATCTTTATTTGGGTGAGGTGAAGGATATGCACGCGGCCATTTTGGATGGCGCAGCGCCTTATCTATCGCTGGAGGAAACGCGGAACCATATCCGCACGATTGTGGCTTTGTACGAATCGGCCGCAAACCACCGTCCTGTGCGGTTGTAGGAGTGGCGCGGTCGGAGACGCGGCTACAGCAGAGGGAAGCATCAAAGATTTCGCAGATTTATTTCAGTGGGACAAGGGTGGCGCGGTCTGGAGACCTGGCCAAAGCTAGCATTACATTTCTTGAAGCTGTTCTGGCAGTAGTTGGTCGCCGTGATCGACGCTGCGTTTGATGCGATTGACGACATAGTGACCCAGGACAAAGAAAAGAACATAAGCCAGGATGATCAGGGCCCACATGGTGTTGTTTAATTCGAGGCCATAAGCGCCGATCAAGGTAAGCAGCACGGCGCTGGGAAAACGGCCCAAGAAGTTAGCCAGCAAAAAACGGCGCGAATCGATTCCACTCAAGCCGGCGACAAAATTCATGGCGTCTGAGGGGAAAATGGGCAGCAAGAAGGTGATGGTGAAGAAGAGAACGCCCTTCTGATTGGCGATGCGTTCCCAGTAATCCACGGTTTCGCGGTCAGCAAGGCGGTAGACTAAGGGGCGACCGGCCCAACGGGCAAACAGATAAGCGAGCTGGCTGGCGGCCACGGTAAAGGTGATATTAAAGAGCAAGCCGAGAGGGAAGCCATAGACATAACCGGCGGCGATGAGCACGACATGCCCAGGTATGAAGGCGATGAAGACCTGGAGTAATTGGGCGATCCACAATACAAGGGGTCCCCATATGCCATAGCTTTGCAAGTAAGCGCTAAAGGCTTCCTGGTCACTGATGAAGACCATTAGCTCTTTGACTTCATCCCACCAGATCCAGATGATAACGGTCAGGGCCACGAAAAGAAGCAGGCTGAGTATCGACCAGAATAGGCGGCGGTTGGAACGGCCGTTGCCATTGGCCTGCTCAGTGGGCTGATCCGGCTGCGCGGAAGCAGCTTGATTTTCAAGTGGAGCCTGTTCCAGGGGGCGTCGATCTGGTTTCTGTTCTGTAGCCACGGTCATAACTTTGTCTCCCATCGATGCCAGATTCAACCAGCTTCAGCCACTCTTAGGGTACCGGGGAGGGATTTTTTCTGCGAGACACTTTCCCAGCGGAAGTCCCTGGTCTATACCCTTACGTAAATACGGCCGGGGAGTTTCTAATTCTCATTGATCCTATCTAGGTCAGGTTCTCTTGGCAAATTGCGGGGCTGATTCTAAGCTCGCAGGAAGAAACGCAATGCGCCAGGCAGACGACGCGCCCATGCGTCCTCACTATGTGCGGCCCATTTTTCTTCCACGTGCATAATGTCGCGCACAGGCCAATACCCTTTTTGTACCAAAATTCGCTTCATGCGCCGGACGCCGGCATAGTAGCGCCGAGATTGAACCCGTTTACTTAGGGACCGCGGTGACCCGCCCATTTCACGGGTGCCGGCGTCGAGGTAGATTCTGCCTGGCAGGTATGATGCGTTTTCTATGTAGCCGTAAATAGCCCCTTTGGCAAACCAGAGGGAAGGGCTCATGACGCCGGCAAAACCGAAAATATCCTCACGGCGGAAGAAGGCATAGAGGCTGATCAAGCCGCCCAAAGACGATCCCATTATGCCGGTTTTTCTGCGCTGCGGGTGGGTTCGAAAGTGTTTGTCGACCAATGGTTTTAAGGTGTTGGCGATGAAAGCGATGTATTGGTTGCCGTGGCCGCCGCCATACGTGGGATCGACGAAGGGGCTGTATTCATTTAGCCGGTCAGGACCTGTATTGGAGATGCCGACGACGATCGCTTCTAGACCTTCGCTTGCCGCGAGTTCCTCTAAGGTGTCATCAACACACCATTCTCCAGCGAAACTGGTCTCATGATCAAAGAGGTTTTGTCCATCGTGCATGTATAGGACGGGGTACCGTTTGCTGCCGTGATTGTAGGATGGGGGCAAGTAGACGATGATGTCACGGCCGTTGTGTAGCTGCGGACTGCGTACTTCCTGAGCCACAAGCACGTTGCCAACAACACGGTGTCCCGCGTCTCGGGGGTAAACTTGGTGATATTCTAGCCACTTTACTTTTTGCATTATGACAATGTCGCTGAGCGACGGCTAAGCGTAACGTCTAGAGGTCAATGGACAACAATTAACAGCCAGCAATGTCGCTAAGCGACCGCTTTGCGCACAACGACAAGACAACTGCTAACGAATAACGGCTGATGTTCGTTATGGGTGACCAGATGATTAACAAGCGCATTATTTTCCGGTTTTCTGGGATAATGTCCAGTGATTGCAAACAATTGGGATGATGCCGGGGAAGGTTCCCGGTGTGTCCAAGGCAGAAGCCTGCCGGTGACCCGATCTAATCCCTCAGGAATGAATTTTATGAGCGACAAGAAGGACGATAAGAGCGAAGCTGAACTGGAACGGGAGAAGCTGGCGGAACACCGGTTGCGTATGCGTTTTCAATGGAATGACCTCATTGAAGATTTGATCCAGGAGGGCCAGGAACAGGGAGCTTTCGATAATTTGCGTGGGCAAGGTAAACCTTTGAATTTGGAAAGAACTCCTTATGGGGCGGAGTGGGAACTGGCTCACAAGCTCATGAAGGAGAATGATGTGCTGCCACCGTGGATGGTAAAGCGCAACGGGATTCTGAAGCAAATTGAAACGATGCGTGTTCATTATGGCAGACGTTGGACCAGCCATGAGCAGGCGCACGGCCTGGCTCAAGGAAAGGGGCACCGGGATGCGCTGGCTCTCAGTTGGGATAATGTTTGCCGCCAGTGGGAAGACGAACTGAAACGCATCAACAAGCAGATTGAAGACTTTAACCTGGGACGGCCGAGTGAAGGTTTGGAGATATATAAACTACGACTGGATCTTGAGTTGGAACGGGCGGGGAGTAGGCGGTGGTTGCAGTGATCAGGGGTCAGTGGCCCGCCATAGGGTTGATATCAATTGGCTGATGTCTGATCGATATGTTAAGCAATTTGACCAGTAGCGGGCATACGATGATCCAATGTCCGATGCGGATTGTATGCCGCCCGTTATTTCATCCTGGATAGATAGCGTGCTTGGGCGGGCCAGTTGGCTGGATCAGCGTTGGCATCGGGCGATCCGGCATCCTTGAGTTTCTCCCGTAGTGTTGTACCGTCACTTTGTCCCAGTTGCTTAAAGTTGACTATCCCTAGCTTGTTCAAGAGCTCGGCCGTATCTTTGCTGACTCCTTCTATTTGGGTCAAATCGTCAACCGTGGTAGACGCCGGGGAAACGCCTTTTGCGGCTGATTTGGCAGGTTGGGGCGTCGACTGAATCGATTCCAGCAACAGATCTAACTCGGCATAGAAGTGCTCGATAACACGGTCGGGATTGCGCACGAGCTTGGCATCGGTGGCTACGCCCATATAGACTTTCCCAGCGTAGCTCAGAATACTGATGCCTATGCCCAGACGGCCGGCTTGGGGCACCCAAAACATAAGATCTGCGATCTCACGGCCGGCCAGGAAGAGGGGAATCGGTGGGCCGGGGACATTGGTGAGTACGGCCGTGGCTTTTTTGGCGAGTATTGCCACGACGAGGTCCTGGATCTGGTTGACAGATAGACCTACGACGTTGAGTGCGGCGAGGATGACGCCCGCTTCGGATGAGCGTTTTAGTTCCTCCATACGCAGATGAACTTCGGCCAGGCGGTCCAGCGGATCGGCGATGCTCACGGGCAACGAAAGAAAGACGAGGCCAAATTTGTTGCCCAGTTCGCCCATTTCTTCGGGTGTGCGCATATTGACAGGAACCGTGGCCCGGAAATCGACAGGTGTTTCTCTTTGTTCCAGCATATAGCTGCGCAATGCGCCGGTCATGGCGGAGACGAGAACATCGTTAACAGTTGTTCTGGTACCGTTTTTTATGCGCTTGATGTCGTGCAGCGACAACGGCCGTGACCAGGCGCCGCGTTTCATCGAACCTAGCTGGCCTTTAAATGGCGTTTGAGGGTCGTCTGATCTGAGAAAGAGGCGACTCGTGGCGTAGCTCACATCCGCACCGCTTTGCATCAAATCCAGGGCTCTGTTAGGGTTGCGGATGGTTGACCAACTGCCACGAACGGCCCGGCCGGATAGGCTGCCTGCTGCATTGACGGCCGTGCGACTTTGCCTGAATAACGAGCCTAATGTTCCACCCAACAGGCCGCCATCCTCGTCTTCTTCCTCTACTGGCAGAGGTTCCGGCCAAGGGGCATCAGGCGTCATGTCGGTCAGTGAAAGCAAGACGTAAATCAGTGCCAGGCCATCGGCGATGCTATGATGCATGCGGGCGATTATCGCGCTGCCCTGACCATAATTCTCCACGAGGTGAAATTGCCATAGCGGCTTTGAGAAGTCCAAGGGCGTACTCATCAGGTCGCTGACCATTTGTTGTAGTTCAGGCTGACCGCCCGGCTGAGGCAAGGCGATGTGATGGAAATGGGAGTCGAGGTTGAAATAGGGATCGGTCTCCCAATAAGGTTTTGTGGATGGCATTGTGGGTCTTACGAGCCGCTGACGAAATCGATCGAAACTGAGCCAACGATGTTCAAGCACAGCCATAAGATGATCGCGGTTAAGCGGCTTTTTGAAAGTCATTACGCCGGTGATCATCATCAGGTTGGTGGGATCATCCATACCTAACCAGGCGGCGTCCACATTTGATAGGGGCTGGGTGTTTCGAGGCACGGGATTATCTCCTCTCATTCCGAATAATCTTTTTAGCAACCGTTTAAGAAAGGTCCACATATATTGAAAAGCTCCATGATGCGCTTACGAGTATACCTTAAAAGTG
>JAACFF010000025.1 GCA_009937635.1 Chloroflexota bacterium
GGGCGGCTGGTGGATTGGAAGTACAGCTTGTTTGAAAACAAGACGGCCGTGCCTGATTTCTGCAATCGCAACGCGCACCTCTGGTTCGACGGCTTTCAACGGCTGGCCGGCTTTGTCATTTCCGAGGAAGGGGATGCGGGGTTTGCGATCATTACCTTGGCTGGTTATCGCTTTCTTTTTGAAGAGATGCTGAGATGGGTGCTGGCCAACTGGGGTGGCCGTGATCCCCATCTATCAGTAGAGATCACTGCGCGTCAGGCCATGGAAGCCGGCGTGTTAGAACAATTCGGCTTTCAAAATAAAGCGGCATTTTATAGGCAGACATTCGACCTTATGCTGGATCTGGCCCCGCGCGCACCGCTGGAGGAAGGGTTTGCCATTGTCGATATGGCAACAAATCCTGATTTTGCGGCGCAGCGCAAGCTGCGCAATGAGGCGTTTGGAGGGAGGAGCGGGCTGTCTGAAGCAGAACTGAACGAGCAAAACCTGTTCTATAATCATTCGCACAAGGGACCCATCTACCACCCGCATACGGACCTTTGCGTGATGGCGCCGGACGGCCGTTTTGTGGCGGGCTGCGAGGCATTGATCGATACCCGCAATGTCGCCGCTGATATCGAGCGCGTTTGTACCCACAGCAGTTTTCGCCGGCGCGGCTTTGCGCGAGCCGTGATTCAAGAATGTTTGTACCGGCTGCGCGAAATGGGGCTGCGGAAGGCATATATCACCGGTTATAGCAAGGAGGCGATTGCCCTTTACGCCTCCTTGGGCCGCGGGCAGAAAGCAACATCATACATATATGAATCAATCGAAAAGTAAGATGCATTCTGCCCAGAAACGTGGGCGCAGGTCAGCGATTAACAGGGCCGGGCAAAACGTAGGGGTACGGTAGGCCAAGCAAGCGGTGTATCCAGCGGTCGAGCCGGCGAAAAGTAAGGTAAACGGTCCAGATTCGTGCGTCTTCCTTATAGTAGCTGGCAATTTCATCGGCAATGATCGGCCCCAACTCGGCTCCGCGGGCGTTCTTTTCCAGGAATGTATTTGCTACAGCCAGTAGAGTAGGGATGACGTCAACGCGCTTTTCTTTGTAGAGGTTGGCCAATACGTCGATGATGACCTGGCGGCGATCGTAATAGCGGTTCAGCACATCTTCCATGAACAACAGGCGAATGACCCAGCGCAGGAATGAAGGGGCGCTGCGCAGGAACAGCTCAGGGTCGAGCTGCTCCTGACCGTTGAGGCGCAGCAGTGGTGAACTTGTGTCGATGTAGACTAGCTGGACGGGATCACGCAGACGGCCGTTTGCAGCGTCGTAACCTTCGATGGCCCAGTTGGACATTTGGGCGTCAAAACCTATTGTTGCTTCGCTCTCATTGGCGTCGTTATATGCAAACACCTGGCCAATTGCCGTAAGGATGGCCGTGAAGAGACGTTGGACATCATCGTCGGGGAGCGCATGGATAGCCTGGTTGACCAAGGTGCTGCCATCAAGCTTTTCCTGGATGATGTAGACGACCACATTGCCCTTGGATGGGGTGACGGACGTGATAGCAGCCGGAACCACAGCGACGCCGGCGGCCGTCAAGTGCTGAAGATAGGCATCATAAAGAGCCAGATAAGGTTCCAACTCGCTCTGGCTGCGGAACATGGGCATACGTTTAAATACCAGCCCAGGATCGGCCCCAGAGATGGTCATTACGGTGCTCATTTCGCCGTAGCCCAACACACGAGCCGGTATACGGCCGTGTTCGGGGTCGAAGGGATCAATTCCTTCCTCAAATTGATTCAAGAACTCCTGATCGTAGGTGATAGTTCCCGTTAGCATCTTGCTTTCCTTCGTAAATCAACCTTTCCAGCTTGATCGCAGCCTGGAAAGGTTGCTTTACGTTTTGCGCAAATTTCACAGATTCAAATTAGGTAAACAGGTTCTGCGCCAGATGCAGATGCCTGTCTCAGAACCCCAGAGAGCGGCTGACGCCGGTCAGGGCGTGATCGATACGTTGTAAGATCTCGCCAGCATTCTCTTCGGTAACAATAAGCGGCGGCAGGAATTGAGCCACGCGCGTGTCATTGCCGGCGTATACGCAGAGCAGCCCGGCGTCGAAGGCGGCGCGGGTGAAAAGGGGGCCGCAATGCTCATTCACCATTTCGATGCCCATCATCAGTCCTAGTTGGCGCAAACGAACGAGCAGACGGGGATGCCTTTCGTATAGTTCATCAAAGCCAGCCGTAAATATGACAGCCATTTTTTGTATATGGGCCAGGAAAGCGGGATCGGCCGTGATTTCCAGCACTTTCAGAGCCACCTGACAACCGGCTTCAGATCCGCCAAAGGTAGAAATGTGAATGAAGGGATCGGGATGAAAGACCTCTTCTAGTTCAGCCCGGAAGCAGGTGGCGGAGATGGGATAAAGGCCGCCAGACAAGCCTTTGCCGGTGACTAAGATATCTGGCTGCACGTCATAGTGCTGCACAGCCCATAATTGGCCGGTGCGTCCCAGACCGGCCTGAACCTCGTCGCTGATGAGCAGCACGCCGTGACGATCGCACAATTCGCGCACCCCGGCCAGGTAGCCATCCTCAGGGATGAGGATGCCGTAGGTGGCGGGCACAGTTTCCAGCAGCACGGCAGCGGTGTGCTCGTCTATGGCACCGGCCATGGCGGTTAGGTCATTAAAGGGTACTTTGAAGAAGCCCGGCGCAGGAGGGCCGAATGGCGTGTAGTATTTCTCTTCCCCGGCGGCGAGGGCCAGCCCGGTATGGCCGTGGAAGCCGCCTACGGCGGAGATGACTTTCTCGCGCCCCGTGTAGCCGCGGGCGACCTTGATGGCCAGATCGATAGCTTCGCCGCCGGCCACGCCAAAGACGGAAAAGGACAATTGCGCAGGAGCCAGGGTAGCCAACACCTGGGCCAATTGGGCGCGATGTTCACTAATTAGATGGTGATTTCCGATGTCCAGTTCATCCAGCGCCTGGCGCAGGCGAGCTAATACGGCCGGATGGCGGTGGCCCAGGTTATAGAGACCGCCGTTGCAGTGGCAGTCTATTAAACGCTTTTCACCATCTATATCCCAAATGTATAATCCTTCGCGCCGGCCGGGAATGAAGTCCAAGCCGGCAGCATTGTAGAAGCGAGCTTTGCCGGAGGAGACATGGCTGCTAAAAGCGCCAAGGGTCTTCTGGCGGGTTTTCGTGCCAACTAAGCTGGCTGTGGTTGTGCCGATCATTTCTACCATGGATTTCACCTCAATTTCCGATAGTGAGCCTTTTAGATTTCACTTTCTATACGCATTGCTGAGTCGATGTTGGTTTCAAAACAGTTCAAGTTAGGCGACAGCTTCTGATGGTTTTTCGGGGTCTGCTGGGGCAGACTGGGGTCCAGCGGCCGTTTGCGGCGGATTGACCACTGGCGCCAGGCCGGCAGCGATAATCGCTGTGGTCATGGCCATGGACCTAAAGCCCACTTCGCGGATCGAGAATATCATCAGAATGTACCACAAGATGGCCAAGTTGTTGCGTAAAATCACAAAGCCAAAGAAGTAGAGCAGCGCATAAACGATGAGGCCGCCGCCCAGGGCCAGTACCCAATCGAGGATACGTCCGGCCATACTTTGGCGACCTTTGACCAGAAACCAGAGCAGCGTCGGAACCAGGAATAAGAGCGAGAAAGGATTGCGGGAGAGGAGATAGACGCTACCCAGTCCCACAAGCAACAGCGTCAAGCTTTTACGCCCCCAGAAGGCGGGTATCTCTTGCTGTAAACGGGCGGCCAGCTTGCGGCCCAGCCAGAAGAAGAGGACAAGCCCCACCACATAAATAATAACGGCAGGCCAGCGCGGGTTAAACACAATGGGGTCACGGGCCACGGCTGGATACACGGCAAACTTTTCCATTAACCCAACTTCAACCATGATATAGAGCAAAACGACGGACGCGACCCAGGGCAGCCACAGACCGAGCAAATGGGGCAGGGCTGACAGCCAGCCATGGGCTATTTCTGGTAACGGCCGTTCAGCGACCCACAGGCTGCCTACCAGAAAAATAGCCGCAAAACCAATCATGATAAGCCATAAGGCCGGACCGCGCAGCACGGAGTTTGATTCCGGGAAATAGAGATAGGGGCCGGACTCCTGCGGGAACTGGTCCATCGCTAATAATTGGCGCACGGACGCTTCTGTGATCCGGCCTGATTGGTGCAACGTGTCCGGTGATTGGAACTCCAACGTGTCCAGTTCCGTATGGTAGGTGTCCCAGCACGCTTGCGCATACTCGGCAGGGCAGTTGTCCCCGAAACCGATGGCCGGCACGCCGGCGGCGACAAGCGGTCCCTGATCCCACAAGGAGATGGGCACGGCTTGGGTGAGCATTTGCTCGTAAGTTGGTTTCATGATGGGAACCCAGATATCTCCGGCAGCGCGGGCAGCTTCTTGCGCAGTGCGTTGCAACCAGAGTGGACCTACGTCACGAAGTTGGCCAGTGGCGGATATGCGTACGCCATCGTAGAATTTCTTGCCCAGGTTATCCAAGGAGAAGGCAGCGATGATCTGTTCGGGGTTCGGGTGATTTTCGATGTAATGGCCACTGCCCAACATGCCGTACTCCTCGCCATCGCTGGAAACAAAGGTGAGCGTATATTGCGGGACGCCTTCCGCGGCAAAGATTCTGGCCAATTCTAGCATAATGGCGATGCCGGAGCCGTCGTTATCTGCTCCCTGGATGGTGCCGGAGAACTGGTCATGGTGGGCAACGATGACAATTTCTCGTGGCGATTCGCCGGGCAATGAACAGACAACATTTTTGAGCCGTAACGGCTGGCTGAAATTGATGACTTCCCAATCCTGTGTAGTACAGATCAAACCCATTTCGCTGAACTGGGAGAATAACCATTGGGCCGCCAGGCGGTTGTTTGGCTGGCCACTGTCGCGATTGGGGAATTGGGTGACGAATTCCGTTTCGGTGGCAAAGGCCAAATTACCGTCAAATCGTAACGAGCCCGGATCGTAGCTGACTTGTGGATCTGCTGCAGTGGCGCAGCCTACCAGACACAGTAAAATCAAACAAACGAAGAGTAACGATCTTAAGATTTTCATAACTCCCTCCTGGTTTCACATCTTTAGCTTTCTAGTTGTGGCCGCGGAAGGGCCGTGTCCACCAAGTGTAACTGGACAAATAGCCAGGGTGCACCCAGACCTATCCACAAGCCGAGCAGTGCATAACGGGTAAAGCGCAGCAGGAAATAGAGATCTCCGCTGGTTTCTGGGAAAAGGGCAGACAGTCCAAGATAGATGCCTAAGAGCACTGCCGCGCCAGCTAGGTAACGCAGCACACGCTGCCACCAAGGCCCGGCTGCAGAGAAGGGGATGTATCGACGGGAAAGTGCCAGACCACAGCCAAGGCCAGCCATAACGGCCATGGCTGCTACGGTCGAATCAGATAGGAAGATGATCCATTCAAGCTCTAGCTCAAAAACTTGATCCATGAATAAACCTCCCTTTGCCGGTTGGCTAAACTCGTAGACATCTATTCTATTGCTTTATTTTAAACGCATGTTGTAGGCCCCAATGCGCATATGCGCCGCTGGCAACTTTTTATATTGGTTCCTGTTTTCAGTATAGCATATCCTGTCAACAGACCGTGGATAAAAAGTTGAATGATTTACTGGATAACCTCGCCGGCGGGTGGCATACCCATTCTATCTATACGCATGGCCGTTTCTTGGCGATCAGTTGTTCGTCTATGAGATTCAGTATAGCCCGGATCGTCTGCGATATTCTGCGTCTTTGTGCGATTTCGTTGCGGAACAACTGCTGAATCTGTAAGGGTAAATTATGGATTGGCGCGATTAATTTTGGTAAAATCCGGCCGTAACAATGTAGAGTGCGGGTAGATAATCCGCGCCAATTTGAGTTTTTGATCGTCGATTTTCCAAGGAGGAATCTCATGAAACGACCATTTGCAGTCACCCTATTGGCCCTCATTGCTGTTCTTGCGGGTATTGTGGCCATCTTAGACACGTTGCGACTTCTGGGACTATTACCGGTTGTGCAGTTGGGGCCAATGGAATTCTTTGGCCAAAGTATTATCGGGGCCATTTTCGCCGGCATTGTGGCCTTAATATGGTTCTGGGCAGCGGCAAAGATTTGGAATCTGGATCCGCAGGGATGGCTATTTATTGTCGTCATCGCCGTGGTATACTTGATTTTTGATGTTGTGGCCTTGATCGGCGGTACGCCTATTCAATCCATGGCCTTGTCACTGGTGCTTACTATTTTAGCCTTGATTCTGGCCATATTACCGGGCACGAAACAGGCATTTGGGCAATAGTTTACGTGCCGTAGGCATATGTTCGTTTACATTCAAACGGGCTCCTTCAATCAATAGAGGGAGCCCGAGTTTTATTTTTAGAGCTGGATGATCTGGTCGACGGGAGGCAGCACGGCCGTTCTGTGGGAAATGATCAGCGCCGTACGGCCGTTCATGTAGTCGTCTAGGGCTGCCCACAATTTCCGTTCGGTTACGCTGTCGAGATTGGCAGTGGCTTCGTCCAGGATGAGAATGGGCGCGTCTTTGAGGATGGCGCGGGCGATGGCCAGCCGCTGGCGCTCGCCACCGCTGAGCAGCAAGCCGTTTTCACCAATGAGGGTATCGTAACCCAGAGCTAGATCCTGGATAAAGGGGTAAATCTGGGCGATGCGACAGGCACGATCGAGATCTGCCTCGCTGGCATCAGGGTTGGCCAGATATAAGTTGTCGCGAATTGTGGAATTGAAGAGATGGGTGTGTTGCGAAACCACGGCCATCATACGCCTGCTGTCGCCGGCATGATAGTCGCGCAGTTCGTAGCCGCCAAGCCGGATTTGCCCCTCCCCGTAATCCCAGAAACGCAATAATAGATTCAGCACCGTGGTTTTGCCTGATCCACTGGGACCGACGAGGGCAAGACGGCCGCCGGAAGGGAGGTGAAAGCTAAGTTTGTCCAGGGCCAATGGCTCGCCTGGGGCATAGCGAAAGCGTACATCGCAAAGTTCGATGCTGCTGGTCGACGGCCGTGGCGACTCGCGAACGGGATCAGTCACAGCAGGTGGGGCGTCGATCAGTTCGAAAAGCCGTTTGCCCGCGGCCTGGCCGGATTCAAGGTATTGCAGCGAGTGGGAGAGAGGCTGCACGGCTTCAAAGCTGGCGATGGCGGTTAGTGGAAGCAGGGCCAGGAAAACCCCGTCGATCTGCCCACCGGTCACGAGGGGGATGGCCAGCCATAGCACCGTCAAAGCGGCCAGGGAGGTGAACAAGGTGGCCAGCCCACTACTCAAGCCGCGGATCATGGCCAGACGCTCTTGCAATTGGTTTAGCTTG
The DNA here is from genome assembly GCA_009937635.1 of Chloroflexota bacterium. GTDB lineage: Bacteria > Chloroflexota > Anaerolineae > Promineifilales > Promineifilaceae > JAACFF01. The sequence continues at coordinate 7,354 of JAACFF010000025.1, forward strand.
TGGCTTAATCTGGCAGCCCGCGCCTGGTATTGTCGATCTTGGCCAAAGGAAAGCAGGTCGGCGATGCCCTGAACCGTGTCGACCAGGGTAGCGTTTAGTTCTGCTCGCGTGCTGACGCTCTGCGCGGCCGGTTGGCGGCTCAGCCAGCGGGTGACGAGGGGCAGCAAAAGGCCGGTCAGCAGCAGGAAGCCGAGTAAGGCGAGCCCCAACCAGATATTGAAACTGCCGAGTATCAAAGTGGCGAACAAGGTGACAAGCGCCGCGGCCAGGGGGGGTACGAGAACGCGGATGTAGAAGTTCTCTAAGGTTTCGATATCGGCCATAATGCGGGCCAACAAATCACCGCCGCGAAATTGCTGTAGCCGAGCGGGGGCCAGTGGCTCGACGGCCGTGTAGAACCAGGTGCGCAGATGGGTGAGAATGCGGAACGTGGCGGTGTGGCTGATAAAGCGTTCGGCGTAACGAAAAGCGGCCCGGGCGAGGGCGAAGAAGCGCACACCGGTGATAGCCAGGGCTAAATCCGCTTGCTCGCTTGTCAGCGCGGCTTTGGAGATGAGATAAGCGGACATAGCCATCAGCCCCACGCTGGAGCCAACCGTGGCGAAGCTGAGTAGAACAGCCAGGAGCACCCACCAACGAAAGGGCGCTACGAGTTTGAGTAGACGGGTGAGGGTGTTCACAGGAGGTCCTTTGGGGATAGGACGCGGATGAAAGCGGATGAACGCGGATAAAGAATAGTTGATGGGATGCGCATGAACGTGCATGAATCAGGGATGGGACGCAGATGAACGCAGATGAACGCAGATAAAAGCGTAGGTGATAGGGTGGGTCTGTGTTGCTTAGGGTTCATGATGGTGTGTTGGGAACTGGTTTATACCCCCTGGTAACTGTTTACGAGGCGGCGGTAAGGGCCATCTTCGGCGAGCATGCTGTTATGCGTGCCGCTTTGAACGGAACGGCCGTTTTCGATGACCACAATTTGGTCCGCTTTGTAGGCCAAGGCGAGACGGTGGGCGATGATGAGTACGGTGCGGCCTTGCATGAGCCGCAGCAAGGCATCGCCGACGAGTTTTTCGCTGTCGGCGTCAAGATGGGATGTGGCCTCGTCTAGAATCAGGAAGGGGGCATCTTTGAGGAAAGCGCGGGCGATAGCGATGCGCTGTCGCTGGCCGCCACTCAAGCGCACCCCTTGTTCACCTATCTGCGTGTCGTATCCTGCCGGCAACTCCTGGATAAAATCGTGAGCGTTCGCCGCTTGGGCGGCAGCTAGCAGTTCGTCCTCGGTGGCGTGCGGCCTGGCCAGGAGGATATTGCCGGCGACGGAGCCATAGAAAAGGTGGGGATGCTGCGGCACCCAGGCCACTTGGGAACGCCATTGGTTTTTCTCAATGGCTTTCAAGGGTGCGCCGTTGACGCTGATAGCGCCGCTGTCGGCATTGATAAAGCGCAGTAGTAGATTGGAAATGGTGCTCTTACCAGCGCCTGTTGAGCCCACGAGGGCCAGGGAACGGCCGTGGGGAATGTCCATGGTCAAGTGGGATAAAGCCCGACGTTGGCCATCCTGGTAAGCGAAAGAAACATCCTGGAAATGAATATGGGCTAGGGGCGGAGAGTGCAAACGGGCAGGCGCGGATTCCTGATCAGGCGCAGGCGCGGAAGGAGGAGGGGTCTTGTCCAGGACGGCGCAAATGCGTTCGGCGGCCGCCTTGCCTCGTGCGCCGGAATGGTATCTCAAAGCATAGCGGCGTAGCGGTAAGAAAAATTCTGGGGTGAGGAGCAGGACGGCCAGCGCGATATTAAAAGGCAACGTTCCGTTCATCAGGCGCAAGCTGACCTCCAGGGCGACCAGGGCAGTGGCAGCCGTTGCCGACCACTCCAGAACCAATGCGGTTTGGAAAGCGGTGCGCAGCACTTCCATGGTGGTATTGCCATAGTGGCGGCTGATTTCACGGATATTTGCGGCTTGCTCACGGCTACGGCCGAACATCTTCAAGGTTGGAAGCCCTTGCAGCATATCTAGAAAAAAGGCGCTCATCCAGCTCATTTCGCGAAAACGACGCTGTTGGATCGCTTTGGTCTGCCCGCCGATCAAGGCCAACAGCAAAAGCAGCATGGGTCCAGCGACGATGTAGACGAGGGTCGTCCAGGGATCGAGGATCAGAACGACGACGAAAACGATAGCGGGAACCACCGCTGCCAGCACTTTGGCCGGTAAGTACTGGGTGATGTAATCATCCAGGCTTTCTACACCTTCGACGAGGGTGTGGACCAATTCGCCGCTGCTTTCACTCCGTGTATAGGTGGGACCCAGGTGGAAAATGTGCTGGATAAGCCTGTCGCGTAGATCGCTTTTTACATCGCTGGCGCTATATTGGGCTAGCAATTCCTCGACCCAAATCAGAGCGGCGCGAATGAATAGGAGTAGGAAGGCGATAAGGAGCAGCGGCGCAACAAGGTTCAGCGTCTGATCTTGCAAAAAGACACGATTCACTATTTCACTGATAAGGATGGCCTGAGCGATGAAGAGTGCGGCAGCTATTGTCCCGGCTGCCACGGCTAAGAGTAAGAGGATTGTGGCCCTGCGACGGCCACGTAGGATACGTTGCTCGATAGACATGTATTTGGTAAAAGCTGTCAGGTGTCAGCCATCAGGAGCCAGCCTTTCTGATTCTGCGCCAGATGAATTGTAGCATAACCTGGCTTCGATGTTTGGCGTGAAGATAGAAAGCCTGGGAAGTTCAAGTCGATAGTTTGGTTCATTCGACTTGACCGATCTGGCAAACCGGCGCAAATGCCGTACAATCGATGTGGCTTCATGCGTTGAGCAGTTGCGGTATGTGCCCCTTGCTAGTAAGGCAGTGCGCTATCGATGAGCGAAGGTAGACGCAAGTTGGGGCTGATGAACGATTTGCCGAATCATTCTACATTTACAGGAGAAATAGTAGCATAAAAAGGAATTCCCCTATGAACGAAACAACAAAAAGCATCCGCTCCGCCCGTTTTGCTATTCGGGCAAAAACCCAGGTTGAACCGCAGATCGCTGTGATTCTCGGGTCGGGATTGGGCCCGTTGGCCGATAAGGTAGAGGTTGATGCTATCTTGCCTTATAGCGAGATTCCCGGCATCGCCCAATCCACGGTACACGGGCACGCCGGACGACTTATTGTGGGCTCGTTGGCCGGCAAGGATGTTATTTTTATGCAAGGACGGCTGCATTACTATGAAGGGCATCCGATGTCTGATGTCATTTTCCCGACACGTGTGATGCATGCTTTGGGGGCGAAAACACTTATTGTCACCAATGCCGCCGGCGGCTTGAATCCAGATTTTACACCAGGTGACTTGATGCTGATCACGGATCACATCAACATGATGGGTAACAATGCCTTGATTGGACCCAATGATGAATCTCTTGGACCACGCTTCCCCGATATGACGGACACGTATACGCCAGAATTACGGCAATTGGTTTTGCAGCGGGCAGACGAAGAGGGCATTGCCTTGCAGCAAGGGGTGTATGCGGCTTGGTCTGGGCCAACTTTTGAGACACCGGCTGAACGTCGTTTCCTGCGCCTGATTGGCGGGGACGCGGTGGGGATGTCGACCGTGCCGGAAGCGACCGCGGCGCGTCATATGGGGATGTCTGTGCTGGGCTTTTCGGTGATCACGAATGTGGCTACTGGCCTCGCCGATCAGCCGGCTGACGATCATCTGGAGGTGCTGGCGGTGGCTGAGGTCGCCGGCAGGCGCCTGGCCCGTTTGCTCGATCGCGTGATTGCTTCGATGCCGTGATAGTATTATGCTGCCGATCCCGCGATCTGGCGTGTTGGCTGTGTAGATGGAAACGGCCGTTTTGATACGCTGGCCGCCAAGTTCGACGCGGATGCGTTGACGATACTGATTGAGGGCGGATCGTTATTACAGAACCAAGTTAGTCCGGTTGGGTGGTACGGCCGTGTAGAATCAGTCCGGCGCCGGACGCGATCAAGGCAACGCCAAGAGCGGCTGCCATGAGCATTCCAGGCGCGATGGGCGCTCCAGATTCCGGAAGCGTTGTTCCGCCAGGTGGACTGTTGATTTCGACGATGCAGAAGTGAACATCGATCACATCGCGTACTTCGGGTGTGAGAATGACTGCTCGCGTTTGCTGGGAGGTAACTCTCCAACCTGTTCCGGGAACGACGGTAACTTGCCAACCGCCGAGGGCGGCTTCGGAAAGTATGTAGCTCCCATCTGCCCCAGTTTGCAGGCGAACAATCGTGCGCGTGGTATCATCAACCAGTTCGACAGGGATTCCTGCTACGCTTGGTTCGCCCTCGGTCGCGCATGTACCATTATTGTTGATATCCCTGTAGACCATGCCACGGATAGAGCCCGTATTATCTTGGGCCAGCAGCGGCAACTGGACGGTCGCTAGGGCGAAGAGAAAGAGCGCCACTGTCACCAAACACTTTCTTCTTTTCATGAATCTTTCTCCTGCTTATGATGTGTCGTCAATCACGGGTTGAGCGATAACGACTAGGCGATGGGAGTTGCTTGTATTGGGCCAGCAGGTCACGATGGTAAGACGTGTATCGTCACTGGGTGCAATCCACCGCGCATTGCGTATGCGAGTTCTCAAGGATTCGCCCTCTTCCCTTAGAAATTCGCGGTGCGTTACCTCGTAAACATAACTGCGGTCGTCTTCATAAAGGACGATCTCCGCGCCAGGGGGTAGGTCAACGAGATTGCCGAATACAGCCCCGTGAATATTGTTGTGACCATTGAGCACGGTATTGCCGGGCTCTCCCGGTGGCGCACTCGTTTCATGCCAGCCGGCCGCGTATGTATCGGGTACGGACCACTGTAGATGTTGTCGCCTGCTCGCATTGCGCGGCGGAGCCAACCCCACTGTTACGACGGGAGCATCGAGCTCGAGCGCCGGGATGCGGAGGCGGAGCGATTCCTCTAAGGCTGTTTGTCCGCGCGGAATGCGGGCGTCCGCGTCTGGATAATCAACGATTCGCCAATCGGAAGGGGCCAGATCATGGGCTGGGCTGTCTGAACGTGCAACTGTCTCTAATTCTGCAATAGCGAGCGGGGATTCGTTTTCTGTGCCACCGGGTGTGGCCGTGGGTGGCGTAAAAGGAGACAAGGCGGGCGCCATTGCATAATCATCTGAATTTTCAGCCAGGAAGTGTGTGTCCGATGGTTGGGGCGCCATCATGGGAACCAGCAGCCAGAGCAGGGCAACGGAAAGCAGGATGAGTGATCCGCTAATAAGGGAGAAACAACCTAAGCGCTGCGTCTTTGTCACGATACCTCCGGCATGGGTTTAATGTGCATTATATCACGGGTGGGGGAAAATAGGCTGTTTAGAGGTGGGAAAAAGAGGGCAACAGTTAACAATCAACAGCCAACAGTCAACGGAAAACAGTTTACAGGCGACAGTCCGTTTTTTCTGAGCTTCGCTTAGCCCATTAGGTTGCTTAGTAGATATTGGGTCATGAGCGCGTGAAGATGGCGCTGTGTGTTTTTTCCTTCTTTGATGCTATGGGAGCGATTAGGGTAGGACATCATGGAAAAATGCTTGTTGTTTTTGACCAACTCATTAACCAAAGCTTCGAAACATTGGTAGTGGACGTTGTCGTCACCTGTACCGTGAATGAGCAGCAGGTTCCCTTGCAGTTGGTTAGCGTAGCCTATGGGTGATCCATCTTTGAAGGCTTGCTCATTGTCAGAGGGCAGGCCCATGTATCGTTCCTGGTATATGGTGTCATAGTATCGTTGGTCGCTGACTGCGGCGACGGCGATGCCGGTGCGGTAGATATCGGGATGTTTGAACATCAGGTTCAAGGTCATTGACCCGCCACCGCTCCAGCCCCAGACGCCTACCCGATCTGCGTCGACGTAAGGGCGTGATTTAATGATTGCTTGTGCCGCTTTTGCAAGCTCATCTGTGGTGACAATGCCGACTTGCCGGTAGGCGCTTTTGCGCCACTCGCGGCCACGCGGGGCGAGCGTGCCGCGGCTGTCAACGCTCATTACGACGATTCCTTGTTGGGCAAGCATGATGTGCCAAAGATGGCGTTTCCCGCGCCAGTCGTCCAGGACGGTCTGTGAAGAGGGTTCGCCGTAAACATAAAATAGAAGGGGGTATTTTTTTCGTGGATTAAAGTTGGGGGGTTTGATACACCACGCATCGAGCTGCACATCGTCCCCAATGTCAACGTGGAAAAACTCGACCGGCTCTCGATCCAGCACGCTTACATTCGTTTGCAACTGCTCGTTTTCTTCCAGCGTTTGCAGCAATTGGTGATCGGGCAACGAGATGAGGGAGGTGACCGGGGGCGTGTTGGCGTTGGAATGGGTATGAAAGGCGTATCTGGCGTCAGGAGATAGACGGTAAGTATGTGTACCTGGTGCGTCTGCGGGGGTTAGTCGTTGGGCACGGCCGTTTCCGTCAAGGCTGACACGGTAGAGATAACGCTGGCTGGGATTGTCCGGGGAGGCGATGAAGTAGATCCAACCTGATTGCTCTTCTACTGCCTGGATGTTAATCACATCATAATCGCCGTGCGTGAGCAAGGTTACATCCTGGGCAGTGCGCGAGATGAGATAAAGGTGACGCCAGCCGTCTCTGTCACTAGTCCAGGTGAAGGCGTGGCCACCTTCCAGCCATTTTAAATCGTCGTGCACGTCAATCCAGGCCTCGTCCTGTTCGACGAAAAGCGTTGTCGTGGAACCGTCAACGACGTTGCCCAGCAGAAGCTTATTCTGATTTTGCAGGCGGTTGAGCTGTTGAATGAGCACCTGATTTGAGCTGGCCGCCCAATCCATTTTGGGTATGTAATGGTCCCGAGGATCGCCAGAAATGTCGAACCAGGTTGTTGTGCCCCCGCTGGCGCGCACTACCCCAATTCGTGAGGCGGAATTGGTGGTGCCCACTTTGGGATAAGGTTGGGGGATCAACCTGGGGTATAGGGAATCCGTGTTGTTTATTATGTAGAAGGTTCGGGTCCCCTTGGTATCGAACTGCCAGTAGGCGATATATTGGCTATCTGGACTCCAGCGGAAGGCATCGCGCAGCTGAAATTCTTCTTCGTATACCCAATCGGAAGTGCCGTTAATGATATGCCTGGCGCCATCAGTCGTTAGCTGGGTGATTTCGCCCGAAACAACGTGTTCAACGTAGATGTTTCGGACTCTAATGTAGGCGACCGACTGGCTGTCTGGTGCAAATTTGGCAAACATCAACGTGGAAGGTTTCGCATCCCCGCCAAGCTGTGATAGACGCCCGTTTTGTAGTTCTAGCAACCAGTAATCTCCGCGGGTATTCTGTCGCCAGACGCGTTTGCTGTTGGTAAATATAAGCAAAAACTTTCTATCAGGTGACCAATCATAGTTTTTGATAATCAGAGACTTGTCCCAACCCTCGGGGCGGATCTGATCGGCCGCAACGAGAACTGCCCGCTGGCCAGTTGAGATGTCATAGCTTAGGATCTCTTTGACCTCTTCGTCCGATGGGCAGGATTCGAGCGTTGTGAAGCTGGAGCCGTTATCGATCCAGCGCGCGGGACCAAAGGCTTTGCTATCAAAGTCTTTGGTGTTGAACAAGCGGTCTACGGTAAGAGCGGTTCTGTCTTGCATGGAGAGTTTATTAGGTGACCGATGATGGATCTCGGTTCTTGACAACTTGTCCAACCATCACCAACTATTCGCTGGAAAAAGGTGGCGCAAGGAGCAATACGGATGGAACCTGGTCCGGCGCGGCCAGGCGCAGCAGTTGGTAACCGATACCGGCGATGCCCAGCATCAGACCGGGCATCTCGACAGAGCCGGGTCCGCCGCTTTGCCAACTGTCTCGTTCGATGCTCTCAATGATCATGGCGCTGAGGCGGCCGATTTGAAGGCGCAGGGTCTGGCTATCAACCATGCGGTCGACTTCCAGAATGAATTCCAGATTGCCCATATCACCATGACAGAGGGAGTGGGAGTGCCCAAAACCGCGCGCGAACGTCGTGTCTAACGCCGCTTGAATTTCATCGTTTATCTGTGGATCGTGCAGGTAAGGTAAGGCGCGTAAGCGGGCCAGGCCGATGCCTGGAGCGCCAAAGCAGTAGGCTACCGGGAATCGCGGCGTTTCAGGATCTGTTTCCGTTCCATCACGATCGATCTGGCGCAGGTCGGGCCAGTTCTTTTCTGCGGCAGAATAGTGGCCGCGTTCATAGTTGATGGCGCGCGAGCCAGCGATAGCAAAACGCTCTTCATCGGCGGCAATCGCCAGTTCGAGCAGGGCATAGGCTATGCCTGCCGCACCATGCCCAAAGCCAAGTAGAGGCAGCGGTCCAAAGCGCGGCGTTGCCCAGCTCAGGCCTTGTTCCGTCTCCTGCGCGCAGGAAACCAGATGGTCGCCGCAAGCGACGGCCGTCTCCAATGCCTTGGCAGATGCTTGAGCGTGGTGCAAAGCCAGTAAACTACCAATGGCGCCGGCAGCACCGTCCATGATGGAGTAATCCTCATCTTGGTCGATAAATGCGGCGACAACATCTACCAGATCCGCCGCTTGAGTGAGAAGTAGCTCGTCCTGCCAAAGCGCTCCCAGGTGTGTCAGCAAATAGAGAATACCGCCCCAGCCTTCAAAAGCGCCAATTCCGGGCAGTTCCTCACTGTACAATTCTACGTGTCGTGAAACAGCCTTCACAGCCCGCTGTGCCAAATCTGTGTAACGCGGCTCTTGCAGAATAGTTCCAGCATAGGCCAGGAAGAAGGCGATGCCGGGGAGGCCATTGTAGAGGTCCATCCCTGCCGGCGAGATGTCCCAGCTTTCTTCGGCAAGCAATTCAAGACCAATCCAGGAAACATCCTCTTCCCCAAGGAGGGCCGTATCGGCCAGTCGATCGGCAACGGCGCGAGCGCTGGCGAGATACTGCTCACGGCCCGGTATTTTGTCTGTTTCCAGCAGTTGATACAGTCCCTTGACCTGGAATTCGGCTTCATAATCGAAAGGGGCGAGCGTAGCCAGAGAGGCGCGAATGAACCACTCCTGGCGGCTCAAATCCTGGTCGCTTAATTGTTCAATGCGGCGACGGGCCATATCCATGCCTGTTTCGGTCAGGACGCCCTCGATCGGTTCGCCAGATGCCGAATAGAGGATCAGCGATGCGGGACTGGTGGTGAAGACCGGGATATCGCCTTGCAACAAGTCTGCTTGTTCGGCGCCGATCACACCGGTCATGAAGGCGCGTTGGGGAATGACCATCCAGAGGCGATCGAGTAGCAGGCCGCGCTCCAAGGCATCGCGCAAAGTATCAGGATGGAAGCTCTCAAAGAGGAGTTGATCATAGGTGCGAGTCGGCCGTAATAGAACACGTGTTTCGTCCTGGCTAAAACAGGCAAGGGGTCCTGCATCGTCCAGTAGGTCTGCGCGATTGTGCAGCAGCAACTGGTACATGCTCTTGAAGCCGTCTATTACCCGGGGTACATGGTCGAGGGCGCTGGCCTCGACGCCATCTAAACGAGGCCGGTTGGCCTCACCGGTCAATTCTACGCGCTGCCGTTCGAAGCGCATCACGTCGGTTCCGGCATCGGCAGCCTGGGGCAGCCGATCGGGTGACAACTGGCCTTCCTCACCGCCCAATCCGCTGATGTCGATTCCACCATAGTCGTCAGCGGACCATAAGCGCTGCGGCAGCATGCCGACGGTTAAGACGGATTGCAGCATGGTGCGCGCTGCGATCGCGTTCGCTTCCTCTTCCTCAAAACGTTCAAATTCAGGATTGAAGAGCGTCTCTAGATCGATTAGCATGGGGTGTTCGCCGGCTGCGATCAAGTTTTCCAGGTGGAAATCGGAGGCGTTGATGGCGTAGAGCAAGGCCAGATAAGCGCCAAGACGTTGGTAAAAGCGCTCGATCTCATCGACGGTGTGGCATTCTTGATTTTCCACGAATGCGACCCAGCCGTAGTCGCCGCGATCGAGCATTGTTAACGTACGCAGCGGCGGATCACAGCCACGGTTATTGAGCCAGGTGAGTAACTCTTGAAAATGAACATCAACAGCCAGCGATTTTGGTTTGTAGACCAGTTGCAAACCGGATTGGAAGTGAGCAATCATAACCGAACGGCCGCCGCGATGAGTGTCTCCCGCTCCTGCAACCAATTCAAGCAACAATCCCGGATCCGCTTCCGGCGTGAATTGGGAGCGAATTGCCTGCCAGTCGGCGCAAAGACGGCCCAGAAATTCTAGGCTGACGTCCAGCCATTGGTCTATGCAAAGTGCGAGCTGCCGGGCCAAGACAGGATATTCAGCCAGGATGGCCAATGCCTGCTCTGGCTGGCGCAGGCGTTCGATGAAGCTAAAAAAGCGTTCAGTTGGCGTCTCGCCCTCAAGGTGCCCTTGCAAGCGCGTCACGTTGAGTTCTAAGACCATCGTGCGGCTCAGGCGCAAGAGCAGCGGGTCGGGCAGATTCATCAAAAGCACGTCTTCGATGGTCTGTGGGTCAAAGGGCAGCGCCGGCCATTTGTCAATGAGCTTAGAAACGTTGGCATACAGACGATCGCTGGCCTGGTCGACCAAGGGCTGGATCAGTTCAAGGAAGCCTAGCTCCTCCTCACCAGGCTGGATGTTCACAAAGGCCGAAGCGGGACGGGCAAATGCCTGTTCTAGCTCTACCAACCAGGCCGGATTCTGCGGTAAGTGATGGTGAAGATGTTCATCCGGCTCACCCAAAATCGCCAACAGACCCGTTTCGTTGATACCGTCCACGGCAAGCCGCTGGGTCAGGACAGACTCCGTGGCGAACTGCGGCTGCGAGAGCCAGCGTTGAAAGCGTCTTTGCCCTAGATCTTCATCAGAAGCGCCGTGAAGCTGGCCATTTCCAGTGCCGGACAAAAGCGCAATGCGCTCGGCAAGCGTCAGCGCAAGACACCATGATGGAGAAGTAAAAGTTGCGGGATCCATAAGATTTAGTTGCGAGTGCTCTTTAGACACGGTTTACCGTTCCATTGCATGGCGCGCGCACTCCTGAAGGAGAGCACTTTCACTAATTATTAATGCCGGGATTGGCCGAATTATGGCAAACTACTTTACGCCAACAACCTCATCACACAATAAGAAAACCCACCCTCAGCCAGAGAAGGTCGAGTCGTTATTTTTAGTTATAGTGGGGACAGGTCATCCAATATGGATGAGCCCTCGTCAGGCTGGTACCCAACCTGTTGCCTGCCCCGCAATTCTGGCGCACATGCCAGAGACACATGCGCCGTGCATGGATTCCTACCGCCTATATGAGTAAGAGCGCGAGTAAGAACGTGAGTTGTAATAGGAACGGCTATTGTAAGACCGTCTCCACGAATGACTCGGATACCCGCTGTAAGAGCGGCTACGAGAGCGGCTACGTGAACGACTGTATGAACGACTAGCGCTATACGAATGTCGCCACGAACCCCCGACGGCCAAGTCCAACTCCTCGTCGGTTAACTCGATTGCTCCTGCCGGATTTTGCGGCAGGGCACTGTGCTCTTCTTCACTCAGATTGGATCGATACTCCGGATCCTTCCATGCTCGGATGATCTTGTCTCGTAACATAGTTACCCTCCTCACGTTAGCAACCGTTTGGTTGCACTATAGGGTTGCTATTCAGCAACATTCCGTCCAAGCGTCGTCTCTTGATCGTGTACGAGCTCCGCGTAAGCGCCGCCGAGGACCAGCAGTTCGCTGTGCGTTCCCCGTTCAACGATAAAGCCTTCATCAAGCACCAGGATCAGATCGGCGTTACGAACTGTGCTCAGCCGGTGAGCGATCACGATGCGCGTGCATGCCAGATCGCTTAGATTCTGATCCACGATGTTTTCGGTTACAGCGTCCAGATCACTGGTCGCTTCATCAAGCAGCAGGATGGCTGGGCGGTGGACAAGCGCGCGGGCAATGGCCAGTCGCTGGCGCTGTCCACCTGCAAGGTCGATGCCTCCTTCTGCGATAATTGTTTCATAGCCCATGGGCATCATGTCGATGTCGTCGTGAATGGCGGCCAACTCGGCGGCTTCGACGACTTGATCCAGCGAAAGATCAGGATCCAGGGAAGCGATATTACGACGGATCGAGCCGCTGAATAGAGATGGTTCTTGCAGGACGACGCCGAACTGACTGCGCAGCGAGCGCAGATTAATCTGCGACAACGATAGGCCATCATAGATAATCTGCCCCTCGTCGAGCGGATACAGGCCGAGTAAGAGCATGGCCAGTGTGCTTTTGCCAGAACCGGTACGGCCGACAATGGCGACTTTTTGCCCCGGTTCGATGCGCACCGATGCGTCGACAACGGCCCATGGCGCCTGTTTGTGGTAACGAAAACTGACGTTTCGCAGTTCAATAAGTCCCGTAAGCTCGGGGGTAGGTTTTAAGGCCTGCGCCTCTTGTTCCGGTTCTGTCTTCATCACATCGCCAATTCGTTCCAGATGAGCGCCGACCAGTTGTAGCTGCTGCCCGGTGGCGGCGAAGGAGGACAAGGGTCCGAGGAAAGAGACAGCCAGGGTTGTCACGGCCAGCATCGTACCTAAGCTCATGTCATCGTTAAGCACCATGAGCCCGCCAACCCAAAGTAAGATAATTGGGGCCAGAGCTCCGACAGCGTCTCGCCCCGCCTCGACCAGGTTTGTTAGATGGCTGCGTCGAATAGAGATGTTCAACTGCTTGAAAAAGAGATTTGACCAATGTTCCATTGCCCGGCCTTCCACGGCCGCGGCCTTTAAGGTGGCCACACCTGCCAACGCTTCCACCAGGTAGCTTTGCGACTCCGCCTGGGCGGCGAGATCGCGTTCAGTCAATTCATAAAGGCGACGCGTGGAAGCGAGCAGCAGCACGATCTGTATCACGCCAAATAGAAAGGCGAGGACGCCGAATAACGGCTGCCATAGCAACAGTATTGCCAGGTAAAAGACGGCCATGGTACCGTCAAGAATGGCTGAAATTGTCTCGCCGGTGAGGACTTCGCGAATGACGGCGATGCTGCCCAAGCGCATCAGCAAATCACCGCTGGTTCTTTCCTGAAAAAAGCGGAAGGGCAATTTCAATATGTGCTCGAAAAAGCCCAACATGACTTCGGTGTCCAGACGCGCTTCCAGGAAAAGGCTTAAAGCGCCGCGCAGATAGCCCAGGATCACCTGTGCTGCAACCAGAATGATCATGCCAATACCCAAGATCATGAGCAAGGATGCATCTTGCGCGGGCAATATCGTGTCGACCAGCACCATGGTGAAGAGAGGGAAAACCAGGCCTAGAACCTGGAGCAAGGCGGAGGCAACCAGGATCTGGGCCAGTAAGCCCTTTGATCCCGGCGATTGTAGTAGTCCGCCCAGATAACTGCGCCACGTTATTCTATCGGTAGTCGTCTTCTTGCGGAAATCAGCTCCGGGCTCCATGGTGAGTACGACACCTGTGAATCCGGCGTTGAATGCTTCGGCGGATAGCTTGCGACGCCCGATCGCCGGATCGACGACCTTGACTTCCTGTGGCGTCCATTGCTCCAGAACGAGAAAGTGGTTGAAGTTCCAGTGGACGATAGCCGGGGCAGGTACTTGGGCCAGGCTGGCCGGTTCCAATGAAAAAGCTCGCACACGCAGGCCAAGATCGCGCGCGGCCTGCGTGATAGAACGGGCGCTCAAGGCGTCACGACCGCTATCGAGATACTTGCGGCACTCACTTATGGTGGTCTCACGGCCGTAAAAGGTGAGAACCATGGCCAAACAAGCGGCTCCACACTCGTTTGGCGTCATTTGCAGTATGACCGGAACGCGCTTCATCTACGCCTCACCGCAACTGCTCAATTAAGGGCCAGAAGGCGACAATCGACCCTGCGACCATTAGCAGCAGCGCGATAATCCACAGAAAACGGAAGAACTTCAGCGAGATCAGGCGTGGTAATTCAACCTTCTCCTGATTTTGAATATAGTGCTCAAGCGCCTCGGAACGGAATATAGCCCGACTGGGCGGTGGTGATAGTTCGGTTGATCCTGCTTCTTGTGTAAGATCGTTTGCCGGCTCTTGATACACAAAGGCCTCCAAATTCCAGCATCTTTATTCAGGACTGTGATGGACAGACAATTCGCAATTGGGCTAATCATAATGATATGGATAGATATGCTGCCCATTGTTCCCGCCAAATCCTGCGGGAGATAAATGCATGCCGTCTGGTCGAAAACACCATCGATCCTACTAATTTAAAATTAGCATACATTATTTTGCTTCCGGATTCAATAGGTCTGGGCTGACGGTCACGCCATTTTCACACTGATTTACGGAACTTATGGGGAGTGGCATTACCTTCTGTGGACAGGTGTTGTTACAATGGTTTGCTGTCTCGAACGCTGGTTCGACGGGGGCGAATGAGTTTGCCGGGCGTTATACGGAAGGGCATTTTGATGTTCCTGTGTTTGGATGTGATATTGAATTGGATGGTGTTCGGATTATTGATGAGGGGGAGTTGCTGGATGTGTTTGGGTAGAGAGGAGTAGTGGTGAGTAGTGCAATGCACCCGGGTTGTGGTTGGCGTGGGTCATGATTGGCGGATGCAATGCGCTGGAGGTGGATATGAAGGTTAGTTTTGTGGATCGGGGGCGGGGACGGCCGGTTGTTTTTTTGCATGGGATTGCCAGTGCCGGTGGAACCTGGCAGTATCAGGTTGATGCTTTTGCCGGCCGGTATCGCGTTGTGGCTCTTGATTTGCCGGGTTTTGGCGATTGCGATGCTTTGCAGGAAATGACTTTCGAGGCCTTGTCTGGTTGGTTACAAGATTTCTTGGTCGACCACCAGCTTCAGGAGCCGGTGTTGGTGGGGCATTCATTTGGGGGCATGATCGTACAAGAGTATTTGGCTGCTTTTCCCGGCAGAGCGGCGGGGGTCGTGCTCTATGGAACCAGCCCCGCTTTTGGGCCTAAAGATGGCCCATGGCAGCAGGCGTTCATTCGCGCACGCTTGCAGCCGCTGGATGAGGGAAACACCATGGCTGAGCTTGCGCCAGAGGGTGTTCAAAATATGGTGGGCAGCGGCGCTGGGGCGGAGGGTATCGCCCTGGCGACGGACGGTTATGGCGCAGTAGAAGAAGCGTCGTTCCGCGCGGCCGTTCATTGCCTGGCCGATTTCGACCAGCGCGAAAACTTGCACAAGATCGACGTGCCATGCCTGGTGTTGGTAGGGGAAGAGGATGGTAATGCGCCGGCCAGGATGATGAAAAAGATGGCCGGCAATATCCGGGGATCGCGGTATGTGTGCTTGCCGCGACTGGGGCATCTGGCGCATTTGGAAGATCCGGCGCTATTTAATGCTGCGCTCAACGATTTCTTGCTAGAATATTTCTAAGCTTCATTGTTTACGCAGATTGATTGACGAAGTCCTCCTGTAAGTGCATAAAAGCCAAAAAATGAAAATGAAAAGCGCCCCACTTCTCAAACAAAAAGCGAGGCGGTGATACAATTTGGAGCGAGCAATATTTCTAGTGGCCGGGTGGGGGAGATACCGGGCCGTTGAATTTGATGACGCTAAGCACAAGTGTGTAGAGGCCGCTTTAATCTCTATAATGTACTTTGTGATGTTTGTTGATTATCAACGGAAATTTCACGTAAATACATCAAGATCGCCAGAACATGATTCTTTGTCAACGCTGAGCGCAGAATGAATTCTGCGGCTAGAGGGGCAAACATGTTGTAAACAGGTTGCAGACCATGGATGGGTTGCCCATTTGTTTTGTTAGGTCCGAACGGCCGTGAGATGGGGGGGGTGCGTCCAAAATTGGTGTATGAACCAGACCGGATGAGTTTTTCTCTCTGGGAATCTCATTTGAGCGATACACCAAAAATAATCGCACCCTGAGGTGGGAGGATGAATATCAACTGGCATTGATATTCATACACAACCCGGATCTATTCCCGGTCACCACCAGTTACTCGGCCTTCGTCTCACGTTTCAGCCGCGATTGGGGATTGACCAGTGCGGGAGCAGTCATGATAACCCTCTCCGTTCTGATAATATTCGTGAGTTTGCAGCGCCGCTTTATTGACGGCTTGACCCAAGGCGGCGTGAAGCTATAGTTAAAAAGAGAAGAAAATGATGACAATACCTACAGATTACGTAGAACGGGTTTATGCTGGCGTTTTGGGAAAACTTATTGGGGTCTATTTAGGACGGCCGTTTGAGGGCTGGTCCTATGACCTGATCATGGAGCAGCTGGGCGAAATCAATTATTACGTCCATGAAAAACTGGGCGTACCGCTTATCGTCACTGATGACGATATCAGTGGTACTTTCTCCTTCTTACGAGCGCTGCCTGACTATGGCCACAATCCTGATATTACGCCGGCTCAAATTGGCCAGACCTGGCTCAACTATCTCATCGAAGAACGTACCGTCCTCTGGTGGGGTGGCTTGGGAAATTCGACCGAGCATACGGCGTATTTGCGGCTCAAAAAAGGTATTCAGGCGCCGGCAAGTGGATCGATTGCCTTGAATAGCAAGGTCGTAGCTGAACAGATCGGCGCCCAGATATTTATTGACGGTTGGGCGATGGTAGCCCCTGGCGATCCTGAGCTGGCGGCCAACCTGGCACGTCGCGCCGCCAGTGTCAGCCATGATGGAGAAGCAATATACGGGGCCCAGGTTCTGGCTGCCATGGAAGCCCAGGCATTTGTCGAGAGCGATATTGACAAGTTAATCGATGTGGGTCTCTCCGTGATACCCAACCATTCGATCATCTACCAGATGATCAATGAAATCCGCGGATGGCACGCTGCTGAGCCAGATTGGCGTGCCGCTCGTGAGAAGTTGGCGGGCAGCTATGGATACGACAAGTATGGTGGCAATTGCCACATGGTGCCCAATCATGGTTTGATTATCCATTCCCTGCTTTATGGTGACGATGACTTCCAGAAATCCTTGATGATTGTCAACACGTCGGGTTGGGATACCGATTGCAACTCAGGCAACCTGGGTTGTTTGTTAGGGATCAAGAATGGTCTGGCGGGTATCGATACCGGACCCGACTGGCGCGGACCGGTGGCTGATAGAGCTTATTTGCCTACGGCCGATGGCGGGCGCGCCATTAACGACGCCGTTACCCTCACCTATGAAGTGGTTAACACTGCTCGTGGTATGGCCGGCGAAGCCCCATTGGCTCCCAAGAATGGCGCCCGTTTTCATTTCGAATTGCCGGGTTCCGTGCAAGGTTTCCAGTTAGAAGACAGCGTCATAGCCAAAGGGACCGCTCGGCTGGAAAATGTTGCCGGAAACAGCCAAAAGGGGGAAAGAAGCCTGGCTATTCACTGCCACCGCCTGGCTCCTGGGAGGGCTGCGCGTATCGCCACGCCTACTTTCATCCCCTCGAAAGAGGTCGTCGACTATTTCGAAAAACGTGGCTACACCTTGTTCGCCTCACCCACGCTCTACAATGGACAGACGATCCGTGCCGGGTTGACGGCTGATGCCGGCAACGGACAACCATTGACGACGGCGCTATATGTGGATACCTATGGGCGAAGTGATGAGATCGTGACCTCGCGGGGTCCGGAGATTGAGTTGGTGCCTGGAGCCTATCATGAGTTTAGCTGGCCACTTGATTTATCTGAAATCGGGCCAATCGTGACGGTTGGCGTTGAGATAAGCAGTGGGCGAGCGGCGAATGGATCGGTCTACCTGGATTATCTAACCTGGGAAGGTGCACCTGACATCGTGTTGCAGCGTCCTGATTATCACGGCACCATGTGGCGCAGAGCGTGGATTAACGGCATCGACGAATACAATCCCCGTTTCCATGAAGCTTTCCGCCTGATGCAGAATGAAGGGTGTGGTTTGCTTATGCAGGGTACTCGAGAGTGGACTGACTATAAGGTTGAATCCGTAATCACGCCTCATATGGTTAAATCCTCCGGCATTGGCGCCCGAGTGCAGGGCATGCGCCGCTATTACGGGCTTATGCTAGCACCAGAGGGTAAAGCGCAGCTTGTCAAGGCTTTGGATGGCGTGACTGTTCTGGCTGAAAAGGATATTGGTTGGCGGCTGCGCAGTAGTTACGACTTGCGTCTGCAAGTGACTGGAACGCGCTTGCAAGGCTGGGTCGACGGCCGTCAGCTGTTTGACCTGCATGACGAAGATCGGCCGTTAGAAGGTGGAGCGGTTGCGCTAATCTGCGAGGAAGGGCGCATGGCCGCGGAGCAGGTGACGGTTAAACCGGCTGGCTAATTCCAAGCAGCCTCTTGCCCAACCGAAATTAGCTGCTAGAGGAATCAGTCTTATGAAGAATCGTGGTTACCTCTTTTTATTGCTGCTAATGTTCTTCATCTCTGCTTGTAGCGGCCGTTCGGGTAGCGACGGGAGCACGCCAGAAAGTTCGGATGGAGCAACGGTTACGCATGAGAACCGGGATCGTTTTGAATACAGCCAACGCCTGCGAGCGATGTGGCTGGGCTCAGCTATTGCCAACTGGACGGGGTTAATCACTGAAGGGGTGCGCACCGAACCACCCTTCTTTACCGATAAAGATTGGGGGACCGTGATGCAGACCGACCTTGAGTGGAAGGAAGATGCCCTCATTGACTTTGTATTCCAAGATCCTTGGCTGGCCGACGACGACACGGACATCGAATATGTCTATCTGCACCTGATGGACCAACATGGCACCAGCGAGTTGTCGCCGGAACAGATAGCTGAGGGTTGGCAAGAACATATCAATGATTACATCTGGGTTTCCAACCAGACTGCTCGAGGCCTCATGCGCCTGAACGCTTTGCCCCCCGTTACCAGTATGTTGGCAGTCAACGATAACTCGCTGGCGATTGATGCTCAACTGACGACGGAGATCTTCGGTGCGCTTGCTCCGGGCATGCCTGACCAGGCCTTGAAGTCGGCCGATTTACCGATTCGCACGACTGCTTCTGGCTATTCCGCTCACGCAGCGCAGTTCTATGTCGTCTTGTACTCCCTGGCCAGCCAGGTTGATCCAGCCCTGGAGCCCAAGGAACAGATTCTTTGGATGGTTCGCGAGGCGCGCGGCTATATTCCCGACAGTTCAAAGACGGCCGATATTGTAGACTTTGTACTGGCCGATTATGAGAGTAATCCCGATGTCGACGATTGGGAACGAACCCGAGACCGGGTCTATGAACGTTATCATCTACTGGCTGAAGAGAATGGCTTTGTCTATCGGCACTTTATTGAATCCTCGGTCAACTTTGCCGCTGGGCTCATGGCACTACTGTACGGTGAGGGAGATTTCCAGCGCACGGTTCAGATTGGGTCACTCTCGGGTTGGGATTCAGATAACGGAACATCGACGATGGGCGGTCTTTTGGGGCTGATGTTGGGCTATGAAACGCTCGTAGCGCAGTTCCCCGAACAGGAACTTTCCGATCGTTATCATATCCTGCGCACGCGTGACGACCTGCCAGATTATCTACCAACCGATCTTCAGGCCGAGGACACGTACGAGCTGATGGCCGCGCGTATGATGCCGCTTGTAGAGGCCAACATCATCGCCGCCGGGGGACAAGTAGAGCAAGATTCGTGGGCCTTGCCATCTCCCATCCCGCCGAGCGTTGAACAAAACCCGTACCAGGCGATCACCCAACAAAGTAACAATAACCAGATGCGACTGGCAGAAAGCGCTATCACGGCCTCCGTCAACGGCAACTCTGAGGGGGCAGAAATATTGGTCGATGGTCTTGAATTCGATTATTCCGGGCGTGAGATTTTTGATATACCGTCGGGCTTGCGCATCAAACCAAAAGGTGAGCCCATAGAGATTGAGGTTATCTATGACGATCCGGTAACCCTACAGGCAATCCGCCTCGTGGAAGGGGGTGGCAGCGGTTTTTCATCAGTCCAGGCTGAATTATTGCTGGATTTGGAGTGGGTGCCGGCCCAGTTTGATTCGACCCTGTCGTCGATACCAGATCCGAAAGTGCCTTATGAGATACTAGATTTTGTATTAATGGAAGCGGAAACGGCAACTGGCTTCAAGATAATCGGACAGCCTCGTGAAAGCGGCCCTGAACTCGTCTTACTGGAATTGGATTCGTTGAATGAGAAGCCTCTTCCCTAGGGGGGCCGGTGAAAATTGTCTCTGTAGGCGAAATCACGATTGACCACTACCTGAGACAGAATCTTTCCTTTGTCGGTGGTATTTCTCTCAATTTTGCCGTGCATGCCAAACGAAGCGGGGCTGAAAACGTCTCGTTGGTTAGCTGCGTTGGCAGTGGGCCTGAGGGTGCCTGGGTGCTCGACACACTTGCCCGAGAACAGGTAGACAGATCACATGTTGCCGTCCTGAAAGGAAAGACAGCCGAATGTGACATCGAAGTGTACGACAACGCCGAACGGGTTTTTCCTGACGGCGGTTACCGGACCCATGTACTTAGCCGCCTGCGCCTATCAGACTCCATAAAAGCTTTCATTAATCAGCATGATATCCTGGTGACGCACTATGATGGCGACGCGCCGGAATCCCTCATGAATCAGTTGCTGAGGTTGCCCTATGGCGGGAGTAAACGGGTTGTTGACTTTGGCGATTGGTCTAAAGGGTTCAACAGAGGAGATTTGGTCAACTGTCAGGGGCATGGTACGATGATTTTGAAGTGGGTTTGATGGTCGTTTTGCCGTGGATCGATAGAATGTGCGGCGTCTAGAGAGGGACAGATGATACTGGAGCAACTTATAGAACGGATGGCGAGTAATGCGCGGAGGATTGGTTTGCTGGTTGAGGGTGTTGGGGAGGTGCAGGCGCGTTGGAGGCCGGAAGCGGACGCGTGGTCGATTTTGGAGGTTGTCAACCATTTGCTTGACGAAGAGAAGTTAGATTTCCGGGTGCGCTTGGATATCACGCTGCACCGGCCTGAGGAGGTTTGGCCGGGTATCGATCCGGCCGGATGGGTTACGGAGCGGCGCTATAATGAGCGGGAACTGGAGGAATCCCTGGCAGGTTTTCTTGCTGCGCGGGAGGTGTCATTGGACTGGCTGCGAAGCTTAGCGGATCCAGACTGGGAGGCGCGGTACGAGGCTCCATGGGGACCCATGAGGGCAGGCGACTTGATGGCGGCATGGGTAGCGCACGATTTGTTACACATGCGCCAACTGGTGGAACTGCATTGGGCTTACACAGTGAAAGAGGTGCAGCCGTACAGCGCGCGCTATGCTGGCGAGTGGTAGCAACCTTCATCAGAGAATTCTTAATTGGTGAATTGTGCATTGATAAATTATTAATGATGCTTTCTACCTAGGCGATCAGCACAAAGCTTAGCCAGCTAGCCCTACGAATCCCTTGATAAGGAAGAATAGGCCGAAG
>JAACFF010000026.1 GCA_009937635.1 Chloroflexota bacterium
ACTAACAAACGACAAGCCATCAGCTATCAGGGGTCAGGAGGAGCCTGATCCCTGACCCCTGACCCCTTTCAAAGAATCGATGCCGTTTCCGGAATAAAAAAAACGGCATCAAACGGCATCGATGATCTCATTATGTAAAGTCTATTTCTTTATTGAGAAGCATTCCATATAGTCGTTCGCTTCGGGCGTTACTCTGAACACGACCAAAGACCGCTTCCTTTGTTCACGGGGCAGCCACTGGCTCCTTTATTTTACTGCCCGGTTGTTTCCCTACCACCCAGCGCCGTAATAGCCCATACGCTAACATATAAGAGCTGCTCCTTTGCTCCTCACCAAAAGACCCGTTTCGCGCCTTAACTGCTGCGCTAGTGATCGTTTCTTCCTTCAAGCGCTTTACTAGCCCGACATGTACCAGATGCTCCAGAGCCTGTTGTACCTCTTCAGATCCCTCATGTGGAATCAACGCGCTGGACGGAACCGTCTCATCACTTGGTCCCTGTAATTCGGCTAGACTTGCCAATACTTGTTGTTGCAAGCTGGATAGCTCCGCCCAGCGACCTATTAAATAGCTGTCATCCTCTTCCAATATCTGATCGATCATCTTGTGTACACGGTCCATCGTGATGATTCGCTGGCGACGGCCGTCCTGACCTTCCGCTTGGATCAGGCGATGGCAAATCAACTGCGTTAAATAGGGATGGCCGGACGTACTTCGCCAGATGTGTTCGACAGCCAAATCATCATAGCGTACCAAAGGCTGCACCGGCTCGCGGATTAATCTTTCCGTTTCTCGCCGGCTCAACAAGGTCAGCTCCATCTTCTCCCCAGCATTGAACACCAATTGCCAGAAATCATCGCTTAATTTATTGGTGCCGGCCACGATGAAAGAAAGCCGCGAACGATGCTGCATTAGTGACCGCAAATAAGGCAAGAAGTCAGGGTCCAAATCACCTTGTTCGATCGGAATCCGCAATTGCTCCAACTCATCCAAGATGAGCACCAAAAGACTATCGTTTGGCAGCGACAGTTCAACCTCATCCAGGTACTGGTCAAACAGATGGTAGCCCTGTCCGTTAGCGGGCCAGGACACAGGCGCCGCTATGCTGACGCCCCGATTGCGCATATTCCGCGCAATGCTCTCGCTCAACCATGAGAAAAACGCTCCAGTATTTTGTGCTTCGAGATCCTCCACATTGAGATACACCGGTATCAGTGGTTGCTCAGGGTACTCCCGCAGCGCTTGGCCCAACGTGCCGTGCGCCAGTTGGTACAATGTAGAAGTCTTGCCCATACACGGTTGCCCGGTCAAGATGAGCGAGTGCGGCCGATCACCCCCGAGAAGGTTTCCTCCGATCCAAGTGAAGACCTCATCTCGTCCAACGTACAGCAAATCATTCCCGGAACTGATTGGCTTGCCTACCACGTAAGGATTGTCCAGATGGAAAAGCGAGAAAACTGGAGTGCGGAAATGGATAACCTCTTCCAATATTTGGTGGTATTCATTACCTCGCGTGTCATAATACGTGACCCGCAGCGTCAGCTTAACTTCCTCTTCTCTTGGCTGTAACCAGATCTCCAGTGGAAACTCTTGCCCCGCGTCCAGGTCACCTATGCGAATGACCTTAGAATGAGGCTCAACCGCATAGCCGGGACGGGGCAGAATCTCCACCAGAGTGTTCTCGATCAAATTTCCGAATCGGGCGTTTATCAGCGATCCACATAACTGTACGCGGCCTCGAGTGACTTTAGGTCGCGTATCGTCCAATTCTAGTTCGATCATAGTTGACAGATCCTGTCTGTGGCTCATCTCTATCTCGCCAATTTCTTGCAGGATAGTGCGCGCTGTTTCTGAGATCGGCCGCCCTTCAGACGTTCGCAAGTGTTCAATTTCCGTAGGTGAAAGCAGCACGTTCTCGTGATCTTCTGACAGCCGTTGGGCGAAGCGCATGAAATCTTCCTCGTTACGTGGGTGGCGTGGGAGAAGCTCGATTTCGTACAACCTGAATTCGTAATCTCTAAAAACATGCTCACGGCGAGAAAACTGCTGCCGCACAACAGGAGGTAACTCTCTAGTAATGCGATAATCCTTCGGGCACCGTAAGCCTAATTCTTCCACTAGTTTTCGTTGCAAGGCCCGCGCAAACGAATCCCGGTCTCCTTGTCCATTATCGATGCGACCGCCAACCAAATTGAATCGATCCCAATTCTTATTCCACTGCATTAGATACTTACGCTTTTCATCCGAGCCAACTTTAACCAGGGCCAGGGCGCTGCGCTGTCGAAGCCCGCTTAGCAGATTCGTCACATCCTTCGGCCGTTTTGCTTGGGCAACAGCTTCCTTTCCATGTACCAGGGCGCATCCTAAGGCCAGCCGTTTCGCCCAAGGCTTCCACGGCTCTTGGTTTAAGCCTTCATACTTTAGGGCCGTCACGCTTTGAAAAAACACGGCCACGGGGTAATGGCGACGGAATCGTTCAGGGCTGATTTGCCGCGCAATAGTCCGTAGGGAAAATATGAAGTAAAGTAGATTCTCAAAATAGAGCGGAAACTGCGCGTACAGTGCATCATACCATTCTGATTGATACCCGCGCAAACTCCCCACATACTCTTCGAAACTGGCTTCTGGAATCTGCAACAGCAAATTCTCAACCAACAAACTGAATTGTTGTGCCGTTGTTTCATCCCAAAGATGTTCCTCTACCATTTCCAGAAACAGCCGGTAGAAAACATGCGTGCGAACCTCAACCTCAAGCTTGGCCAGATCGAAGAAAATATGACCTGGCCTTGCCTCAGAAAAATCGATCAGCCATAAGGGCATTTCTGGACTCGCCTCGACCAGGATGTTGCCCGCGTTTAAGTCCCCATGGACTACCGGCGAGACAATCGGCATTGGTACAATCATGTCCTCACGACCGACTTCCCATAATAAATAGCGGATATTTTCCAACAACGGAATGAACCGGGCCTTTGCAAACTCGAACGTCTCCCCCTCATTATCATAACCTTGTCTTGTGACCAGGCCGACATTTCGTGCCAGTATCGTTTCTTGTGTATCACTTACCCGCCCACGAACAGAAACTTGTTTTCCGCGGCGCAGCACCGGGTGCGTTAGCAGACCACGCTCCGATGGCCGTAGATAGACTTTAAAGCGCAAAATCGGGTGTTCTTTACCAGATAGAGCCGGATCGGCCGGATAGCGTTCTGTGAGCGTATCATGCAGATAAATGACGCCTTCATTACTATCCAGTTCTGCGACTTCAAATCCGTGTAGCGCCAACTCCGGCTTTTGACCCTTGCGTACTGCCTGGTTGACCCCCTCCAACGGGCCATTTCCCGGAACTGCAGAAAGTGCTGTCAATGTATTGGCATCAAGAACAAATTCAGCGTCACTATCTTCGCTTCCCACCAATACAGCGTCTTCCAGCGTTATGAAAGGGGGAAGCACTTGTGAATAAAGCGGCGCCCAATATCGCAGTTCTATCTCAGAGTTGCCTGTATACAGCTCACTCAAGCTGTCCCGCAACTGATCCAAGATCAGATCGAGCAGTTCCTTGCGAACCCGATTCTGGTCTAGCAAAAACTGCGCTAATGTAACGGCCTCACGATTGGAACCCGCCAGACTATAACACGCCCCACCTAGATGCTGCGCGCTAATGACTTTACCCCTAATTTGGCCCACTTGCCGGAATAAGCGCGGCTGGATCAATCTTTCTTGCTTCTCCTGCACCGCCTCCAGATCTTCTGCGGAACCGATCTTCAATATGCGCTTCAGCTGGTGCCTGGGTTTCACCGTATAGATACGTGATCCACTAAACCCCTCGTCCATACGAAAGATCTGCACGACGTCACTGTTGGCGAAAAGCCTCTTGATAATATACTGTTCTTCCGGATTCTGCCGTAGAGCTTCCAAGTCAGTGTGACTTAAACCAGGTTCTATGCGCGGTTTTACGTCGTTGCGAGCATAGTAAGTGAAAATTTCCTCCCAGCGTACGGGAGAAAAAACTTGATGGTGAATATTTTTGGCCAGATCGCCTAGCTCATCGGCGTATTTTGTGTAATGCCACGAGGCGCCGCCCCGCAGCAGATGACGCATCGTACTTCCTACGCGATTTGAGAAGATTACCACGGGTAGACGCGGCCGGATTTCCTGCAATTGCGTGATAAACATGGTCATCGCTGATAACAGGTCGAAATCTGCATCCATGAAAACCAGATCTATATCTTGCTTTGTACTGATTATGTCAAGCGCCTGATCGTATTGAGCGACAATCTGGAACTCAAAATCATTCTCTTGCGAAAGAACATTATGTGGAAACTCGTTGGCGGCCACATTATCTACCAATATCTGGCCGAACATTCCGCCAACACAGAGTGTTTTTAGCTTGATGATCCCTCGAAAACCTGTTGAGCCACCGTTCATTTGATTACCTTCCAATCTGCTACACTCCAGCTGTTTCCCATTGGAACACATCCCCATCAGATTCAAACCCTTCCCGCATCACCGTCCAGTACTCAGCATTCCAAACCTCAATATAATCGCCCATACCTGTTAGCACCGCCTCCCCATTTAGATTAGCAAAATCACGGAGCGAGAAAGGTAAATAAATGCGCCCCTTGCGGTCAGGAGACAACGTGGCGGCATCCGAAAATAGACGCCGCCGCAAGTTTCGCAACTGTTGGGATGAGAGCGGGCGCTTTAGTAACTGGCCGGCGAAATCCTCCCATCTTTGTTTCGTGAAAACCATTAAGTTTCGATCGAATCCACGCGTTACAATCAATCCGGCCGCCAACGCACCTGTAAACTGGGTTGGAAGCGATATCTGGCCTTTTTCATCAATGGCCTGTTTGTATTCACCAAGAAACATGTCAATAAACGCAAGTAGCCCAGCCAGCCATTCCATCAATCAGGCATGCCTGAACCGGCAACGTGCCTTAGCTGCCTCGAATCAATCTATTCACTTACGGTACTACACATCAAAACGACAGATTGTTGGCTTTTCGAGTGGTAATCTCCCTGTACCCCTATTTTATAGTACCCCTACACGAAAAGCGCACACATTATGTCTTGTTACAGATATTATGTCCACTTATTTAGCTTTTGTCAAGGCGATCTGGGGTCAAGGAACAACCTTTCAGGCATTTTTTGCGGAGACTAGACCAATCTTTTGACAACGTTTTCGTGCACCCGGCAATCTGAACCCGCTCTTTGTGAAGAACACTTGCCCCCTCCACCACCCAACTACCTGACTACCCGGCTACAATAACCCCGCATAGACATCCATAAGCTCTTGAGCTGCCTTCATCCAGGAAAACTGTCGCACTTGGGCGAAACCCGCTTCCACCATTTCCATATGTTGCTGGCCATTTCCCAGTATCGCCAACATTGCCCCTGCCCATGCCTCATCATCCATGGGCTGGAGTCGCATGGCCGCATCTCCGCCCACTTCGGGCAAACAAGATGCGTCAGAGATAAGCGCTGGCACGCCACAGGCCATTGCTTCCAATATGGGGAGGCCAAATCCTTCATAGAGACTGGGAAAGGCCAAGAGAGCTGCCCCGCTGTACAGCGCAGGCAGCTGTTTGTCCGCAACGAAACCAATGAATTGCACGCGATCCTGCAAACCCTGCCGCTTCACCTCAGCGTTAATCTCCTCTTCCATCCACCCTTTGCCCCCCGCAATTACCAGTAGATGCGGCAATTGTTCAGCGACCGGCCGGAAAGCTCGAATCAGCATTTGATAATTCTTACGTGGCTGCACAGTACCTACGGCAAGAATGTACGGCCGTTCTCCGATTCCATATGATCGCCTGACATTCGTGAGCATTTCCACATCTTCCACTGGATGAAACGCCTCGCTGACGCCGCTATACAATACTGTTACCTTTTCTGCCGGCACCTGCCATACAGACAACAAATCATCCTTTGTTGCCTTAGAATCGGCTAAAACGTGTGTCGCCCGCTTCACTGACCATGGCACAATACGGTTAAGGTAATCCACCAACGGTCGTGGAAATGTTTCCGGGTAATAAATAAACGAAAGATCGTGGACAGTCAACAGTGTGGGAATATCGCCACTCGTCGGCGGCAGGACAAAATCAGGAGAATGAAATAGATCCAGGTCCCCGGTAATCCATTGTACCGGCATTGGCAGCCGCGCCCGGTACCATAGACGGTATAACCATCGTTCAGACAGGGGAGCTTGGTGGTGAGTGACGTTTACAGCATTTGGGAGCGGATCAGGAACGGGCGGCCGATCCTCGACACGAGCTGAGAATAGATGATATTCATTCGTTTTATCTAAAGAAACGAGAGCGCGCACCAATTCACGCGTATAACGGCCGATTCCACCCCCTTGTGTCAACGCCGACGTAACGTCGATGCCAATACGCTGCTTGGCCATCAATCCACGTCGCTATACGTCCAATACCGGTTGGCAAAGAAATTCCAGAACAGGACGATCACCACCGCAATCGCCAGCGCAGCATTGCTCCCAAGACGTTCTGCATAAGGCTCCAGCGCCGGGATGAGAGCAAAAAGGTTGGTCAAAGGTACGTGTAAAAACGTGATAATAGGAATACGGATCAAAATACCCGCAATGCTGACCAGTAAAAACATCACAAACTGGCGACGTGGCGATTTAGAACGGGAGTCCGGGTACGTCCAATACCGGTTCCAAAGAAAGTTGCTAATAATGGCTGCGATGAAAGAAATCGTGCCCGCAAAGGTCGGTCCTAGCGTAACGACCAGGCTTGGGCTGAGTCCCAGATTCACCAACAGCGTGAACAGGGGCGCTCCCACTGATAACAACTGCTTGAATGGTTCAATCAGTAAATTGAACAGGCCGAAGTCCACCACAAAACCGATGGCGCCGACGACCATAAATTTCAAAAATCTTTCTGCTTCTTTTGGATTTACGCCGAAACGATCGCTCACACGCGTTATCGTTGCAATCATCCTTTACCTTTGTCTAAATCTAATCACTTATCGCGCGATCGTTGAGACCCGCGTTTCTGAATCGTACCAAGCCAACAATTGTAATAAACCTAGCAGGACACCCAAATGAATGTAAATGTTGTTAACGTATAGCTTATCCACCAGGTGATGTGCTGCCAGAGCTGCCCATATAGCCAGCAAACCTAAGCTGATACCGCGTTCCGGCCAGGCTTGGTGACGTAACAACCGGATTGTTTGCCAGAGAACAGCCGACCAAAATAATAAATAGGCAGTCAGACCCAAAACTCCCACTTCTGCGAGTAGATTGATGTAGTAATTATGGGCATGTCCAAGGGCATCCGGCCAATTGATAAGCGCATACTTGGGATAAGCTACAGCATAATTGCCGAAGCCCGATCCAAGCCATACGTCGTCTCGTAACATATTTAGCCCCGCTTGCCAGTGTGCCTGCCTTTCTAAGACCGAGTAGTTGTCGTCATTGATATCCACCCCTCGCACATCCCCCAAGGTGAAATCGTCCGCGAAACCGGTTAGACGCGCCGCAACTGTCTCCGGCAGCAGCCCAGATCCCAAAGCCATAAGGATCAATACCAGGGCCAGGGCCAGTATCAAAAGACCGTAAATTCGTTTTCGTGGCCAAAATAGCAAAAAAACGGCTGCCCCTGCGGCAAAACCCATCCACGCTCCCCGGCTCCAGGAAAATAGCAGCGCCAGCCCCGTAAGAGTGACAACAAGTGCAACCACGGCGATAAGTATTAAACTATGTAACCCCCTATTAGGCACATTATCTATCCTTTCCTTCTTCGTTCGATGACGCAGCCAATACCAAAAGGCGCTGATTAAACCAACCAATACCCCCAAAGCCAGCAAAACGCTCAGGTTCATAAATCCGCCAAAAGGATTTGGCTGCTCATAGGTGCCATATGCCCGGTAAAATCTATCTAAAACGAGAAAGTGTTCAGGTCCATCATCTCTCAAGCCAAACTGCCATATCCCGATCACAGCCTGGCTGATACCTGCCAGCAGCAACATGCCAACAATCCAAAAAGTCCGAGTCGGTCCACCTATATAACTCTCTCTTGGATTGCCCTTAGCACTGACGGCCCCCTTCTGGCCAAGATCTAAGACCATCAGCATAATGACTGCCATTTCCAGCCATTTCAACAACTCTTTTGCACCTACCTCAATTGACTGTGAACCCAGCAGCGACAGAGCTCCAACAAGGATCAGCAAGAAAAAGGGCAAGTTCAAGAATGTATGCGCGATATGGAGTCGCCGTTGCGCCAGGCTATGACCGATCCAGGCAGACAGCGCCAATAGCAACAAGAGTTGTCCGCTGTCGAGAGAAATACTACCTGACAGAAGTTGTTCTAATGCTCCCAATGGACCGGCAAGCAACGCCAACGCCAAAGCAAACAAAGGCTGAATGAGTGCAAGCAAAAACGTGATCGTGGCCACGATCACGATGGCTGCGATCGGCAGAGGTAACGAGGCCAGCAACAAACCCAGTAGCAAGGCCACCGCCAAAGCAACAGGCCCTGGCCAACTGTTTCTGTTAGATACGGCTGCGAAAATACTCAATGGTCTTGGATAACCCATCAGCTAACTCGACTACCGGCTCCCAACCGAGTAATCGTTTAGCTTTCTCAATATCAGGCCGGCGTTGCTTGGGATCATCCTTGATCCGTTCATCTTCTGGCTGTATAAACAGAATCTCCGAATCGCTTCTAGCCAATTCAACGACAGCATGTGCGAAATTCAAGATCGTCATTTCACTGGGATTGCCGATGTTCACGGGTAAACACTCATCAGAAAACAACAGCCTGTACACGCCTTCTACCAGATCGCTATAATATTGAAAAGATCGTGTCTGCGATCCATCTTTGTACACGGTGAGTGGTTCACCCAAAAGCGCCTGGTTGATAAAATTCGGTACGACGCGCCCATCGTGCAGCCTCATTCGCGGCCCGTAAGTATTAAATATCCGAACTATCCGTGTATCCAATCCGTGATAGCGATGGTAAGCCATCGTCATAGCCTCTGCGAATCGCTTCGCTTCATCATAGACACCACGAGGTCCGATAGGATTGACATGCCCCCAATACGTCTCTGGCTGCGGGTTTACCTTAGGATCACCATAAACCTCCGAGGTACTGGCCAGCAGATAACGTGCGCCTTTGTCCTTAGCCAGTCCGAGCGTATTATGTGTGCCCAACGAACCGACCTTTAGTGTCGGGATTGGATATTCCAAATAATCATTAGGGCTGGCCGGTGACGCAAAGTGCAACACAGCATCTACTGGTCCGGCCACGTAGATGTATTGGCTCACATCATGTTTGATAAACTCAAAATGTTTGTGTCCCATAAGATGAGCAAGATTGTCCATGTTGCCGGTGATCAGGTTGTCCATGCCGACCACATTGTGCCCCTCATTGATGAACCGTTCAGTCAAGTGAGAGCCCAGAAATCCCGCTGCTCCTGTAATCAATAAGCGCATAATTTTCCTTTATTTGACAAGAATCAAAGCTCGAGTTAGTGTACTGCAATTGTAACTTAGCCCCGCTTCCATGGCGAATCCCGGCGCAATATCGGGGCCCAAACGGTGCCAAGAAAGCGGGCTCTTCAATCCTTTACACAGAAAACTAGACAATGCATAATAATAACGAACAGCGCAAAGCGGATCACATTCGCATCAACTTAGAAGAAGATGTCACTTTTAGGAAGCTGACCACTGGGCTTGATGACTATTTCTTCATGCATCAGGCGTTGCCTGAAATTAATCTTCGTTCCATAGACACGACGATGACACTCTTCGGCAAAACCCTGCGCACCCCCTTGCTGATCTCGTCGATGACGGGTGGCACGGCCGAAGCACGGCAAATTAATCGTATCCTCGCCGAAGGAGCTCGCGAGATGGGCATGGCCATGGGACTCGGATCCATGCGCGCCGCTATTGAAGATCAAAGCCTTGCCAGCAGCTATGACGTGCGCGATATCGCTCCCAATATACCCCTGTTTGCGAATCTGGGCGCCGTCCAGCTTAACTACGGTTATGGACTGGCGGAATGCCTTCGTGTGGTTGAAATGATTGAGGCTGATGGCCTCATCCTGCACTTTAACCCACTACAGGAGGCCGTACAACCAGAAGGTGATGGTGATTTCGCCGATTTATTGCCAAAAATTGAGACCATATGTAACCTTCTGCCCGTGCCGGTTATTGCCAAGGAGGTCGGTTGGGGCTTCTCCAAACGCGCAGCAAGGCAGTTGGCTGATGTGGGCGTGGCTGCCATCGATGTGGCCGGTGCCGGTGGTACTTCCTGGAGCCAGGTGGAAATGTACCGCGCGCCTACTGCGCGCCATGCACGCGTGGCTTCTGCATTCATCGACTGGGGCATCCCCACGGCCGTTTCCATTGACTACTGTCGCCAGGCAGCTCCCAACCTTCCCATCTTTGCCAGTGGTGGTATTAAGAATGGTATCGAAGTGGCCAAGTGTATAGCCTTGGGTGCCAGCGTAGCTGGATTAGCTGGTGATTTCTTACGCGCCGCTGACACAAACGGTGTAGCCGGTGTGATCGAACTTGCCGAAACCATCACCGATGAGCTGCGCGTGACCATGTTCGCTGCCGCTGTTGCCGATTTGCCTGCCTTGTCCAAAACGCAGCTCTATACAAACTATTAACCCAGTAAACCGGGCATTTTTGTGTCTATACCATCAGCAATTCCCAAGGTATAAATAATGAGTGACGAACTTAAGAACCTGAGCCAAGAAATGCTTCCTGCATTGGAAGACGAAATGCGTACTGTATTAAAAATGGAAGATACCCCCCCCGATCCATTCTTTGGCATGATGCAATACCATATGGGCTGGGTTGACGCGCAGTTGCAGCCTGTAGACGAGTATGGTGGCAAGCGCATTCGTCCGCTCCTTACCCTGCTGGCCTGTCAGGCAGCCGGCGGCAAATGGTCTCAAGCATTACCCGCTGCCGCAGCCATTGAGATATTGCACAATTTTTCCCTGGTTCACGATGACATTGAAGATGCCAGCCCGACCCGCCGCGGTCGAAAGACAGTTTGGAATATCTGGGGCGAACCACAAGCGATCAATTGTGGTGATGCCATGTTCGCCGTCGCTCACCTGACCATTTGTCGCCTGAGCGAGCGTGATGTTCCTCCGGAGACCGTTGTGCGTGCTTTTCGGCGTTTTGATGAAACCTGTTTGAATTTGACCCATGGCCAATATCGCGATATGGATTTCGAAACGCGAAACGATGTTCGTGTGGACGATTACATTAAGATGATAACCGGCAAAACGGCTGTTTTGCTTTCCCTATGCACTGAGCTTGGGGCGCTCGTTGCCGCCCAGGATGAAGAAGTCATTACCCATTACGCCGAATTCGGCCGCAATTTGGGGCTCGCATTCCAGGTAATTGACGACATTCTCGGCATATGGGGAGACGAAACCAAGACCGGAAAATCGGCAGCAACCGATATTGTCACCAAGAAAAAGACACTACCCGTGCTCTATGGTTTAGAGCGAAATTCGGCACTACAAGAAATGTATCGGGTCGCCGAGCCGGACAATGATTTTGTTCGGCAAGTCGTTGAAATATTAGATCAAACTGGTGCGCGCGAGTACGCTGAAAGTAGGGCTTCAACCTATTCCGCCGCCGCTTTGTGGCATTTAGAAGTCGCCAGGCCAGTCGGAGAAGCAGCCGAGGCGCTATCGCAGCTAGCGGCTATGCTCTTGCAGAGAGATTACTAAAAAGAGCGGCGACCCCGGAAGGTCGCCGCTCTTTTTACTTGGCGAATCTAAATTTCTGGGTGACGTGGTGAGCGTCGTCCCAAAATTCCTGATTCTGTTAGTCGCTTTCCGAAGCCTCCGTCACCTCATTCTCATCCACCTGTTCCGCCTCGGGATCGACTTGCTCTTCTTCAGTAAGCTCCTCGGTCACTTCAGGCTTGTCGAAGTCCACAGGCTCTACGAGGAATTGTGAAAGGTCGACATCAGAATTTTCCGCTTGATCGCTGACTACACCCTCATCTCCACCCTCGATTCCCGTATCAACGTCTCCGGACGCCATGGCCATCGCCGCTGCAACTTCCTTCGCCCGGGTCTCGGCTGCGGCCGAAATCATTGCTTCTAAGACACTTTCATCGGTGTTGTCATCAATGAGCAAACTGCTGGTAGCAGTGGCCAAATCAATGACCGGTTTCTCAGCTTCTATTCGTTTTGCCTCTTCCTTGCGCAGCCGTTCTTCATAACCCGTACCCGCAGGGATCAGTTTACCAATAATAACATTCTCTTTCAGACCAATCAGATCATCCTGCTTGCCCGCGATGGCAGCGCCGGCTAATACCTTGATTGTGTGTTGGAAAGAACTCGCCGATAGGAAACTATCTGTGTTAAGCGAAGCCTTGGTAATGCCGAGCAGAACTGGTTCTGCCTCTGCCGGTTGGCCGCCCTCTTCCACAATCAGTTCGTTCCCCTTCTGGAATAGCGAAGCATCCACCAGGTCGCCGAGCAAGAATTCGGTATCACCCGAAGACATCACGGTTACTTTGCTGAGCATCTTGCGAATAATCACTTCGAAGTGCTTATCGTGGATATTTTGTCCCTGGGGACGGTAAACTTGCTGTACCTCGTGCAGAAGGTAACGTGTTACGGCATCACGACCGAGAATCTCCAAAATTCGATGTGGGTTCTTTGAACCTTCTGTAAGCTGCTGTCCTGGTGCCACACTGTCGCCGTCCGAAACAAGCAGGCGCATACCCGCTGGAATTGCGTAATCTTTTTCTTCTGTGCTCTCCCAGATCACTCGCAAGCTGCCGTTATCCGATAGCACCCGGCCAACGTGCCGCGCTTGTATCTCGTTTTCCTCATCGTCTAGAGCGATCACATCCCCAACTTCGACTTCATCTTGGTGCTCCACACGAATCGTCCAGTCCTTGGGAACTTCGTAGACATCCTCGACCATCTTGCGATCTGTAACCAGAACATGACGTACCCCTTCCACCATATGCGTTGTCGCGATGCCACCGATCTCTGTGATTGTGGCCTCACCCTTCGGGCGTTGCCTCGCTTCGAATAACTCTTCGACACGGGGCAGACCCTGGGTGATATCGCCGGCTGCTGAGGCTGTGCCGCCGGTATGGAATGTACGCAAAGTTAGCTGAGTACCGGGTTCGCCAATGGATTGGGCAGCTACAATACCCACGGCCGTCCCCAATTTTACAGGTTTTCCTCGACCTAAATCTAAACCATAACACTGGGAACAGATGCCTCGCTCCAGTTCGCATGTCATCGGCGAACGCACGAACACCTCATCTACGCCAAGCGCATCAATAGCCTCGCCAACATCATCCGAAATATACACATCTTGTTCAACCAGTATCTCTCCTGTTTCAGGATCCACAAACGCCTCGGCTGCCACACGCCCAGAGATTCGTTCTGCCAGCGTCTGCTTGCCGAAGTTATCGATCCGTCTCACCCAGATCCCGTTTCTGGTGCCACAATCTTCATCCAGAACTATCAAATCCTGTGCTACATCCACCAGACGTCGAGTCAAGTAACCTGCATCGGCCGTACGCAGGGCTGTATCAGCCAACCCCTTGCGCGCGCCATGCGTCGAGATGAAATACTCCAACGCATCTAAACCTTCGCGGAAATTCGACAAGATGGGCACGGGAATAATCCGGCCCTGAGGATCTGCCATCAGGCCGCGCATCCCGGCCAGCTGTGTGATTGGACCAAAACCACCTTTGCCCGCGCCAGAAAGGGCCATGACGGCCATTGGGCCATTAGGATCCATCGCATCACGCACAGCATCTGCTACATCGTCCTTCGCTTCATTCCAGGTCTCAACGGTGCGTTGATATTGTTCTTCAGGGGTCAACAAGCCACGACGATACTGGCGGTCTATTTCGTCCACCCGGCTGCGCGCCTCTGATAGGATGCTGGACCGCTCTTCTGGCACCGTCAAGTCAGCCACAGCCACCGTAGTTCCAGAAACGGTCGCGAATTTAAAGCCGATATCCTTGATAGCGTCCGCCATCTTGATCGTCTTCTCATCGCCCACTAGGCGGTAGACACGATTGATCAATTGGTTCACACCACCTTTATCCAACAAGCGGTTTACGAAACGTGCTTCTTCAGGCAACGCCAGGTTGAATAGTACGCGACCAGTCGAAGTTTCAACTAAACGCCGCCTCGGTTCGCCATCTTCATAGCGCTGATCGTCATCATTATAATAGGTATCCGTGTATACCTTTATCTTGGCGTGAATATCGATGATTCCCAACTCGTAGGCCATCTCGACTTCATCCATGTCGCTGAAAACACGCCCTTCACCAGGCCGCCCGTCGCGCATCAGCGTGATATAGTAAACACCAAGCACCATATCCTTGGATGGGCCAACAATAGGTTGGCCATCAGCTGGCTTAAGTAAGTTCCTGTTTGCCAGCATCAACTCTTTTGCTTCGCGCACCGCATTCTGCGACAAAGGTACGTGGACAGCCATCTGATCTCCATCAAAATCAGCGTTAAATGCAGCACATACCAGTGGATGTAACTGAATGGCCTTGCCCTCAACCACCTTTGGCATAAAAGCTTGAATACCCAAGCGATGTAGCGTCGGAGCCCGGTTGAGCAGTATCGGTCGTCCTTGGATTACCTCCTCAAGTACTTCCCAAACCTCAGGCGGCTGGCGTTCGATGTATCGTTTTGCCCCCTTGACATTGCTCGCATGACCATGAGCGATCAATTTGCTGATGACGAAGGGTCGGAACAACTCCAAAGCCATAATCTTGGGCAATCCACACTCGCCCATCTTCAGTTTTGGACCCACCACAATTACGGACCGTCCGGAGTAGTCGACACGTTTGCCCAATAAATTGCGGCGGAAGCGCCCCTTCTTACCTTTTAACATATCGGAAAGGGACTTCAACTCGCGTCGACCGCGGCGGCTCAGTGCCTTGCCGCGCTGGCTGTTGTCGATCAAACTATCAACTGCCTCTTGCAGCATACGCTTTTCATTGCGCACAATAACATCAGGGGCGCCGAGGTCCAGCAAACGTTTGAGCCGGTTATTGCGATTAATAACCCGCCGATATAGATCATTTAGATCTGATGTTGCAAAACGGCCACCATCCAATTGAACCATCGGCCGCAAATCAGGTGGGATAACGGGCAACACCGTCAAGATCATCCATTCTGGATTATTGCCACTCTCGCGCAAAGATTCTACGACATTGAGCCGTTTAGTAGCTCGCTTTGCAGCTTGTTTAGAGCGGGTTGTCCGGACTTGTCGCCAAAGATCGCGCGACAATTCGTCCAGATCCATGTCCTTCAAGATGTCATAAAATGCCTCAGCGCCCATCCCTGCCCGGAATACATTACCGAATTTGCTCTTCATTTCCCGGTAGTCGTTCTCGGTTAGGAATTGGGTGAGGGCAAGATTTTCAAGCTGTTCTCGATTGGATTGAGCTTGTTGGCGTAGACGGACTAACGTTTGGTCCACCAACTCCCGCCTTTCTTCAGTGGCTGCGTCAATTTCGGATCGCAGTTCGGTCACCTCACGCTGCATATCTGCAATCTGAACCTGGTGATCCTCTTCGAAAGCTTGCTGCACCTCGGTCAATCGTTGGCTGGCGCGATCTTGCACAACCGTAATGTGTTCCAGCCCAATGGTCTCGCCTGCTTCGGCGATCACATCATCCCCAAGAGTGATCTGCTCGGATGTGGTCGATCCTTGCAGATTATCCAGCCGCTGTTGTATCGCCTGGGCCTCATTGACTGACTCATCTGTCGCCACCGCAAGACGATCATCAAAAGTCTCGTTCAGTTCCGCGATCTGTACTTCAAGATCGATGAGACGTTCAGTCACACCAGCGGTTGCAGCACGCACGTCCTCTTCTAGTTTGAGGTCAAGCTTCTGCTCTGCCTCAACCAGTTCTTCGTCGAGACGCTTTAGCGCCCGTTCGCGCGCCTCTTCATCAATATTCGTTACCACATACTGTGCGAAATACAAGACGCGGTCAAGATTGCGCCTCGAAATATTCAGCAGCAGTCCCATATAACTAGGCACACGTCGCGTATACCAAACATGAGCCACTGGAGCAGCGAGTTCGATATGTCCTAGTCTCTCTCTCCGCACAGACGAGCGCGTAATTTCTACTCCGCACTTGTCACAAACGATGCCCCGGTAGCGCACGTTACGATACTTGCCACAGTAACATTGCCAGTCACGGGTAGGGCCAAATATGGCCTCGCAAAACAAGCCATCCTTCTCCGGTCTCAAACGCCGGTAATTAATAGTCTCCGGCTTGGTAACTTCGCCGTAAGACCAGGAACGAATCTGCTGAGGGGATGCTAGGCTAATACGTAATGAACGGAAATCTGTCGTTTCCACTTAGTGCGACCTCCAAATGATCTAATCGTGTCAGTGGCGCACCCCACCCCAAGGGGAACGTAAGTGCGGATACGCCGCACTGTTGAGTGCGCCCTAGGAATCGGAATCCAACCCCCAGAAGCCAGAAAAACCCGGCGTACCCCCAAGCGCGCCGGCCGAGGAAAATTGTATGCTAACACGCAAAAGAGCGTTCGGCCGTCGGCCAACGCTCCTGCTGCCTCTATCAACGTTGAACATTGCTGTGATTCTACCGATAAACGTCGCTATGTCAACTTCCCGCGTCTAAAATTTACGAATTACTCGCGAACCATTAATTATAGCATGAGATCTCGGTTTTGCAAGCCCGTTTGTTATTTGTTATTCATATTGCCTATTGCCGCCCTACCCCTCACCCTCACCCACAGTGTGGCGCAAGTAAGCCTCCATAAAAGGATCCAGGCGGCCATCTAACACCGCTTGTGGATTGCCCGTCTCGTAGCTTGTGCGCATGTCCTTGACCATCTTATAAGGGTGCAAGACATAAGAACGAATCTGATTGCCCCACCCCGCATCCACAACCTTGCCCTTTAAGGCAGAAATCTCCGCCTCTTGTTTCTGCCTTTCCAGTTCAAATAGTTGTGCCTTTAGGATGCTCATCGCCGTTTGCATATTTTGCGTTAAAGAACGTTGATTCTGGCAGGAAACCACCACTCCTGACGGCTTGTGCGTAATACGCACAGCCGTCTCATTCTTCTGCACGTGCTGTCCACCAGCCCCGCTCGCCCGAAATCGATCAATACGTAAATCCTTATCATCGATCTCGATTTCAATCTCATCGGCGATATCGGGCCATAACTCCAACTTGGCGAAGGAAGTATGCCTTCGTTTTGAAGCATCATAAGGTGAGATCCGCACAAGCCGGTGCACACCCCGTTCGGACCGCAACCGGCCATAGACATAATCACCGCGAACCGACAACATCACACTCTTCAAGCCAGCCTCATCGCCGCTGCTTTTGTCAAGGATATCCACCTTAAATCCATGCGATTCTGCCCAGCGGGTATACATCCGCAGCAACATTTCCGCCCAATCTTGCGCTTCCGTTCCTCCCGCGCCGGCATGGATAGATAGCAATGCATCTTCGTCGTCGTATTGGCCGCTGAATAATGTGCGAAACTCTAGCTCACCGATTTCAGCTTCCAAAGCCGCCACTTCAATGGCCAGTTCTTCTGCTAGATCCTCATCCCCTAATTCGGCTAGCTCCCTGGTTTCCTCCAAATGTCTGCTTATCCTTACCCAAATGCCCACCTGGTTACGTAGTTTGGTGATATCACGCATCACCTCCTGGGCAGCATCCGCATCATCCCAAAAACCTGGAACTGCTGCCGCTGCCTCTAGGCTTGCCAGCTTCTCACTCTTGGCATCTACGTCAAAGCCGCCTCCGCAGTTGCCCGACCGAAGTCTGTAATTCTTCCAATTTGCTTTCTAAATCGTCCATCTTTTTCCTAAAAATTACATGTTTCAAATCTTGCTGGCGCCCAACTTACCACACGGCCAACCATCAAACTACTCAAACAGTGCCTCCACAAACAAGTCAGCATCAAATACGGCCAAATCTCCTAGTTTCTCACCTGTGCCAACGAAACGCACCGGCAAGCCCAGCTCGCGATATATGGCGAACACCATGCCTCCTTTGGCCGTGCTATCCAATTTAGTTAACATAACGCCAGTAACGTGAACCGATTCCTTGAATTTCTGCGCTTGCACCAATGCATTTTGGCCCGTTGGCGCGTCCAAGACCAGCAGTACTTCGTGCGGGGCCTGGTGGACGCTTTTTTGGCAAACGCTATAGACCTTTTCCAGCTCTCGCATCAAGTTATACTTTGTGTGCAAGCGTCCGGCCGTGTCGATGATCAACATATCATAGCCGCGCGCGCGTGCGGCCCGAATCCCATCATAGGCTGTCGCGCCCGGGTCGCCACCCGGTTGTCCTGCAATGACCGGAACATTAGCCCGGTCGCCCCAAATTTGGAGCTGCTCAATCGCTGCCGCCCGAAACGTATCTGCAGCAGCAAGCATTACCTTGCGACCTTTATCTTTGTAATAAGTTGCCAGCTTACCTATGCTCGTCGTTTTCCCGGAGCCGTTAACGCCCACGATCATGACCACAGTCAGCAGGCGCTCCTCCTCCAGCTTAAATACGCCCGGCTCAACCAGTATTGCGCGAAGTTCCTCTTTTAATGCGCTGGTTAGTTGGTCCGCGCGATAAAGCCCTTCGCTTGCCACACGTCCACGTAGCTGATCCACCAGGAACATGGTCGTCGGCACACCTACATCAGCTTGAATCAATAATGCTTCAAGGTCTTCCCACGTCTCATCGGTGATATCTCCCGCACCTAAAACGCCGGCGATTTGCCCAAATACAGATTGCCGTGTGCGGCTCAATGAATCCCGCAAATTCTTAAACAACTTGACTATTCTCCATGTCTACATCCCGCCGCTTAGTTTTCTGTTTCACTCCCCTACCGCAATTTCCACAATCTCCCCATCGGCCGTTAGCTGTTCCACCCGCAAACTGGCCTTTTCAAGCAACTTATTGCAATGAGCTGCCAACTTCTGCCCGCGCTCATAAAGTGCCAGTGACGCATCAAGCGTCAAATCTCCCGCCTCCAACTTAGCAACTGTCTCTTCCAGTTCCAACAAGGCCTGTTCAAAAGCCAACGTTTCTATCTCATTCGTCATAACCCTGATTCTACCTCAACGCTCCCCTCTGCCAAGAACCCACACGAACCACACGCCAATTAAGCAAGCGATAAGCGTCAAAGCCAGAAAAGCCCAGCGGATCGTTGCCGATGGGGAACTACCGATAGCATTTGCCGGGTGAAACACCAGAGGAGTACGCGGAATGATCCAAGCAACGTATCCAGCTAACCCAACCACCAAGAGTCCACGAACGCGAATCCAGGGGATCCATTGAATGAGGACGAGAACGGCCAGCGCCGCAGCAATCACGCTTAACGAAGTCCGATTTCGCGGTTCTTCCCAAAGCAGACCGCCCCAGCTACTCTGCTGCGCGAAAATACTACCGATTCCGCCCGCGAAGAAGAGGGCTAATGAGACCCAAGTCACAACGCGCGTCCATTCCTGAAGACGTTCCCGTGCTGTGATCGCTACGACCAGACCCAATAGCCCGGCCACATAGAATCCCCAAATCCCTGCCCGCGTCAGGGCAACGTGAACATAAACAGTTCGTATGGCTTCACCCAGCGTCTTTTCTGGAGGAGCCAGCAATACCAAAGCCACAAAAGCGGCCAACAAGCCCAGAAGCAATAACCACTCCCTACGGCCTATAGAAGAAATCGTTTTCAACTTCACCTCCGCAACATTATTAACCATTTTTCGCGAGCAGGTTATAATAGGTGCATGTATGCACAAATATACCATGGAGATGCCATCTTTACCGAACTTTCCGCTGAGTGGGACGCCCTGGCCCAGCGCGGAATGACCGATACCCCGTTCCAGACTTTAGCTTACCAACAAGCATGGTGGCAAAATCTACACCCACTCGATAGCGAACTGCACAGCATTATCACCCGTGACGGTGATGGCCGCCTGACGGCAATTGCCTGTTTTTACATTACCGACCAAGGGGATGTTAAATTTAACGGCTGTGTAGAAGAGACCGACTATCTCGACCTGATAGCAGAAGCGCGACACGCCGAAGAAGCTTGGTCGGCCATCTTCAGTTGCCTTGAGAGTGACGAATATCCCCCATGGCGTCAGCTAGAATTATGTAATATTCCGGCTATATCCCCCTCACGCACGGTCCTTCCTCGTTTGGCAGAAGATCTCAACTTACTCGTCGTCGAGTCAGTAAATGAAGTTTGCCCCATTATCCAGCTACCAGGCAACTTCGAAGCTTACTTACAGAACTTAGGCAGCAAGCAGAGGCGCGAAATCCAGCGCAAGCTGCGCCGTGCACGCGGTGCAGAAGCCAATTTGCAGATCGTGGGACCAGATGCTGACTTGGCAGAAGCCGTAGACGACTTTCTTGAACTTTTGGGGAGGTCTTCGTATGAAAAGCTGGAATGGCTACACGAAGATCGCCGCTCACTATTCCACACGGTCGCAGCAGCAGCTAAAAAAGCCGGTACGCTACAATTAATGTTCATTGAAATTAGGGGCCGTAAAGCAGCCGGCTTATTCAACTTTGACTATGGCGACCGCATCTGGGTCTACAATTCAGGCCTCGACCCCAATGCATACGGCAATCTCAGCCTTGGGGTCGTCTTGACGGCCCAGGCCATCCAGTGGGCCATCGAAAACGGCCGTTCAGAATTCGACTTCCTCCGTGGCAGCGAAACCTATAAATACCGCTTTGGTGCGCAAGACAGCACCATCTACCGTCTTCAGATTTCACCTGCCCAGCGCCGATAAAAAGCCAGGACACTTTCGCAGCAGCGATTTTGCGAGCACACAGCAAAATCGCTGCTGCCTTAATCTGCATGATCTTTGATCCAATCCCCTTTACCTGACCACCTCGTGGCCACCCATATACGGCCGTAACGCCCCGGGAATCACAATACTGCCATCTTTCTGCTGATTATTCTCAATAATCGCAATCATCACCCGTGGCAGAGCCAGGCCACTGGCGTTAAGCGTATGCACAAATCGTGTGCGCCCTCCCTCAGCAGGACGGTATTTTACATTTGCGCGCCGCGCCTGAAATGCTTCCGTATTGCTGGCCGAGCTGACTTCAAGCCACTCCTGGCAGCCGGCCGCCCAGACCTCCACGTCAAACTTCTTCGACGCCGCAAAGCCTAAATCGCCGGTTACCATCTCCACGATCCGGTATGGCAGCTCCAACGCATTACAGATATCCGTTGCATGCTTTACCAAAGTGTCCAATGCTTCGTAGCTCGTTTCCGGAGTTGTGAACTTGTACATCTCTACTTTGTCAAACTGGTGGCCCCGCTTGATGCCACGCACATCGCGCCCGGCGCTCATCTTTTCACGCCGGAAACAAGGCGTATACGCCACATAATTCTTCGGTAGATCCGCTTCATCCAAGATTTCGTCCCGGTGCACATTCGTCAGCGCAATCTCGGCCGTTCCCAGCCACATGAAATCGTCCTCCGCATCACGATAAATATTGTGTTCAAACTTTGGCAACTGCCCTGCGCCGACAAACATCTCCGAGCGCACCATAAACGGCAGATACATCTCCTTGTACCCATGCTCGTCCGTATGATAATCCAACATGAACTGGATCACCGCCCGTTGCAGCCGGGCGCCCAGGCCCGGCAGGATGTAAAAGCGGCTGCCGCTTAACTTCACGCCCCGCTCAAAGTCGATAATGCCCAGCGCCGGGCCCAAATCCCAATGCGCCTGGGGTGCGAAATCAAAAGTAGGAATCGGGACACCCTGCGGCTCATAGGCGATATTGTGGCTGTCATCCGGACCTACCGGGACACTATCATGCGGCATATTTGGCACCCACAGCATATGCTCGCGATAGGCGGCCTCCACTTCACGCAACTCCTCGTCAAGCAAGGTTATTTTGTCGCCAATGAGGCGCGTCGTGGCCTTGGCGTCATCGGCGTTTGCCCGCATACTGTTCACCTGCGTGCGCAACATTTCCACTGGCTGGCCTACATCCTGGCCCGCCTCCGCCATACGCAAGTCAGCTTCCAACTTTTTCAAACTACCCATCCAACGGCCGATTTGTTTCGAACTCTCATTCCGCTGCCGGCGCAATTCCTCCACCTCTCGCAGAATCTCTCTCCGCCTTTCGTCAGCCGCCAGGATCTCGTCAATCGGAGCCGTATCATTCAGATTTGCAATCTGTTCCTTCACCCATTCCGGCCTCTGCCGGATAAGATTTATGTCTATCATCACTTGTATCCTTTATGCTCTGTGCAATATCGATATCACTATCACGATTTTCCCTGATATGGCCTGCTTACCACTGAACACAGACCCCGTCTTTGCCGTACTCCTTACTGAAAATCAGCAACTTTCATTCTGCGGCGGCAACGCCGCGGAGTCCGGCAAAGCCGTAAAAAGAATACATCGATTGCCGAACGGCCGTACCGCTCTTTTTTGCTTAATAACCTGTTCCATCTCTCAAACTCTCAAACCACATGCTTTAACTGAACAACAAAAAACCCCCACATCCATCCAGGACGAGGGGGCCCGTGGTGCCACCTGGTTTCACCGGCAGCCAGAAGCACTGGCGACCAGTCTCATAAACGCTGTAACGGGCGCACCCGGCCTGCCTTACTATTCCGAAGAAATCCGCAGAAATTCAACAAGCGACTCAGGAGGGGATTCAGGAAGGAGGGTTATTGGCTCGCATCATCCGCCAACTTTCTTAAACCCAAATCTCCCGTACTCGTCTCCGTCAATGTCCGTAGCAAATCATATTATGTTGAACATTATAACGATGACGCCAACACGCGTCAACAACCCAGCTCGATTCTTGCAGAATTGCACGCCCGCTACTCGCTGCCTACAAATGCAAAACAATCGGCAACAAAACCTCCTCCACAAAATCCACAACGCCCGCCCAATAACCACTCAGCAGTGAATAACTCGCACTCGCGGAATCCCCTACAACGGGCTGGCCCGTCGTGCTCAGCAATATAAATGAATCGCTGCTCATCGTCCTACCCCCGCTGGCGACAACATCCCAAGACAGGTCGAAGGCCGCCATTTGCCCAGTTCCGGCAGTGGCTTGGCCAACCGCCAGGTTAATAACGAACCAAACGATAGTCAGCAGGACCAAGATCGCTAACAGCAGGGAACCAAAACGCTTCCACGTCCGCATCATTCTCTCCTACCGCCCGCCAACCATCACCCAGGCCAGACCATCTTTGCCAACCTCGCTCATCAGCCGTCCGGCGCTTGCCTGGGAAGCGGTCACGGCCGTTACCCGATCCGCATCAACTCCCAAATAGTCTCCAATCTTTAAGCCCGAACGCTGGCCGACATTGGCTTGAACCAGACCCTGGTAAACAACAGACAGGTAATCATCGGCCAAGGCCGTTCCGCTGCTCTCTTCAAACCCACCCGTCGTTGCCCCATAAAAATCGCCAACCGGGCTGCGATCCATCGCTCCTATGGCCACGCCTACAACCACGTCGGAGGACACACCCGCTTTTTGCACCTCCATTACTGGAATGTTCAGCTCTGGATCCAATTGCACGCCAGTCGCTGCCACAAAATCGCCAGGCTGGATATTCACGTCCCCTGCATTCCGCGCCGGGTACGCCAATGCACAGCCGAAACAACCCCCGCCGCCCGTGATCAATATTCCTGCTCCGCTGTCGAAGACGCCGGC
Source organism: Chloroflexota bacterium (assembly GCA_009937635.1). Taxonomy (GTDB): domain Bacteria; phylum Chloroflexota; class Anaerolineae; order Promineifilales; family Promineifilaceae; genus JAACFF01. The sequence goes on from JAACFF010000026.1 coordinate 23,686, forward strand.
GAAATATTCAGTTCCGCCATCTCGACCGCCACGCGCGTACATGCCGCGATACGCTTCAGATCTGAATATAGCGCCGTATGCTCCGCTGTCTGCGCCAGGATAACCTTGGTCAATCGTGCCCCCGGCTGAAATAGCCATCACAGCAGCCACCTTCTCTCGTTCGTCTCCCGTGGGCGCCGCCTGGTTGATCACCAACAGCCCCTGTCCGCCTGTCTCCGCTCCATCTTCATTCCACACCGTTAACGTCGCTCCCGTATCTTCATACTCGTTGAACGTACGCTCTCTAGCCTGAAAACCGCGGACTACTGCACCTGGAGCAAGGCTAAATGCAAATGGCGCGCCTTCCAACCGTTGGCGAGGCGTTAACGTTTCTCCATTTATGCCTATTTCCATCCACATTGGCCTGGAAAACAGTTCCGCCGGTAAATCTTGAGAAGGACCTATCGAAGCCGTGAACAGCCCGTTTTCGACCGCAATAGTATTTGTCTCGCTATAAACGGCCGTTCCACCGATCTGCTGTTGAAAAAGCCGATACTCGACTTCATAGTCCGCATCTGGCACCGGCGTCCCATTCTCATCCAGTAACCGTCCCTGGTGGCTGAACTGCGGCTCAAGCATCGAGCAACCCCCTACCGCAACTGCGACAAATACCAATAAGACAACTTGCATTCGTTTCGGAATCTTCTTGAATATCATACAGACCATCCTACACTAGATTGACATACCGCAAACCCTGCCAGATCGATCAAGTACTCAATTGTGTGACATCTCAAGAAATTCTCCAAAAACTAACCACCATTACCTATCACTCGTCACACGAGGATAAGTTCGCGTCAGTCAATCTTCGTTGCGTTTATCTTGTCGCTAAAATGAGCCTTTCTAGTATAATGGCCCTTAACTGAAAGTCACTGATATTAAGACAATTATTGTTATACAAGACTTGGTTTGATGATTCAATCCAATCCAAAATCGTGGCTATGGCTATTGCGATGGCGGCTGAAATTGAGCGGGATCTAATCAGCCAACGCACAAAGGAAGCCCTGGCAGCGAAGAAACGCGCTGGAGTGAAGCCCGGCAGACCCAAGGGAGTGGGTAAAAGCAAGTTAGATGAGCACCGTCCTGAGATTGAGGCTCTTTTGGCCCATGGCTCGACACAGAAGTATATTGCTAACCGGTTTGGTACCACTGAAGCCAATCTGAGGATGAAATAATCTCTGTGATGCCCGAACATCCGCCCGAGGGAAAACTCATCGGCGAATCATTCGATTGGTTGCAGTGAGGCTGGTTGGTCTTGAGGTTATAGGTATGGTTCAGAGACAATTAGACTGCTCAAAGGAGGAGAGTCATGACATCAGAAAAGAAGCGGGTCCCCCCGCCTACGTTAATTTTCGAGCTCACCAGCGTAGTTTATCCGGCATTTGCCTTCCTGGCTGGTTGTCAACTTGACCTATTCTCTCCGCTGGGCGATGGTCCCTTGACGGCCGACCAGATAGCTGATGCACTTGGTGTTGGCGTGACCAAACTGAGACCCTTGCTCTATGCGCTAGTAGCCTCTGGACTACTGGTGCTCGAGGGGGATCGGTTTGCCAACACGGATGTGGCGACCCACTACTTGGTGCGCAGCAGTCCAAGATACCTGGGCGGGATGCATGAGCTCCTGTCTGAGATGTGGGAAGCCGTATCACAGACATCCGCGTCGATCCGTAGCGGGATTCCCAAGGCTAAGCATGATTACGCAGAAGCCTCGGAAGAGGATTTGGCCCAGATTCTTCGTGGACTACATCCAGGGACCATAGCGGCCGCCTTCGCCATGCTCAAGCGATATGATTTTTCCTCGTTCCAGGCTCTGTTGGATGCAGGGGGTGGTTCCGGTGGCGTGGCCATAACGATCGCCGAAAATTGTCCGCAAATCGAGGCCACAATTGTGGATCTGCCGCCAGTGACGCCAATTACTCGACGATTCGTCGAAAGATCGCCGGCTGCCAGCCGTATCCGGGTTGCCTCGGCCGATCTGGTTCGTGAGACGGTAGAAGGAATCTATGATGTGGCCATCCTCCGGGCGTTCATCCAGGTGCTGGGCCCTGAAGAAGCACGCCAGGCGTTGAAGCGGGTTAGCCAGGCGCTAAGCCCAGGTGGATATATCTACATCCTCGGAGCTGTCCTGGATGACAGTCGCATATCTCCCCCGGGAACGGTGTCTTTCAACCTGGTCTTCCTGAACGTCTATGATGCTGGAGAAGCATACACCGAGAAGGAGTATCGACGCTGGCTTGAGGAGGCAGGCTTCGGCCATATAGAGCGCGTCACCTTGCCAGACGGGAACAGTATCATCGCCGCCCAGAAGCAAGGCTAACAGTGGAGTAGGCTGCCAGCGCACAGCATGACCTGTGTTTCCAACAGCCCCTCCGCAAACGGAGCGTACGAATTTCCAGGTACTCCGCTTTCCAGTTAGCCTTGAACAATATCGATGAATTTGTGATTAACAACCATTGCGAGCATATGAAGCTATGCACATGATCAAGAAGGGGCAAATTGCGGGAGCACAAAAAGGAATTATGGAAGCACAAAATCGACTACTCTGTCTCCCTTTTCATCACCTCAGTTAGGGAAAACCAAATATTTACGAGTTTCCACAATGGAGCAGGATATTGTATTGCGTATTTACGCCCTATAGGAGAGAAACAAATGTCATCAAGTAGAAACATTCCCACTGGTTACAACACCGAGATCCCGGCTGAGATCATGACACCGGACACGGTCGAATCTTCAATCGGACCACTGAAGTTCTTCGATGGCGCCCCGCTTTCGGAAACCGCACAGAAAGCCTACGATTTCCTGGACACAATGCGCGGCGTTGATGCCTTCCTGAAGGGCATTCCCGGCGCCTCCTTGCAGGGGCTCATCAAGGGCGCTCGGAGCCAGGGCGCGCTGGAATGCCACCAGGTCTTGATCTTTGACAACTTGATGGATTCGAACTCGCTCTACCTGACGGGTAATACCTCGACCCTCTATGTTCTGCCGAACCTTGACCTCAAACGAGACGGTCCGACGGTGCTTGAGGCGCCGGCGGGCATGCTCGGGGCCTTCAATGACGCCTGGTTCCGCTACGTTCAGGACATCGGCCCGGCCGGCCCCGACAAAGGACAGGGCGGCAACTATCTCGTCCTACCGCCAGGCTACGATGGCGATGTGCCGGAAGGCTATTTCGTGGTCCGGCCGAGAACCTGTGACGTTTGGGTCTTCATGCGGGCCTCGATCGCCAAGGGTCTGGAAGCCGCCGCCAAGAACGTCAAGGACAACCTGCGTATCTATCCACTGGCCAAGAAGGGTGACCCGCCGAAGATGGAGTTCATCAGTGGTTCCGGAAAAGAGTTCAACACCATCCATGCTAACGACTACACCTTTTACGAGCACCTCGACAAAGTCATCCAGAAGGAACCGCTGGACATGCTCGATCCGGAGACACGGGGACTCTTTGCCTCCATCGGGATGGAGAAGGGCAACCCCTTTGCCCCTGATGACCGCATGAAGAAGATCCTAACCGACGCGGTAGCAATCGCCAATGCCACGGCCCGTTCGATCGTCTGGTATCCGCGTGTGGATCAGACGATGAAAGGGATCGAGATTTACCCTGATACCCACAGCGCCTGGCAAATGGGGTGGGTGGACAAGAATGTCTTTTTCACTGGCAAGGATGGCAAGACGATGAACGCTGACGCCCGGGTGATGTTCCATTACCCCTATACCGCTGTAACCCCCGCCATGGCGGTCAGCAACCCCGGTTTGGGATCTGATTATGGAATTGCCTATGTGGACTCCGAAAAGCAGCCCCTTGACGGCTCCAAGGCCTATAAACTGCATCTGCCGCCCAACCCGCCGGCCAAGGACTTCTGGGCGCTGACGGTCTACGATAACCAGACTCGCTCCATGCTGCAAACCAGCCAGCCAAAGCCTACCGTCGGCAGCCAGACTGAGGGGATACAGTTAAACGACGACGGTTCATACGACATCTACTTTGCGCCCAAACCGCCGAAGGGCTACGAAAACAACTGGATCGCGACTGTTCCCGGCAAGGGCTGGTTCGTGGCTTTGAGGATGTATGGTCCACTTGAAGCCTGGATCGATAAGACGTGGCGACCGGGTGAAATCGAGCTGCTGGGATGACGAATCCAAGGAGCAAAAGGTGAATTAAACGATGAAGAAATCAAATCCTGCCCCGAACGATCAAACACTAATAGTGACTGCGCACAATTACGTGCGCGCCGAAACGGACTTTCAGATGAAGGGCTACATCGAGAAGCTCGACTGCTTTGGAAAGCTCCACCACAACCGGAAGCCCTACGACGTTGAGAACCAGGTCACCGTTCGGGGAAACAGGGACACGCTTTACTCATTTGGCGTCTTTGACCTGAGGTCACCGCTCACGATCACGCTTCCAGATCCCGAGGTGCGCTATCAATCCTTGATGATCGTGAATCAGGATCATTCGATCTGGGGGCTCTACGGCTATAAGAAAGGCACTTTGACAGAAGAGAAGGTCGGCACCCGGTATGTGTTTCTCACAATTCGGACTTTTATGGATCCGAACGATGAGCAAGATCTGAAAGAGGCGTTTCGCCTCCAGGATGCGGTAAGTGTCGATCAGGCTGACATGGGCAAGTTCAAAGTGCCCGACTGGAAGATGGAAGAAGTGGAGAAGATGCGAGCCACGATCAGCGTCGTCGCCTCTGCGGCCACGGATACCTCCGGAATGTTCGGCAAGAAAGAGGAGTTGGACCCGGTCTACTGGATGCTGGGCGCCGCACTCGGCTGGGGCGGGTTGCCGGCCGATGCTGCAACCTATGCGGTCGCGTTCCCCGAAATAAATGATGGCAAGACTCCCTACACACTCACCGTGACAGACGTCCCGGTGTATGGCTTCTGGTCTGTGACCCTCTATGACGACAAGGGCTATATGCCGGTCA
>JAACFF010000233.1 GCA_009937635.1 Chloroflexota bacterium
TCCCATGGTGACAGAATCTTATCCTTTATCAAGGGCTTGGCGATGTGATCCAAAACAAAGCGTTGTTGTGGAAACCGGGCTACCAGTTCACTGGCCAAGGGCAGATGTTGCGGGAAAAGCAGTAAATCATAGGCCAGATCAAACTGCGCGAGAGATCCAATGCCGCGCCTGAATTCTTGACGCCACATGAAACGGTCATCTGGTTCATCATGCAGCACATGCCTGACGCCACACAGTTTGGGGTTGGAGGCGAAGCGCTCTAGTTGTTGGCCAACGTGCGGGCTGCACAAATCAACCCATCCAACCACACCTTTGATGAAGGGATGCTGCTCAGCCAACTCCAGAAGCCAGGCGGTTTCCCCAGTAGTCTGGCGGGCCTGGACGGCGATGGTGCCTTCCAGGCTTGACGCCTGAAGAAGCGGCCATAAGTCTTGTGGCAGTCGATCAAAGCGCAAACTCTCCAATCCAGGACCCATCCAACCGTATTCACGGTTGTTATAAATCCAGAAGTGTTGGTGCGCGTCTATTTTGAGCATGCTCTGATTTCTCAGCTCTCGAGCTTCAATTATTTTCAGGCCGGCCACTGGGCCAGGTCTTGTTTTGAATGGGGGCCAGAATCGCTTGCACATCCGCCAACAGGTCCTGGTCAATCGGCGTTTGCGCCCAGCTCACATTCTTGACGATATTGTCGGGATTGGCGGTTCCTACAATCGTGGTGGCGAAAGCGGGATGGGCGACGGAAAATTGAACTGCCAGTTGGGCGATATCCACACCCTTGTCGTCGCAGAAACGGGCTGCCTCTGCGCATGCGTTTTTGATATCATCTGGGGCTGGATGCCAGTCCGGCGTGCCGCGGTTAGTGAGTAGACCCATGCTCAAGGGTGAAGCATTGATGATGCCCGTACCCTTCTCTTCACAAAGGGGCACCAGGCTAAGCAAGCCAGTATCATTGAGGCTGTAGCGGCAGTAGGAAAGTATGGTATCTACGGGGATGCGATCGAGGACATAACGAAAGGCATTCAAGGGTAGGGCGGTTATACCCACGAAGCGAACCTTTCCGGCCTCTTGCAGCCGGCGCAGAGCAGGTATTGTCTCGTCAACCACCTGATCCAAGTCGCCAAATTCAATGTCGTGACATTGAATAATATCGATGGTTTCTACTTGTAGACGCGCCAGGCTCTCATCAACGCTGGCGGTTACCCGTTCTGCGGAGAAATCGAATGCATCTATCCGCTCGCCATAACGGCCGACTTTTGTGGCCAGATAGTAGCTATCGCGTGGAATCTGCTGTAACGCCTTGCCCAAGACTGTTTCCGCTTTTGTCAGTCCGTAATAGGGCGAGACATCGATAAAGTTGATGCCCAGATCCACGGCCATGCGCACAGTACGAATGCCGTCGCTTTCGTTGATCTGCCTAAAAACACTACCCAGCGAGGATGCTCCAAAGCTGATGGCTGAAACTTCCAGGCCGGTATTACCAAGTTCACGATACTCCATCAGGTGCTTCCTTCGCTACTGTGGCGCGGGGGATGGCTGCTTGAGCGCCGTACGATGATTTCAGTTGGTAAGAGAATGCTTTGGTATTCCTGCAGACCTCCGCTCGTCAAACGCGCCAAGAGCATCTCTGTAGCCTTATACCCCATTTCGTAAGTTGGCTGCGTAACCGTCGTGAGAAAGGGATCGAGACTGATCACTTCGGGGATGTCATCAAAGGATACGAGCGACATATCCTCAGGGACCTTAAGACCGGCATCACGCAGCGCCCGCAAAGCGCCAATGGCGATGAAGTTGTTGGCCGCAAATATCGCCGTCGGACGCGGGACAGCGGACAGGATTTTTTCGGTCATGCTGTAGCCGGACGTGGGCGTGTAATTGCCCCAGATGATGTGGTTCTTATCCGGTTCCAGGCCGGCCTCATGCAACGCCTGCCGGTAGCCGAGTACGCGATCGGCCGAAGTAGAAACTTCCTGAGGGCCTGATAGCATGGCTATCTGCCGGTGGCCGAGGTGAAGCAGGTGTTTGGTTAGTTGGGAAGCGCCGCCAATTGAATCACCGCGAATGATATCGACGTCGGCGACGGGTACGGTGCGGTCCAATACAACCACAGCAACCCTCTGCTTTTGAATCAACTCCACGGGTTCGGCCGAACTACATGCCGGCGCCAGTAAAATGCCGTCGATTCGCCGTTTGAGCAGCATGGTCAAGTACTGTTCTTGTTTTTCGGGAGACTCGTCGCTGTTACAGAGTATGACACTATAATCGCTGGCGTGGGCAGCGTCCTCGGCGCCACGAGCGATTGTGGTCCAGAAGGGATTGGTTATGTCCGTGACGACAAGAGCCAGGGTGTTGGTCTGGTTGAAACGCAGGCTCGGGCCAAGCATATTGGGCACATAACCCAGTTCCTCGACAGCAGCTTCCACTTTGGCGCGGGTTGCCTCGCTGACGTAGCCAGAGTTGTTGATGACGCGGGAGACGGTCATTGAGGCGACTCCGGCTCTTTTGGCAACATCTCGTATGGTAGGCATGAACCTCTTCCTGTTCCGCAAACATGTTACGTGTAACATGTTATGCGTAACATTGTAACAGCTAATAAGGGAATGTCAAGATTTGCCGGTAGTAAAAATATGGGGCACAATGTGATTAATAAACCTGCTTTATAGTCTCAGGAGCAACTGATGGTTGATCGCATTTGCCCAAATTGCCGGCATAGCAATGCCGCGCATGTCAATTATTGTGAAAGCTGCGGCATTTCACTGGGTGATCCGCCTGTGGTCATGCGCCGGGAAGACAGCCTGGTTGTATCCAGTCGCCCGCTTCCAGCGCGACAGCTCAAACGGCTTGGTGTTTCTATTGCCGTCAGTCTTGTAGCCCTGGCTGCTGAAGTGGGTTTCATCTATTTGCGTCGTCGTGTGAACCGTATGCAGACGCCCTTGTTGTCGTTTAGACGGCGACGAGCACTTCCCGCTCCAATTGAAGATGAGCCGGAGAAAATGGCCGGCAAACGTGTGGTCACGGTCTTTAGCGAGCGGGTGGTCGAGGAGCGCCGTTGGGGGAGGCCGGCACGGCGCATTGTCAACCGGCTCGCCTGGCGGAGCGAAGAAAATTTGGAGCCTTGAGAAGGATTCGACGGCTAACGTTTTTTTTGTTCCTGCTTGTCGTCAGCTGCCAGCCGCAGGAGATTGCGCCAGTTTCTAAAGCGAAACCCCTATCAACTTTGGTTCCATCTCTCAAACCGATAATTATCGATCCTACAACGGTGGTCACGAGAGTTTTGGCCCCCGCTCCTTCAGCAACCAGCAAACCTGCACCTGCGAAACAAACTACGGAAACGGCCGTTCCATCTCCACCCCCCACACGCTATGTCAAATTAGCAGGCGCTTCACCAACACCGCCAACGCGCGTACGGGCTCCCGCCACACCCCTTCAGAAAGCAGACGGCGTGAAAAATATCCTGCTGCTGGGTAATGATGTGCCTGGGGCACAGCGCGGCCGAACAGATAGCATCTTACTGATATCTATCAATGGCCATACAGGCCAGGTGGCGATGCTGTCGATCCCCAGGGATCTTTACGTGTATATCCCTGGATGGACCATGAATCGTATCAACCTGGCCTACCCTCACGGGCAACGTGCGGGATACCACGGTGGGGGAGGCGAGCTGGTCAAGGACACAATCCGTTACAATCTGGGTATAGAAGTTGACCATTATGTTCGTGTTGGCTTTAATGGTTTTAAGCAGATTGTCGACGAATTGGGCGGAGTGGAAATTGTCGTCAACTGCCCGATAAAAGATTGGCGACTTAAGTCCCCAGAACTGAATCCGGAGGTTGAGGAAAATTGGACGCCCTTTGTACTGGAGCCCGGCGTGCAGCAGATGGACGGGGAACTGGCGCTATGGTATGTTCGGTCTCGGCGCAATAGCAATGATATTGACCGCGGACGGCGCCAGCAGAAAATGCTGGATGCTCTTTATCGCCAGCTCACAAAGTCAGAGTATGTCTTGCTGCGACTGCCCTCGTTGGTGGAGCGGCTACTGCCCTGGGTGGAGACCGATCTGCAGACCGGTGATATTATCGAACTGGCCGCTCAGCTTCCAATGTTGCGTGGGGACAGGATTCAGCATGTGCTGTTGACGGGTGAGGCGTTACGGCCGTGGACGGATCCGCTTAGTGGCGCAGCGATGCAGTTGCTAAATGCAGAAGCCGCCGAACCGCTCTTAAGGCAATTGACCAAGGAGGGCGCATTGCACCGCGTCAATCGCGCGCCGATCCGTGTTGAGGTGCATACCCATGATCCCATCCTGTACCGGCAGGTCGCCGAAAATCTGACCTGGTATGGTTTTGAGCCACACTTTCAATTCAGCAGCGATCAGCCGCCCTTGGCACCGGTGTTAGAATATCACGGGAAAAATGTTAAAGGGTCTTTTGCCAAGCGCCTGGCATGGATTTTCCGCCAATATGAAACGGATATCATGGTTCAGAATTCTGTCGTTAGCTACGCCCCGGAATATCGTGTCGTATTGGGTCAGGATCATAATCCTTGTTTGCCGTATCTTAGAGAGTAGATGGATGGGGAAATTGTGAATGGTGAACGGTGAATTTTGAATGGTAAATTTGCAAAAGCGTCTTAGAATAAGGCCATGAGCTATCTGGAGAAGCTGCGAGGAGCACAAGAAACGAATGAGTCCTGGCTATGTGTGGGCTTGGATCCCGATCCTGAGCGGCTGCGGGTTGATGTCTTGAAGTGGGATGAGCCCATATTGCCTTTTAATAAGGCTATCATCGACGCTACTGGCGATCTCGTCTGCGCCTTTAAGCCAAATCTTGGCTTCTACTTACAATGGGGCGCGGCGGGCACAATCGCCCTGGAACGCACCATAGCTTATATTCCTGAGCACATTCCGGTTATCCTGGATTGTAAGACAGGGGATATTGGGCATACACAAGCGGCGTGGGCAAGCGGGCTGTTTGACGCCTGGGAGGTGGATGCGGTGACGGTGAATCCCTACGTAGGAGAGGAAGCGATTCTGCCCATGATCGGCAAAAGAGCGGAAAAGGCCGTTTATATTTTAGCCCGCACGTCAAATCCGAGCGCAACGCAATTTCAGGGGGATTTGATCCAGGGTCACGGTTTGTCGGCCGAGGTTTTGCGCCAAAGTCAAAAGTGGGATACGGCAGGGCACAAGGGATACGTTGTTGGAGCAACCTACCCACAGGAATTGGCGGTGGCGCGAAATCTGGCCCCAACGGCTAATTTTCTGATACCGGGTATTGGCGCTCAAGGTGGCAATCTAGAAGCTGCCGTTCGCTACGGTCCCGATGCGATCGCGGGTCCCGTTATCAGCGCCAGCCGCAGCATCATTTACGCGTCAAAAAGCAGTGACTTCGCTGGGGCGGCGCGAGACGCGGCAGGGCGGTTGCGCGAGCGAATCAATAAGATGAGGGATGTCTCGTGAAACTACCGCGAATAGCGCCCGATCGCCCGCACTAGTCAATCTATCAAGGCCGTAAACTATTTTTAAAGTAGACCACGCGCGCCGCGGCGCACCACCATGAAAGTATTTTTTTCTAGGTTGCGATCAAGCTGGAAAGCTTGATTTACAGAAGGACAAGAGATGGAAATGGCGTTATCCTGGCCCATAGGATCGCTCCCAGTAACCTTGGACGCTGGAGAAGTGCATGTGTGGAGCGCCAAACTGGATCCTCCCGCAGGACAGTTGTCACGATTGCAAAAGAGTTTGGCGCCTGATGAAGTAGAGCGTGCCGGCCGCTTCCGGTTCTGGCGTGACCAAAGGCGGTACGTGGCTGGCCGGGGGATCTTGCGCGCACTGTTGGGGCACTACCTAGAAACGCGGCCAGAAGATATACAGCTTTCGTATAGCGCATATGACAAGCCGTTCCTTGAAGAAAATAGCTTGCAATTCAACCTGGCCCACAGCCATAATTTAGCTCTTTTTGCCTTTTGCCAGACGGTCGATATTGGAGTGGATGTTGAACGCATTCGGCAAGTTCGCGACGCTGAAGGGATCGCGCAACGATTTTTCGCGCCTGAAGAGAATCAGATCTTTCAGGCTACCGATGCGGATCAAAGAGACGAGGCGTTTTTCGCTTGTTGGACGCGTAAAGAAGCGTTCATCAAAGCGGTCGGAGAGGGGCTTTCATACCCTTTGGATTCCTTTGAGGTAGCGTTTGCGCCTGGTAAGGAGGCGCAGCTCGTCTCTGTAGACGGCAGTCGAACGAAAGCAGTTCGCTGGTCTCTTTATTCTCTCTCTCCGGCTCCAGGTTACACTGGCGCTCTAGCAATAAGCGGGCGGAATTGGCGTTTATCTTGCCAGCGGGTATTGTCAATTTAACATCGACAGTACAAGGGACTAAATAATTGGGCTGAGAACTCACACCGACCAAAGAGAAGGCGAGAACGGGTGATGCAGCGCTTCAAATCGCCTGAGCAAGCGCAACGATTTTTGTCCCCATTTGGCCCGATTTACGAACATTTCAAACCAAGAAGACACCTAATGAAAGCGACAGATTACCGACATATCATGGTTAATCGCTTTCAAATTTGGCAGGATGTGACGGCCGTAACGAGTTGCTAAAAAATCAATAAATGTAAATCTTAGTCAATTCGTGGCTTTGTTGGCCGTAATCGAAGTCAAATTGACAACACCTGCGAGTGAGCTGGTGCATGGGGCGAGTGCAATGCTCGAGGGACGGGTGATAGGAATGAAACAGACTCTACCTGCCCTGGGCAGCGGTGATACGATAGATGGTGCCGCCTTTGTCGTCGCTAATATAGAGAGCGCCTTCAGGGCCTTGGACGACGTCGACAGGACGGCCGTCAACGGCGCCGGTGGCCTCGTCCAGCCAGCCTGTTGCGAAGTCTTCAAGAGGTCCGGCAGGTACTTCGCCATCGAGGGGCAGACGCACAATTTTGTAGCCGGTAGGTTCGCTGCGATTCCAGGAGCCATGGAAGGCGATGAAGAGGTCGTCGCGATACTCGGCTGGAAAGGTGTCACCGGTGTAGAATTCCAGGCCTAAGGGGGCGGAATGGGCTTGCATCTCTAGCAATGGAGCTGGCACGTCGTCGCAGGCGCCTTCATAGCCCATGTCGGGATCGACGATGTAACCATTATGACAAACGGGCCAGCCATAGTCCGTGCCTTCGGCGACAATGTAGAGTGTTTCCGGAGGTAGATCGTCGCCCATGAGATCACGGCCGTTATTCGTGGCCCACAGTTCGCCTGTGTTTGGATGCAAGGCCAGCCCGACGGCGTTGCGTAATCCGCTGGCGAATATGCGTTCACCAGTTCCTGATTCGTCGTCATAGACGACGATGGCAGCGCGGCGGGGGTCGCCTTCCTCACAAACGTTGCAGCTTGAACCTACGGATACAACCATACGGCCGTCGGGCAAAAACAATATTGTGCGTGTAAAGTGCCCCTTGGTGGGGTAATCGTCGACGATGGTTTCTTGGGAATCGGCCGTGCCATCATCGTCGTTGTCAACCAGACGTATGACGCCGTTTGGAACCCCGACGTACCAGGCGTTCTTGTAATGGGTGAGGCTGTGGGGGCGGTCGAGATCTGATGCAAATACGCGTTGGTCGTCGGCACGGCCGTCCCTATCCTGATCAATAAGGGTCACGATGCGTCCCTGCCCACGTTCGGCTACGTATAAGGTACCATCCGGGCCAAAGGACATGAAACGCGGTCCATCTAGCCCTTCGGCAAATTTATTGACCTCAAAGCCTGGTGGTACGCTGATTTCAGCGAACCCGCTTGGCGCAAGAAAAGCAGCGAGATTCACTCTGGAGCGCAACCAGAAATAGAGCATGGAGGCCAGCAATATGCAGCCAACCAACATTATCAAGGCGACAATAGCGATAGTTTTTCTTCGATTCATGAGTGCCTCACAGTAACATTCAACAGCCAACAACCAACCGTCTACAGTAAACGAAGGAGGCACTATTATGGGGCTATTCGGCGAGAAGTTCCAGGGGATTTATGTTGGCGCCGGCTCGTTTGTCGAAGACGTTGAGGTGGGTATGGTAGCCGCAGTCGCGGCCGCGGCAAGAACGGCCTTGCATATCACGGGTGTTGCCCAGGTTGCCTTCCGTGCCGATTTGATCGCCTATATTGAGCTCGGACCCCAGGCCAACGCTGTAGATGCCGTGCAATATAGTCACCTGGTAGTTTTCATTTTCGATGACCAGCGTGGGATTGCCGATGGCGTCAAAGTAGTGCTCGGTGACAACGCCGTTGATAGGAGACTTTATGGGCTCCCCTTTCCCGGCAGCGATGTCAATGGCCATGTGACCATAGGAGAGACCGTGTACACCCTGGGTGATGATGTATTCGTCATAGGGGGCGATAATCGCCGCAGGGTCTCCAACGGGAAGCGGTGGGGCCAGAGGCTGCGTTTCGGCGTCGTCTTGGGCTGGAATGGCCATGGGCGGCAAGGTTACTATGGGATCTGAGAGCAGAGCAAGCGCCCCCCAGACCAAGCCGGCGGCGACAAGTATGGCCATGGCAACCAACACCATGTCGACCGGCGGGCCGGAATGGTCCATATACTCATAGTCGGCGTAAACGGCCGTTGGTATCCATTCGTCGCTGTCCCATTCATCTTCGCCCGGGTAGGTGCTGGTCGTCATCGTGCCGTACGATTCCTTGTGTCGATCTTGATTAGAACTTGTGTTCTATTTTAGCATAACATTGGCGTGATTTGCAAACCCATTTTGGACTAGGATTTCAAAAGCGCGGGAAAGTGCGTAGCGAAAGGGAATCACTCAAAGTCGCCAAGCTGCAAAGCTGCCAAGAACTGTTTGGCCTTATGGTGACTTTGCGTAAGAATTAATGTCAATGTTACTCCAGTGTCTTGGCAATCGTGGAATAGCAAAGATTCCTCTGCTAGAATTGAATTTGGGCCGATTTTCAGCCGACATCATCAGGCTTGTTTGTGAATGCACTCTTGGTTGAAAGATGTTCTGTAAGGATTTGTCCCAGGTGAGGTGACGTGCGGCGAAATTTGATTATTGTGGGTGCGATCTTTGTGATACTGCTCGTCGGGGCGGGAGCCATGGTGCTCTCGTTGCGGCAGGATAGCGACCGAAAGGAACGTGTGACGCCGATCGCTGCACCTGTCAGTGAATCGCTGCAGCCAACGCCTACTTTACAAACAGGACCCAGCAACCAGCCTGCCGCTCAAGCTACGGTGATGGTTACGCACATTGTTGGAGCTGGAGATACGCTTCTGGGCATCGCGCTGAGCTATGATGTTTCGGTTGAAGAGATCATTGGCGCCAACGAGATGGAGAACCCAGATGCCCTTTCAATCGGGCAAGAACTGATTGTACCTGGCGTTATCCCGCCTACGGCGGTACCCACCTACG
>JAACFF010000234.1 GCA_009937635.1 Chloroflexota bacterium
TGCTGCACAAAATTGGAGAGTCGGGTATGTACTTGATAGGGAAAGTAAATAGAAAGGAACCAAGGGATCTGACTGAAAGTTCCTATGGGTAAGAAAAAGGTGTCGATACACCAATATTGGGAATGCTGAAGCATACTTCTTCTAAAGCAACTTGATTAACTATAGATCCTGCTTCCAAAGGCTGATCGAAATTTGCAGTTGATAATTTGCCGATCTGGAAGGAAATTAGTCCCTTCAAGTGTACCTTGTTGACACATACGGAACTACTTATCGAATACGAATAGAACATTAAATTCTTGCCAAAAGCTGTTTTGCGCTATTTTCGCTTCTGCTCTTGCAGACGGTCATCTTGCGGTTGGCGTAGGCTCGGATAACAATATGTTACGTGTTTGGCAACCCTAGATTCATCATATGTCTGAAATTACTCAGCCATTAAGTAGAAGTAGAAGTCAGTTGGTGAAGAGTCACCTCCGGCGGGCAATTAAAGCGTGCTGGCACGCCACAAGAACCAGTTCCCGCAGAAGTATAGCCCTGAAGATTCGCAAACTGCCAGGGTCCGTACACCATATAGCGTGGGCAGTTAGCATTATTTAGTATTGGAATGCGACCGGGTAAGCAAATTTGCCCAGCATGTGTATGACCGCAGAGCATAAAGTCGTAGCCGGAGGTAGCTGCCCTGCGATAAATCTCGGGTGAATGTGCCAATAGAATTGAAGGCGCCCTTCCTGGAATTTTGTCGCCAGTTTTATGAAGATTATCCGTTTCGTACAAATGGGGATCGTCGACTCCGGACAGGTAAATATCGGCATCACCACGCTCCAAAACTACTGTTTCGTTCAATAAGAAACACAAGCCAGCTTTTTCTAGAGTTGGCACAAATTCAATGAAGTCATGGTTTCCCAGGACAGCATATACGGGCGCTTTCAAGTATGGAATAAGCTTGCTAGTTTCCTCCAGGGCCAATGTGTAGGAACCGCTTGTGCTGGCCCGATAATCACCTGTGATGACGCAAAGATCGTAATCTAGATCTTTTACACGTTCGATAATCGCTTCGGTGAGACCTTTTGTGATGTCCAGGTGCAGATCGCTGAGATGAAGAATTGTGTATCCTTCAAATGCATCTGGTAATTCCGGCAAATTAACAATATTCTCCGTTATCTGGATATCCTTAACATTCCGGAGACCGCGTTGATAAAATCTGCTAATACGCAGCACCCAGTAAATAAAAATCATTATCCATTCAGCATTTTCAATATGGAATAGTGTACGCCCTTGACCAAAAATTTCGGCCGCATGATCAATTTGGATATTGAAACGCTGCCGAAAATGTGTCTCTCCGATACGTTCGATTATTGAATCAAGGGCATCTGCTTCTACTGACATACGATTGTTTTCTCAAGGAAAAGTAGGATTTTGTCAATAAAATAGTCGAGCTAAGTCCCAACTTAAATTTACTTGATTGTAGCAGAGAAAGCTATCAATATCGTTCTTCAACTGAAGGCTTCTAAGCTTGTTCCCTCAAAATCATTGACCACCTCCTTTACCAGGGGAATATGATCCTTGTTCACGACCAACAAGGCATCTTCGGTGTTGACGATTATCATACCCTCTAGGCCAACGGCCACGACCAATTTCTTATCCGTGTAATTGTAGACTAAGCAGTCTTGTAATTGTTTATCGACGACTGATCCTTTGATCACATTTCGACTCCTGCTTGGTTCAATGGCCTCTTTAAGGGCGTATAGGGTTCCAGGATCGCTCCAGCCTAATTCGCCATGTAATACTGCCGCGTCCTCTGCAGGAACATTGGTCAGAATAGCATCGTCGAAGGATATTGATTGGATTTGGGGGTAGACGCGGTGCAAGGTTTCCTCATAATCAGGACTGCCAATTGATATTTCTATGGCAGCGAGATGTGACCAGATCTCTGGCTGAAATTGCCGGTAAAGCTCACGTACATATCTGGGAGTGGTCACAAAATAACCCGTGTTCCAAACGTAGCGACCATCCTCGAACATTCGATGGCATTCCGCAGGCTCAGGTCGATAGGTCAACGATTTAAACTGGTAGCAAGGTGTGCCGTTCTGATTGGAGATCTTGTGACCCAGACCAAGCCAACCAAGATTCTCATTGGCATAGCGTGGCGTTTCACCGATAAAGAATATGTTTGCTGTCCTGTTTAGCACCAATGCTTCCGCAGATTTCAATAACTGCCTGAAATTGGTAACATGCTGCATGTAATTGTCACCCCAGAGGATGGCGACAGGTTCATCAACGGCCGTTGGGCTGCTTTGGGCTATATGGGCCATCGCCAGTCCGACTGCTGCCGCCAGGTCCCGGCGGTCCGGCTCACCGATGATCTGTTCCGGCGGTAACTCAGGCAGCTGCGATCGTACAAGTGTTTGATACCTTTCGTTGGTTGAAACGAAAATGTTTTCGGCACCATACGTTTCAAGTACACGGTCTACTGCCAGTTGTAGGGTCGACTTTTTATCAATAATTGGCTCAAATTGTTTTGGTGATTTGACGCGACTGATTGGCCACAAGCGGCGGCCAGAACCGCCAGCGAAGATGATTATTTTCATTTGATTCCTTCCTTATCTAATAATTTGATCTGATACTGAGTCAATAAATGATTGATGTTGGCGACGGCGTTACGCTCTATTGTCACCGTTTCAACAATCATGATCCGTGCCATCGCCAAGCTAACCTTGTTGATTTCCAATTCACGACAGGCCAGTGCTCTGATTTCGTAGTGGCGGAAAGCAATAATCCAATAGCCTCGCAGGCCAAGTTAGTTAAGTCCAGCCAGTCGCAACCCATCGTTGAGAATCGCTTGAACACGGTCCTCGTGTGTTGTTTCACAATATACGCGAATGACTGGTTCGGTGCCGCTGAAACGAACTAGCAGCCAGCCACCATCTTCCATTATGAATTGGTGACCATCAATTGTAACGATATCTGTGCAGCCTAGTCCACCAATGGTACGTGGCTTGGCTGTCGATACATTGGCCAGGATTTCCTGTTTGCGTGCCTGCTCAAAACGGACATCAATGCGATCGTAGTAATGTGGTCCAACTTTTTCAAAGAGCCAGTCCAACAGCTCCGAAGGCTTTTTTCCTGTCTGAACCACCATATCCAACAGGAAGAGGCCGGCCAATATACCGTCCCGTTCCGGTACATGCCTGCGAAAAGCATATCCGCCACTTTCCTCGCCGCCTATCATGGCGTCAACCTCAACCATCTTGGGCGCAATATACTTGAAACCGACGCCTGTTTCATAAACAGGCACATTGTATTGTTTGGCCAGCTTATTGAGCATCTTTGTCGTGGAGATGGTCTTGACGATTGGCCCTCTTTCGCCACGGACTTCCAAAAAGTAGTAGCCCAGCAGGCCATAGACTCGCAGCTGGTCAATGAATTGGCCATTTTCATCCCCTAGGCCGACGCGGTCTGCGTCCCCATCGTTGATTATCGCCAGATCAGCATCGAGTTTTTTCACAAAACTTAAACCGTGATCTACATTAGGTGGGATGGGTTCGGGGCGCAACATATTTGGGAAAAGAGGGTTGCGTGCGTTGTGCACTTCGTGTACGGCAGTGGATCCACCATCCAGCAGACGGGGAAACCAGCCAACGTTATTGCCCCACATGCAATCGACCAGAACGTTTAGACCTGCTTGCCTGACCGAGGTCACATCTACCAAGCGGTTCAACTGCTCTAAATAGGCTGGATCCGGGTCGAATTGAGTCACCAGGCCATCGGTCAGCGCGTCATCCAACTTGATACGAGGTACGTTTGAATCATCTGGGATCAGTTGTTCGATACGTTTTAAATCATGGGGTGGAATGGCCCCGCCTTGAGGGTCGCGAACCTTGAATCCAAGATCTGTAGCTGGGTTGTGGCTAGCAGTGATATTGACAGCACCACCTGCTTTCTTATTGACGACTGAATAGGAGATGGCCGGTGTGGGCGTATTTCGATCCG
This sequence comes from Chloroflexota bacterium, assembly GCA_009937635.1. Taxonomy (GTDB): domain Bacteria; phylum Chloroflexota; class Anaerolineae; order Promineifilales; family Promineifilaceae; genus JAACFF01. The sequence continues at coordinate 3,988 of JAACFF010000234.1, forward strand.
TCAACCAAGTGTGAATGTTGTTGGCGGCCATGACTTCGGCCGTGGCTGCTGCAAAAACTTCTGCTTGGAATCGCTGATCGTAGCCAATGACGACTCCGCGATCTGCTCGTCCTTCCTGTTTCAAGAATTCAGCAAAGCCTTGCGCGCAGCGACGTACATTATCAAAGGTATAGTCCTCAGCGATTCGAGCTCTCCATCCATCTGTGCCAAACTTGATGGTCATATTTATTATCTCCTCGTAACCGGCATAAAAATCCGATTTGATCAGTTGATATTGCCATGCTCGGGCTAACTTCCCCAACATTAATGTGCATTGTACACGTGCTTACTGAACGATATTCTGACAGGAAGGAGTTCTGGACCAGGAATTTGGGTAGCCGGCCGTTTTATCATGTCAGAATCTTGGTCAGTAGTTAGCTTTAGTATTAATTATAGTTGGACAGAACGCTGCCCACACTTGATTAAGAAGACCACCAATATTTTAGAAGAGGATTTTAGATTACGATGATGAATAGCAAAAAGATTTTATTCCTGGGTACCCATGGACAACATAATATAGGTGACGAGCTGTTGTTGGAAACGTTTCTTGCCCAATTGGGAGAACAGCACAGCTATATGATCAATTCCTACGATCCTGAGTTCACCCGCGCCCAGCTCGCCCATAAATATGACGTAGACGTGTTTCACACGACGAAGGAGAAAATGCAGCTACCCAAGCGGATATGGCAAGCGGATTTGCTCTTTTTCGGTGGAGGCAGCGTATTAAAGGAATTGTACGCCAGTGTTGGCCGCAACCGATACTCTACTTTATTTATGGTTCTGCTTATTGTACTTTTTGCCCGTGTGTTCGCACGCAAACCAATTATCATGAGCAATATTGGTGTGGGGCCTGTTCATTCACGCCTTGGTCTGCTTCTGGTGAAACTCATTTTGGGACAGGTTACTTATGCTTCGGTGCGCGATCAACGCTCTTATGACACGTGTCTCCAGGTAGGGATAAGCACACGGAAGGTCGTTTTGGTTCCCGATGCGGTGTTCGTTACTGATCCTGAAAGCCTGGGGCTTGTGAGAAGCGTGGATAAAGCGGGCAGTGAGCCGCTGAAGATTGCCTTAAACCTCAACTACAATATCGAGAATCCTGAGAATTGGGAATCGTTCCTGACCAATCTGGCATTTGCCCTCAATGCCATTGGAGCAGAAAAAGACTTGGAAATTCACGCACTGCCTATGCAGAGTCGTTTCAATCCGCAAAATGATTTGCAAGTGCTGCGCTCTTTCCAGGAACAAGTACCTGAATTAACGGTAATTTTACATGAACCAACTACTGCTCAAGACATCGCCAACATTGTTTGTGAGTGTGATCTCGTAGTGGCTGAACGATTACACGCGCTGGTTTTGTCTTCGATTCTGCAAAAACCGTTCGTCGCGCTTATTTACGATGTTAAGGTTCAGCAGCTGACCCATTTCCTGGAAATGGATCGCTTGGCGATTGATATCAACCAGCCGTTTGAGGCGGTTGAACTGGTGAACAACATTACCATGGCGATTGATCACGAGCGGGAAATCGTTGAAAATCTTTCGATTCAGGTTTCGGAAGCCGCGGAACAATTAAGCAATTACTTCGCGAGCATGAACAAGCAGCTTATCTCGCCTTCTACATAAACGGGGAATTAAGCCATGATTACGGATCGTTCATGCTCATTAATGCCAGGATCGAAGATACCTAATTTGAGAACTTGCGCATGATAGTGAGTCACTAATGGGAAGGTGTTTTTTAATGCACCAGTTGCGTAAAAAGCTGCTGATCAATGGTTCTTTGGCCTGATCTGCAAATCTAGATTGCTATTGGCTGACGCCAATCCTGTAAAACGAACGCTGTGCCCACCAAATAATAATAAAGACGTGCCTAAATCGCCGAACAACAGCCCAAAAACCACAACATCACCTAGATAACCGGTTGTCTGCCTAGGTGTCCGTTGGATTTGGTAACGCTTCAAGCAGAGCGATCTTAATCCTTATACAACTTGGGAAGAAAACTGTGATATTCATCGGAAGCTACACGGAAGATAATCTGTAGGCGCTCTAGAGGTTATCAGGGCCTTAAGGTACAATCTAAATAGGTGGGAAATGGTGTATAACCTATAACCAGACCTGTTTTAGGCAGGGGTACCTGTTAATAAAAATTGTTATTGGGAACAGTTTGTTGATTGAATGCTTATGCTCACTCGATTGTTGAATCGATCATATACTCATCCGAGCCAGCCTGTCGCTCTGCGACTCCCTGCTTTGAGCCCAACCCAGAAAATCACGGTAGTTGTCGGTTTGATTTATTTGGGTCTGTTTCTGTTCATATTTCGCGATGTGATCGTTAGTATTCCGGCTATCTGGCGCGGAGAAGTGGTGATCAATGGCGACGAACTTGTTCCGTTTTTCAATCCGCACAGCCAGTTAATCGACCAGGCTGCCGGGAAATTCAACCAGCTTACCAACGGGTATGAATTCCGTGTCCGCTATTCCTTCCTGACTACCTGGATGCGCTACTATAAGGTGCTGCCGCTGGCGATTCTGTTCGTTATACCATCAGTTGTCTTTGTAGGCTATTGGTCCGTTGCCGGGTTCTTGAGCAAGGTCTTTCCCCAATTTGATGCTCGAGATGTCTATATTCTGACCGCAGCGCCGGTATTGATGATCTTTATGGTCATGATTTATTCCAAGATTACCCACTTCTATACGTTGGTCTTGGGTTTTTCTTTGTTTTTGGTGGCCACGCTGGCGATGAGCAGCGGTTTGATTTTCCCGCAGAAAAGACCCTATGTACCTATTATTGCGGCTTGCCTCATCACACTGCTGAATCCGGCCGTACATTATCTAATACTGTTTGCTTTGTTCATGAGTATGGCCGTGGCAACACTAACTTTTCTCGATGTCTATGACGTAATTCGCTTAGGTTATTGGCGGATTCCGTTCCAATGGCGTCGCTATCCGGAATTCATAAGGTTTTTGTGGTACGAGTGGCGGCGGCTGTTGGTTGAAAACCGCTTTTTGCGCACGATGATCGCCTTCGCCCTGCTGGGTGTAATGACACTGGCTCCCTACGGCGCATTTGTGAAGTTTGTGGCTCTGCGCGGCGTGCCCAACCTGGCCGAGACCGTACCGGGAGATTACTATTTCATCCAGGATGCCTCAATCCCGCTCGGTCATATGTTGGCCTTCGATTTGGCCGGGATCATGGACAAGCTGCGCACCGGTGATTATCTGGCACGGGTGCCCCGCTGGCCTAATGTGAGCTATATGATCTTAATGTTCTTGCCCTTATTGTGGGGGAGGGTGCGACGCGGGCTGGCGGTCAACAAGGCGCTATGGGCATTTCTCTATGCTGCTTTTACCACCACGCTTTTTTCTATGTGGGCTACATTGGGTTATTCTGGCGCGGCCTGGGTGCCGACCTTCCACCGTACCATGGCCTATATCAGCAATATTGCCAATGACAGCCAATCCGTCATTGGCGATCTGGTGGTAAAACTAATGGCGACTATCGTACAGGTGCTGAGATTCCCTCACCGGTTTGAGCTGATCATGTTAATGATGGCCTGCGTGCTGCTTCCCATGAGCTATCTTTGGGTACATAAAGCGCTGTTGGATAAGCTGCCAGTTGGTTGGGTCCGCCTGCGCAGATATCTCCCTGTGCTGATGGCAGTCCTCTTTTTTGTGCCGTTTTTCAGCAATGCTCCCTACCGCACCGTTTTCCCTTCGGGTAATTTTGGTGGCTTTTTGACGCCATACCCGGTGGACCCACTTAAAGAAGTCAAGGAGAATCTGTTAAAGCTTCCGCCGGGTAAAGTCGTGGTCTTACCGCCAACGGAAACGGCCAAGGCTATTGTGGATATCAATGGTGTCGAGCATAAATTCATCGACAAGTTTCATATATATTACCTGGACCTGCCCAGTTTCTATTACGGACTGACCGGAGACTCCGATAACAAACATGAATTCTTCCTCATGCTGCGCGCCATGTACTATGAGCAAGGATGGTGGATCAATGTGGCTCGCGATCTAGATATCAAATACATCGTGATCAACAAGGAACTGGTGGCAAACACGGTGGGGGGGCAAGAATATTTGCGGGAAGTTGAGCGAATCATCATCCCCGAGTTGGATCGCCGCGACGCCTATTTGACTGAGCTTTTCCAAAATGAGAGCTATGCCTTGTATGAGTTCACTGATTTGCCTAAGGCTGATCGCGTGCCGCTATATATTGATACTGACTGGAATACGTTCCTGCAAGTCGTTTCACGAAATCTGGAGCTGACGCGTTATTATGATTTGCGCTACCCAATGGTCGCGAGTGACCTGGCAGAATACGACCAACTTGCGCTCTTGACCGATGACCCGGCCAGTTCTTGGCTCAATTTGTATATTAAGGATAATCGAGAACGCTATTTTCGGCCCGATGGTACAATTCTGCCTTTTAATCCCAATATTATCTCTAGTTCCTATTACTTGTCGCCTATGTTCCGCTTGTTTCAGTTCTTTTCGGATAGCAAGTACAACCGGCTAAATATGATTACCCCTGGGTTATGGGGAACTATATCAGGCGGCTTCATTGGCCTGCCCCGAGCTACACAGTTTCGGGTTAATGTAACCCTACCTGAAGATGGCGAATATCGATTAATGATGCGTGGTGCTGCCGTTGCCAACACGCTCGACATGTCGGCCGACTTCTTGCCTGAGCCGCGCCAGGTACGCCTGCAATCTGACCCAAACAATCTGGCTATCTATGACAAGGAGACCGTGTTCACCACCAATCGGGTCGCTATCGATGCAGATGATTACACGTTTGCCGAATTGGAGAGACTGATTCCGAGTGATGCTGTGGCCATTAATTTTCAATATCAATTCTTTGATTTGGGCAAGATTGAAGGGCCGGCGGGCAAATATACGATCTACTTCGATAAGCTTGATAATGCGCCTATGCTGCTTGAAGGGATCGTTGCCGTGCCTGAAGAAGTTTACCAGGAACAGGCCTGGCCAGATACAGTGCAAATTGTGACGAAAGATGACTTATGCTGCGGGGTATTGGTCCAGGAAACAGAAGCCGTGCCATAACTGTGCGTGGTAAATGCCAGGAACAACCTGAAGCTAAAGTTCGAGGATTGAGTTGAAGAAGATTTTTCGTCTGTTTGTAATTGTCGTGGTGCTTGGCCTTGTGGCTGGTATTTTTCTAATGGTGAGACGATCCAGAAGTTCTGACCAGCCCGTGGCGACGTTTACGTTCCCGTATGTGCAGAATTTCGATGATGTCAATCTACGTCCCTGGTATATTAACGGTGGCGTTTGGACCATTCGCGATCAAGCCTT
>JAACFF010000235.1 GCA_009937635.1 Chloroflexota bacterium
TGGATCTGGAAGCGGTGGAACTTCCGCAGGAGCTGTTGGCAAGCTGGCTGCGCGTTGATGTGCAAGAAAACGAGGATGGCACCTTGCAGCGTAGTGTGCTGGTGGATGAAAACGCGGCGCGTCACTGGCTGCGGCAATTCTCGGATGAGATTTATCGCGACGCGGTGAATGCCCGCTTTTATTTTGATGATGATACGCGGAAATTGGTGTTGGTAGCCCCGCACATTGACGGCCGTTCGTTGGACCTTGAGGCTACGGTAGCGCAGTTCCTGGATCAGGTGGGCAGTTCCAATCGTTCTGTGCCCTTTGTCCTGCAAGAGATCGCGCCGGCCGTTCCTTCCACGGCGACGGCTGCCGAACTGGGCGTGACAGAGCTGATCACGGAAACGACCACCTGGTTTTATGGCTCCTCAGATGCGCGCAAGCACAATATCGCTCGATCGGCAGCCAATTTCTTCGGCATTGTAATCGCGCCGGGGGAAGAGTTCTCCTTCAATAAGTATCTGGGCAGTGTTTCCGAAGATGATGGATACGAAGAGGGTTTCATTATCGTTGGCGGCCGTACGATTAATGGCATCGGCGGCGGTGTGTGCCAGGTGAGCACCACGCTTTACCAGAGCGCTTTTCTGGCCGGATTCCCGATTACCGAACGATGGGAACATGGCTACCGCTTACAATATTATGACGATGGAGAAGGTCCGGGCATGGACGCTACGGTTTACTCTCCCATCGTGGATATGATGTTCATCAATAATACGCCGCACCACTTGCTGATTGAGAACTATTATAATGAAGAGTTTGAAGCGCTAACCTTCAAAATGTACAGCACGGGCATGGGTCGCGAGGTGGTAAAGACAGAGCCTGTCTTTGAAAATGTCGTGCCGGCCCCTGAGGTGGATACCTGGGAATATGACCCGGACCTGCCGCCAGGCACCGTAGAGTGGATCGATTCCGCGGTTGAAGGTTCGGACGTTACCGTCAACCGCACCGTCTACAATGCGGACGGCGAGATCATCCTCGACGAATCCGTAAAAAGCCATTACATCCCTTATCCCAACGTCTTCCGCTATGGTCCGGGCGTGGAACCGTACGACTATTCACTGGTACCCGATTATTAACGGATTGCGCGGCCCCATGCCTGCGCAAGATTCTTTGCACCCATCTTTGCTAAAGTGAGTTGAATATGGATATCTTTGACAGCGTGATTGACCAGCGTCATCTGCACTTGCAGGATGGGCTCAATTTCTTTAAGGCTGATGCCTTCCCGACCATTAATCCGGTTCACTGGCTGACTTCGCACTTTGCGGTAGGCGGGTGGAGTTCGTTGCAGCGCCTGAGCGGTATGTTGACCGCGCATATGACAAGTATTGCGCCACGCAACGGGTTCACCTGGCATCCCCACAGGGGGCTGGAGATATATACGTATGTGATCGAAGGCGAGCTCTACCACGAGGATACGACGGGGGGCAAGGGCGTTATCGGGGCGGGCGAAGTGCAGCGCATGTTTTCCGGCTATTACATTGAACACCAGGAGTTGAACCGCTCCGACGATGAGGCCCGCGTGATCCAGATCTGGTTCGCGGCCGAACCGAAGTACATGGGGCTGGGTCCGCATTATGAGCAGGTGAAGTTGAGTGATATGCGTTCGTATGCAGTGGGCGATGCTGTTGTGCGGGACATTATTGGCCCGCAAGGGGCGACTGATTCGCATGTAGATGCACGCCTGACCGCCGCCGTGCTAGCGGCCGGTGGGCAGGCTGAGATCGAACTACCGAAGCGTGGCGAAGATCTGTTTCTCTATTTCGTGCAGGGGAATGGCAGTATCGAGGGGGCGGATCTGAACGAAGAGGTTGATCTTTACGATGTGGTGGTGGCGACGCCTGCCGGGGAAACGGCCGTTGTTGCGGCGGGGACCCAAACTTTGACCTATCTCTCGTTTTATTTGCCGTCCTTTGTGCCGAAGAGCTAGTAACTAAGAACGGTGAACCCGAATAACTGTACATAATGTTGCCAACAGATTTTGTTTTTCTTTTTCCGGATTCAATATCCGGTAGTAAGGTGAGATTATCTCCAACCCTTACAAAATGCCACAGGAGTGCAAATCTTTGGAACCAAAGCATATTTCGATTTTCGCAATATTGAGCTGAATTTGTTGATTTATCGTAATGTGTAGCTTCTGCGAAGGCATCCCGCTTCTTATTCCTCGCCATTCCCTTGGCAGGATCATATCTTACTCGATCATCAATATCCATCGCTGAAACGCGTTAGATAGATGGGTCGATACCGGTCGTACAGCGTGATAATCAGGCTGAGCAGCAAAATAAAGACCACGATATTGTTCAGCGCCAGCAACGGGATGCTGCCGTAGCGCACAAGCGATACGATAAGCATGACCGGTAGATTCACCGCCACCATGACCAGCCCCTGCCGCAGCGCATGTGGCCACGCCACCCCGCGCCGCACCAACGTCTCACTAACCACCGTGTTGACCACAATAACGATGGTCATGGCCAGCGCCAGTTCCAGGTTGCTGGATCGGATGCCGGGCAAGATTTGGGCGAAAATGATCACCAGCAGTGAGACCAGGGCCGTCTTTTCAAACAGTTCTCGATCTAGGAAATGGGCAGCTAGAGCACGCGTGGTGCTACGTAGATCTACTTCCGGTATGCGCGCAAGATGCGCGTCTGGGGTGAAAGACAGCGCCCAATCCGCAGGTGGCAGTTTCGACCGTAGCCAGCGCCAGATAAAATAGATGGCCAACGCCACTCCTGCAAAGAAGAGGATAAACAGGCCCGCCCTCTCAGAAAAGATCGCGCCCCAATCGGCCGTTTCTGGATAGCCCAAAAGATTCTGCTTGACCATATCCGTCACATCTAACTGCGCCACGTGAATCCAATACTCCTGCGGCAGTTTGATCACAATCCAGATCGCCGCGGCCACACCCGCCAGTACCGCGCCGGATAGACGCCGCGGATCCCAGCGCAGGCGGACGACCTCATAGAAGATAAAGAAGTACTCAAACACATTGGGGAAAAGCAGCAGCAGCCAGCGGAATTGCGTCAGTTCAAAAAGAACCACGCCCACCAGCCGGTAATAGAAAAGGAAGCGGCTGATGCGTACAGCCCATTGGTTGCTCCAGTTGCGCAAGGTGGCGATATAGGCGATGGCCAGGTAATAGATGTCCAACGCTTTGTCATATCCCTGGTAGCCGTCCAGCTGAAAGTTGGTCAGGCTTTGGAACAAGGTCTGGTCGATCGCATCTAACACCAGGGAAGCGATAATGCCTGGTAAAGGATAACGTGGTATCGTCAGCGGGATGAGGATCCGCAAACTGACGATGGTCCAGAATATGATCAGATCGCTGGCAGCGGTCATACCTACCCCCTAAATTGAGACTTGCAGACATTATAGCATACCGGCAAACTGCCTTCTGCTCGCCAATCGACACAAAAGCCATCCAGGTCCAAACTGCCATTTCCAATGCTCTCGACCATGACATGGCGAATCTCCCTAGTTTCCATTGCAAAATTGCATGAATAAGGGCCTCAATGTAATTTTGGTGAGCGTATCAAACAAACCAAAGTACAAGAGGCCCACTCCAATGCTAATCGACAAACATGAAGCGGACAACATTCTCAAACCAATTCCTGGTCTAACATCAAGATGAGCCCTGAACTAATTGTTATTGACCGAGTACTAGATGACGACAAGCTGTACTGCATGATTCGTAATGACCTGGCACAGCGCTACCCAAAAACCCTGACCGCTGGCCGAAAGTCGACTCCGGTGGAGGTCATTCTACGTAAGCTGGCTATCAAACACCTGTATGACTGGAGCTACGAGCAAACGGCACTCCAAGTAGCTGGCAGTCTGATTCTGCGGCAATTATGCCGGGTTTACTTCCAAGCTGTGCCGGACCAGAGCACGTTGTGCCGTTGAGCCAATCTCATTCAACCGCAGACGTTGCAGGCTTTCAATCAGCGCATCACGAATCTGGCTGTCGACAACAAGTTGACACGTGGTCGCAAGTTGTACATGGATGGCACTGTGGTCGAAACGACAATTCATCATCCCAGCAGATCGCACAGATTTTCGGCGTTGACAGGGAAGAGAGAAGGGCGTATACTTTGGATTATATTTATTAAGTTCACTGGAGTTAATAAATATTTGCGAGGAAGAGGATGTTCCCTTCAACCAAAAAGGTCACACGCGAGCAGACGAAGATCCATAATAATCGCTTGGTGCTGAAGACGATTTATGCGCATGGCGAAATCAGCCGTGCTGATATTGCCCGGATTACCCGCCTGACGGCAACGACCGTATCTGGCATCGTGGCCGAATCTATCACAAAGGGATTGGTTGAAGAGGTCGGTTCGATCCCTGTAGCGAGAGGAAAGCCCCCCACACTCTTGAGCATGGCCAAGGACTCCAGGCAATTGATCGGATTGGATTTGGCCCGCAGCGAATTTCAGGGGGCAGTCATGAATATGCGGGGGGAGCAGTTGCAGCAGGCGAGCATTGCCGTGGATGAGCAGACAGGGGAGGAAGCATTGGGGCTCGTCTATGATCTTATTGACACCCTCATTGTCACCACAGAGATGCCCTTGTTAGGCATTGGTATTGCCGCTCCGGGCATCATCGATGCGGGCAACGGCGTTGTGCGCCACGCGGTCAATTTTGGCTGGTATGATCTGCCACTCCGCCAGTTGCTTAACGACCGCTACGATCTGCCGGTGTATGTAGCGAATGATAATGACGTTGCTGTCTTGGCCGAATATACCTTTGGCGAGTACAAGTCGAGCAGTGACCTGGTGGTTGTCAGTGCTGGTCACGGCATCGGCGCCGGTATTGTTCTCGGCGGCCAATTGTTTTACGGACACGGCTTTGGCGCCGGTGAGATTGGGCATGTGGCTGTTGTTGAAAATGGCGAACGGTGTATGTGCGGTAACTATGGGTGCCTGGAAACAATTTCCAGCAGCCGGGCTATTGTAAAGCGCGCCCAAAGTATAGCGCAGGCGAACCCCAACTCTCTGGTGCATCAATTCGTCCCTGATTTACAAGAATTGAAGATAGGAGCGGTTGTTCAAGCTTTTGAAGCGGGCGATTCGGAATTGCAAGAGGTGATTGCGGATGTGGGGCATTATTTGGGTGTGGCGCTGGCGAATTTGGTGGGTGTGTTGAGCGTACCCACGATTTTGGTCGCCGGCAGCGTGGCCCAATTTGGCCAGCCGTTGTTGGCAACGCTGCGTGAGGTGGTGGCCAAGAACTCATTGGCAGCGTTGGCGAGCCATACCAAGATCGAATTTTCGAGTTTAGGTCGTGATATTGTTTTCTTGGGCACGACGGCTCTGCTTTTATCACAAGAACTAGGCGTCGTGTAGGAGCCTGTTTCCCAGAGATGAAGCTCGTTGCTTTTAAGGAGGTGGAGAGAAGAAGAGCCTTGTTGAGACGTGACTTTAATAGGTGTTTGGTATTCAGTAATCAGTTGAAAGCCAGATTTGGCAGGAGAAGACAAAATGAATAAAAAGTATATTTGGATGGTTCTGTTGGCATTGTTGCTGGCACTGGTCTTAGTGGCCTGTGGAGGTGGTGATAGTGCAACCGAAGAAGAAAGTGGCGAGGCAGCAGAGAGCGGCGAAGCGGCCGACACGGGTGAAGCCGCGGAAGAAACCACGGAAGAAACCACGGAAGTGGCAGAGGAAGTAAGTGAAGCGCCGGCAGATAGCGGCGGCGCCTTGGGTGCGGCCGATTTGGTTTACTGGTCGATGTGGAACGAGACTGAACCGCAAGCTCAGGTGATCCAGGGATGGATCGAGGAGTTCGAGCAGGCTTATCCAGATATCAATATTGAAGCTGTTTGGAACGGCCGTCAGAACCAGACCCTTGTCAAGACTGCCCTGGAAAGCGGCACCCAGATCGATCTCGTCGATCAAGATGCGGACCCGCTGGCGGGCGGCCTGGTGCTGGAAGGGCAAGGACTGGCGCTGGATTCATTCCTGGACACACCTGCTCTGGATGAAGATGCTGCCATTAAGGATGTTTTTACCCCTGGAGTATTGGAGCTTTTCCCTGGTCCGGATGGCGGGACCTACCTCTGGCCTTACGTCTACAACACAGTGCAGTTCTGGTATAACAAAGGCTTGTTTGACGAAGTCGGCGTTGAGCCACCGGCAACCTGGGATGAATTCCTGGCCGTCAACGATGCACTCCTGGCCGCAGGTTATGCGCCACTGGCTACCGAAAGCGACATTGCTTTCTATCAGATTGATTTTCTAACTTACTATGTGGAACGTGTGAAAGGCCCTGGCTTCTTGCGCGCGGCCGTAGAAGATCCCACGGGTGAGATGTGGAATGATCCCGTTTTCCTGGAAGCGGCACAAGCCACGCGAGATCTTTGGGATCGCGGCCATATTCCCGAAGAGACGGTTGGTTACCTGTGGCCCGCAGGCCAACAAACACTTGGTTTTGGCGAAGCAGGAGCGGAGTTGGTCGGATCGTGGCTGCCCATTGAGTTGAGTGACATTGTCGAAGACGGGTTTGAATGGGGCGCTTTCAACTTCCCGGCCGTGGAAGGTGGCGCTGGTTCTAACAACGATCTGCAAGTCGCTTTGCTGGCTTTCATGATTTTGAAAGACAGCGAGCATCCAGCGGAAGCGTTTGAGTTCTTACGCTTCATGATGACCAAGGAAAACATGCAGCAGATGGCGGATGAGGCGCTCGTCGGCGTGACCCGCCTTGACGTGGCCTGGGCGGATGCGATTGCCGATGGCGCGGAGGCAGCGGCTAATGCCGAGAATGTCATGGGGTTGAGCGATGGCACGGTGGCTCTCTATCCAGAATTTGTGAACAATATCCTCTACGTAAACTGGCGCGACCTATTCCTGGGCGAACTCACGCCGGAAGAATATGTGGCTAAGATGGCGGCTGACGCGGCCAACCATTGGGAAGGCAAACCCGTCGAGGAAGCAGCGGCAGCGGAGGAGGTGGCTGAGGAACCGCTGGGAGCCGCGGAACTCGTTTACTGGTCGATGTGGAACGAGACGGAACCACAAGCGCAGGTGATCCAGGGTTGGATTGACGAATTTGAGCAGACGTATCCTGATATCAGCATCGAAGCTGTCTGGAACGGCCGTCAGAACCAGACCCTCGTCCGAACCGCGCTGGAAAGTGGTACTAAGATCGATTTCGTGGACCAAGACTCCGATCCTTTGGCCGGCGGTCTTATGCTGGAAGGACAGGCGTATCCCTTGGACGACTATCTAGGTTACGCGGCACTGGATGAAGAGGGGCCCGTCAAGGATGTTTTCACACCCGGCGTATTGGACCTCTTCGCTGCTCAAGATGGAACCATTTACCAATGGCCCTACGTCTACAACACCGTGCAGTTTTGGTACAACAAAGGGTTATTCGAAGAAGTGGGTGTTGAGCCCCCAGCAACTTGGGATGAATTCCTGGCTGTCAACGACGCTTTGCTGGAGGCTGGCTATGCGCCCCTCGCGGCCGAAAGCGACATTGCCTTCTACCAGATTGACTTTCTCACCTACTATGTCGAGCGCGTAAAAGGCCCAGGTTTCCTGCGTGCGGCCGTAGAAGATCCTACAGGCGAAATGTGGAACGATCCTGTGTTCCTGGAGGCGGCACAAGCCACACGTGAATTGTGGGACCGTGGCCATATCCCCGAAGAAACTGTCGGTTACCTCTGGCCTGCCGGCCAACAGACGCTTGGGTTCGGTGAGGCTGGCGCGGAACTTGTCGGTTCCTGGCTGCCCATTGAATTGAGCGACATTGTCGAAGAAGGGTTTGAGTGGGGTGCCTTCAACTTCCCGGCCGTGGAAGGCGGCGTCGGCTCTAACAACGACTTGCAAGTCGCCCTGCTGGCCTTTATGATTCTGAAGGATACAGAACACCCACGCGAGAGTTTCGAGTTCTTGCGCTTTCTGGCAACCAAGGAGCATATGCAGCAAATGGCGGATGAAGCCCTCGTCGGTGTGACGCGAAAGGACGTGACATGGGCGGACGCAATTGCCGATGGCGCGGAAGCAGCGGCGAATGCTGAGAATGTCATGGGCCTGAGCGACGGCACGGTAGCGCTCTATCCAGAATTCGTCAACAACGTTCTCTATGTCAATTGGCGCGACCTCTTCCTGGGTGAACTCACACCTGAAGAATATGTAGCTAAGATGGCAGCGGACGCCGCCGAGCATTGGGCGGGTCAATAAATCTTTGAGCGTGGGTGGTATTTCCCTGAACGGGAATGCCACCCCGCTTTTTCATAAGCGTATTCGAATATCGGGAACTGGTTTCCAGAGGGTTCTTGAGGAAGGTGTCATGAAAGTTAGCAATCGCTTTATCCTTGCTATGTTGCTACCTGCAAGCCTGTTGTATCTGGTTTTCTTTCTCATTCCGGCGGCACAAACCTTTTATTACAGCTTGTTTGACTTTTCCGGGTTGAGTGAGAACAGGGTATTCATTGGGCTGGATAATTACAAGGAACTGTTGGGTGATTCTCTGTTCCTGCTGAGCATGCGCAATACATTCACGATTCTCTTATTGGGTGGCCTTGTCGTTTTTGCGCTGGCCTTTATGTTCACTGCTATGCTTAATTCGGATATCCGGGGGCGGCGCTTCTTCCGGGGCGTTATTTTTATACCCAATGTGATTGCCACTATTGCGCTGACGACATTGTGGGCCTCGCTCTACAATCCTCGTTTTGGTCTCTTCAACTCATTATTCAATTTGCTTGGCTTTGAGGAGTTGGGCAAAACAACCTGGACCGATCCAAGCAAGATATTCTGGGCAATGCTGGTGGCCCTGATCTGGATTTTTGTGGGATTCTACCTGGTGCTGCTTCTGGCGGGAACGGACAAGATACCGGTGGAGTATTACGAAGCAGCGAAACTTGATGGCGCAAGCCAGGTGCAGATGTTTTTTAAGATCACGATCCCTTTGCTCTGGGACGTGTTGACGGTGGCGGTGGTGATGTGGACTATCGCGGCGCTGAAGATCTTTGAGTTCCCCTTTGCTTTTACCAGCCTGGAGCCGGTGCCGGAGACCTATACGGCGGCCGTTTACCTTTACATTATGGGCTTTGGGCAGCGGACGCCGATTTATCGTCTGGGCTACGCATCCGCCATTGGCGTCTACATGCTGCTGGCGATCATTCTCATCGTCATCGTGCTGCGGCGCTTGATGAGGAGAGATGTGGTTCAGTACTAGAGAATGGGAAAGAACCTTATGGCAGAACGAACCTTACTTAACCCGCATCCCCGTAATGAAAGAACCGCCGGCGTGCAGAGGCGCTTCAGCCGGCTGGTGATGTACTTGATATTGGGTCTGTGGTCGCT
>JAACFF010000027.1 GCA_009937635.1 Chloroflexota bacterium
TCGTCCAGGTACAGGGTGCGGCAGGCCAACCCGCGCAGCCCCAGCGTCTTTTCGCGGTAGCCAACCTTCAATCCGGGTGTGTCACGTTCCACCAAAAATGCGGTAACACCCCGCTCCGTGCGGGCGAAAATGAGGAATAAGCCCGCCACATCCCCATTGCTGACCCAAATCTTGCTGCCGTTGAGCAGATAATAATCTCCAGCCAACGTGGCCCGGGTGGTGATAGCCGCCATATCGGAACCAGCCGACGGCTCTGTCAGAGCAAACGCGCCAATCAGCTCACCGTAGGCCATGCGCTCCAGAAACGCCTCTCGCTGGGCCCCGCTGCCAAAGTCGAGAAGCGGCTTAATGCCCAGCCCATTGTGAATACCAATCAGCATGGCTACGCTGAAATCGGCCCGGCTCATCTCTTCCAGGAGCAAGCAGTAGCTGATCGCGTCCAGGCCAACCCCATCCATCTCTTCGGGAATGAGCGCTGCCAGGAAGCCTTGACCGGCGATTTTCTGGAGCAACGCCTGAGGGATAGCCTCCTCACGGTCAATGCGCTCCGCCTGCGATGCGATCTCTCTGGCCGCAAAGTCAGCAAACATCTCACGAAACATCTGCTGTTCAGCGGTTAGGTTGAAATCCATATTTTGCATCCCTTTTTATTAACTTTTAGCGGTGAACGGCTAATTCACACCCCTGAATACCGATTACCGGCTACGGGTCTCAGTTTCTATTGGTCACGGAACACCGGTCGCCTTTTCTCCAAGAAGGCAGAAATGCCTTCGGATACGTCGGCGCTGCCCTGGAGAGCGATAAACTGCTGCAGTTCGATTTCCATTGCATCGCCCAGATGGGTTTCTACGAGTCCGTCGGAGACGGCTGCCATAATGGCCTCAATCGACAGCGTACTCCAATTAGCAATGACCGCCGCCATCCGCTTGGCTTCACGCACAACGGAACCGACCGGAACCACTTTGTTGACCAACCCCAGCCGGTACGCTTCTTGCGCTTTAATGTTCATGCCGGTCAGCAGCAGTTCTAACGCCTTGCCTTTGCCCACCAAGCGGGACAGCCTCTGCGTGCCACCCCAACCGGGCATGATCCCTAACTTGATTTCTGGCTGGCCAAATTGCACACTGTCTTCCGCCAGGCGAATATGACAGGCCATTGCCAGTTCATTTCCGCCCCCGAGAGCAAAACGGCCGTTGATAGCTGCAATAACTGGCTTCGGCGAACGTTCAATCTTCAAGAACAAGTTCTGTCCTTTTTCAATGAAGGCAGCGACGGCTTGGGCATCATCTTTTACCTGATTGATTTCGTTGATGTCAGCCCCGGCCACAAAGAACTGACCGGCTCCGGTGATGATGATCACTTTTACCTGCGCATCGGCCAGCGCAGCATCTAAGCCAGCCTCTAATTCGTTCAGCAACTGGCTGTTCAAGGCGTTGGCCGGCGGGTGGTCGATAGTGATAACGGCCGTCTTATCCGCTACATCCAGATGAATATACATCGTTTGCAGTTCAGCAAATGTCGTCATAATCATTTCCTCCGCTCAAACCGTGTACTCCATAAATCCACTCATCGTCTTTTTTCCCAGTTCACCCGCATTCACCTTGTGCCGTAATAAATCGGCCGGTTGGAATCGGCAACCAAACTCGCTTTGCAGCCGTTGCAGGGTCGCCAGCACCACATCCAGACCTAATTCATCTGCATATTCCAGCGGTCCCATGCGTACAAGGCTGCCGTCTTTGTTCACCTGCATCCCCAGCCCGGCAATGCAGGCCATATCGATATCGTTAATGTTGGCGATACCTTCTTCAGCACAGCGGAACGCTTCATTGAACATGGGCATCATCAGCCGGTCTACACTAAATTCGGAGCCCGTGGGGGTTTCTCCAGCTGCTTGCAAACCGGCAACGAGGTTTTCTACGACAGCTGATTCACCACCACCGGGGTAGTCGTACCAGCCAGCGCCTGATTTTTCGCCAAAACGGCCATTTTCATAAAGCGCCTCAAACAAAGCGGCCGCCGCCATTCGTTCGCTGTATTGGTTAGCCAGATATTGGCCTACGTGATAGCAGACGTCATTCCCAACCATATCCATCAACGTGAACGGCCCCATCGGCCAGCCAAAGCCGCTGCGCCCCATCGCGGCGTCGATCTCGGCCACTGTGGCAGCCCCTTCCTGCAGGGTCAGCACCGCCTCATTCAGATAAACCATCAGCAGGCGGTTTACCAGGAAGCCAGGACATTCTTTGACAATCACTGGAATCTTGCGCAACTCTTGCGTGAACTGCTCTACCGTGTCAACCGTCTCCTGGCTGGTCGTCGGGCTGTGGACGACTTCCACCAGTTTCATGATGTGTGCCGGGCTAAAAAAGTGCATCCCCGCGACCTGCCCCGGTCGGCTCGTGGCCACCCCCATTTCGGCAATGGATAGAGCGGACGTATTGGAGACAAAGATCGCCTCTGGATGACAAACTTCATCCAGTTCAGAAAATACCTGTTTTTTAACTGCCATCTTTTCCGGCACGCCTTCAATCACAATATCCACGTCGTCGAAACCCTCATAGGTCAATGTAAATTCGGCTAGGTCCATCTTTTGCTGCATCTGGTCAGCGGACATCTTGCCCTTGTCGACACGCCGCTTGTAGATGCGCGCCATCGTTTGTTTGGCCGCGTTAAGTTGGTCCTGGTCAATATCTTTCACCAACACCGGCAGGCCTGCATAGGTTATCACCTGGGCGATTTCGGACCCCATAAATCCAGCACCAACAACGGCCGCTTTGAAAATGTACATCATTTCCTCCAGAGGTAGTTCAGCAGTTAGCTAGTTCTACTACCTGACTACCCGACTTCAAGACTAACCAACTGAGCCACTATCAAACGACTCACCAGACCGGTAACGGTATGGCTGCTTCCGAATTGTCCAGCCGTAAAAAGTAAAGCCAGTGGTCCAGGTAGCGGTGGCGGGCGGCATCATTCGCCTGGCCCAAGGTAGCCCCAACAAAGTAATCACCGCTCTCTACCTCAATCGCCACGATACCTCTCGACTCTCTTAGCCCGTCCTGAATTTGGGCTAAACGTTCCTGACCCTGATCTATAAACCGCTGCCGGGTTGCTCGATCCTGCCACATCTTTACCTCTGCCATATTTTCCACTCCTTATGCCGGTGAACGGTTAGCGGCTACTAGAACCGATATACCGTTACCGATTACCATCACCGCTCGATAACCATTGCGCCTCCCATGCCGCCACCGACACAGGCAGTTGCCAAGCCCAGGCTTACGTCTCGCTTTTCCATCTCATTCAGCAGGGTGATGACAATGCGCGTGCCGGTGCTGCCAACGGGATGTCCCAAGGCAATGGCACCGCCGTTCACGTTGACTTTGTCCCAATCCCAACCGCAACTGGCCAGTTCTTTGCCCACTGCCAGGGATTGGGCGGCGAATGCTTCATTGAGTTCGATTAGGTCGATGTCGCTCAACGTAAGTTTGGCGCGCTTGAGGGCGACGGGCACGGCATAGGCCGGACCTAATCCCATGATTTCGGGAGGAACGGCCGCATATGCATAGCCACGAATCGTCGCCCGGGGCACCATGCCCAATTCATGCGCTTTTTCTCTGCTCACCACCAATACGGCCGCTGCCCCATCCGAAATGGGACACGCATTGGCAGGCGTCACCGAGCCATCTTGCTTGAAAACAGTGGGGTACAAGGCGGCTTTCTGCAGGCTCAAACCGGGATTAATGCATTCATCATTCAGCACATACTCGTGGGCCACTTCCTTACCGGCGACAATCTTCGGCACGCGAATGGGTACAATCTCATCCCGGAATCGCTCCATGCGGGTGGCACGGAACGCTTTTTTGTGTGATTGCACGGCAAACTGGTCTTGTTCTTCCCGGCTGATACCGTACATCATCGCCAGGTTTTCGGCCGTGTAACCCATAATCTGCCCACAAACCGGATCGGTCAATCCTTCCCACAATGTATCAATGAAGGTGTCGTGCCGCAGCTTCAGCCCCCAACGCGCACCGCGCACACAGTAAGGTGCCGTTGACATACTTTCCACTCCGCCACAAAGGAACACTTCCCCATCTTCGGCCTGAATGGCCTGGTAAGCCATCGTCAAGGCCATCATCCCGGACACACAGTTGCGCTGAATGGTGCAGCCCGTGACATGCACGGGAATACCGGCCAGCAAGGCGGTCACCCGACCAATATTTGGGGCATCACTTTGCTGGCTGATACAGCCCAAAATGACATCATCAATGAGGTGCGGGTCGAGACCGGTGCGGTCGATAAGCTCCTGGATGACGGTGGTAGCAAGCTGCTGAGGCGTGATGGAACGAAATGCACCCCCATGACTGCCAATCGGCGTACGCACGCCGCCAACAATCACAACATCATTCATAACCTACTCCTTGACAGGTGAGCAGGCTAAGGCGCTCCCCACCCGCCGCTTGGATAACTGATCCTATGGAGGGATCTTTTGAAAAAGGGACCCATAACACCTTCTTGCTAGCTAAATTATAGACAATTGGGATTGCATTTGTCAATTATATTGGTTATTTTGTTGTGTCTTTAACATTTTTATGGTATTGTGTTATTGGAAAAAACAAACCCACAAACTGTTCGAGGAATGAACTATGGACGACTCCCCCTCATTTATGGTCAGCAAAAGGTTAAAAGCGTTCCGCAAAAGTCAGGGTTACACCTTGCGCACCCTATCAGAAATGAGCGGCGTGTCGATGAATACGATCAGTCTTATCGAGCGCGGGAAAACATCACCAACGATCGCTACGCTACATAAATTGGCAACAGCGCTGGCGATCAGCCTCGCCGATTTTTGTAGTGAAACATCAAACAAGCAGGTTATTTTCACCAAACGGGATCAATGGCAGCAGATGCGGTATGGCTCGGTTTTTATGGGGTACATTGATGAAGCATTGGCAAATCAGACGATGTCGCCGGTGCTGATCACCTTTGAACCGGAAGCCGACAGCGGCCCTGAACTGATGACGCATGCGGGGCATGAATTGGCGTTTTGTCTAGATGGCCGTATCCAATACGAGATCAACGGCAGACAATATTTGTTAGAACCTGGGGACAGCCTGCTTTTTGAGGCCCAAATTCCTCATCGCTGGCAAAACGTAAACGGCGAATCTTCGCAGGCGTTGATGGTTGTACAATCACCAAACGGTAATTAGTTCATAAAGTATAAATAGTTTCGAAGCCAGTATGGCGGAAGAACTCTCGAAAATGATGGACAATTTGCGTCTGCTAGCCTGTCCAACCCGTCTGGTGTGACGCACCCAAGCCCGCACCGTCGTCTCCATGAAAGTATTCACCAAACAAAATGAGGTCGGACCAGTACGGGTCTTCCTTAAATACGGTCGTCCCACCGTAGATCGGCCGTTTACCTACGGTAGTACTCTACGACATGATGGCCATATGCCTGTGGTACACTGACAGGATAAATCGCATCCATTGAGCTTGGGCCAGATTCAGAGATGTAATTCAGCTGATTGGGTAGAATCGTGGCCTTCACAATCCAATCTTACCCGTTCAGCTTATGAAGTTCAATCCAACTCCACTCGAATGTGTCCTGTTCATCTTTGTCTGCCTGGCCATCTATATCTGGACCAAACACGGCCGTCGTATCCGCCGGTGGTTACACGACTACTTCCGCAAGCAACGCGGCCCACGCAACCTTAAGCCAAAGTCTCCAGAAGACTGCCCAGCTTGTAATCGCGATATCACTCTTCTCCCCCAGCGCCCCAAGTTGGAAGTGCTGCCCTGGCCCGATCGCAAGAGCCGCCGCGGCCGTCCGAAAGTCGTTGACACCGGCGGTCACGCCTGCCTGAATCCCCTTTGTGACTACTTCGCTATCGCCGACCCAGATGTTCACGCTCTTGTCAGCAACGGCCGTCGCGGCAAACGGCAGATCCTCTACTTCAAATGCCAGGCGTGCGGCGGCTGCAGAACCAGCTGCTTCGCCACACCCCTGTATTGGCTGAAAACCCCTCTCAGCCAGATCGCCATGGTCATGACCGCCCTTTCTGAAGGCGTCGACATCTCCGCTGCAACTCGCATCTTCGGCCACCACCACACCACTATCACTCGTTGGGTTGAACGATGTGGGCGCCATGGCGAACAACTTCATAACCAGCTGTTTCATCGCGCTCTGTCCATTGGCCACCTGCAGCTCGATGAACTGGTTACCAGTGTGAAACAAGATTCTGAACCGATCTGGCTCTGGACCGCGGTCGCTGCTCAGAGCAAGATCTTGCTCGCTACGCATATCGCCCGTCGCTCCTCGGCCGATGCCCACCACCTGCTTCATCAGGTCTGGCAGAGAATCGCCCCAGATTCACTCCCCATCTTCACCAGCGACTGACTCAACAAATACTTCTACGGCATCACGGCTCACTTCGGCTTCTGGCACAAACCCCCTCGTGCGCGCAAACATCACTGGTTCCCGGACGCTCCCTTCAACATGCGCAGCTGCGCAAACGTCGGCGTGGTTGGCGCATCTCCTTCCTTTACAGCATCATTCGCCTGGGTAGCCGCGAACTCATCCGTTCCGGCTTAAGGGCCCTGTCCCTCAGCGGCCTGGTGCAGACTGCTTTTGTCGAGCGTGCCAACCTGATCCTGCGCGAACTCATCGCCCCGCTCTCCCGGCGCACCTGGTCCGTCACCTATGACAGGCAGCATCTGCACCTTCATATTCAGTGGGGCCTGGCTTACTATCATTTCTGCCATCCGCACCAATCGTTGACGGTTCCCATTCGTGGTCCTAGCAAGCGACGCTATCGCACCCCGGTCATGGCGGCCAATCTGGTTCGCAAGCGCTGGCTGGTGCGAGATCTACTGCAGCTGCCGGTGCCGGAAGGGATATGGCTTGACGCCTTTCCGGCTGCTAAAGGCTGCCGCTAGACAACGAAAAACAAAAAAATCGAGCATAGGCTACCCCTGCCTCTGCTCTATCTCTGGTCATCTACTAAATTATTCTCCCCAAACCGACTCGATCTGGGGTGTTTCTATTTTCCATCATTTCCTACAGCACTACCCAATCGTACCTGGGGAAGATACCTGATAATTTGCTATAATGTACCGCAAAATGAACCGAGTGAGCTTGGAGCCTAAATCAATGCTGATTGAACCTCCAGCTAGCCAAAGGAGATTATTATTTATGAGCGACAAGAACAATTCTGGTTTTGAAGAACCGCGTGCAGTTCGGCGGCAGCAAGGGAAGGAGCTGAGGAAAGAGGTGCCGCGCAGCAGTCATGGGGGATGGGCCCCTGCTGCGGATCGCCCTGACCCGATCGGCATCCTGCAGGCGCAAGATGCAGGCCGTGTGGAGCGTTTGCTACCAATCAAATACGGCCGTATGGTCGCTTCTCCCTTCGCCTTTTTGCGTGGTTCGGCGGCGGTCATGGCGGCTGATCTGGCAAATACGCCCACGTCGGGCATTCATGTCCAACTTTGCGGCGATGCCCACATTTCAAACTTCGGCGTCT
This sequence comes from Chloroflexota bacterium, assembly GCA_009937635.1. GTDB lineage: Bacteria > Chloroflexota > Anaerolineae > Promineifilales > Promineifilaceae > JAACFF01. The sequence goes on from JAACFF010000027.1 coordinate 7,515, forward strand.
TCGCTACTCCCGAACGGCAGCTTGTCTTTGACGTCAACGATTTCGACGAAACACTTCCTGGCCCCTGGGAGTGGGACTTGAAGCGTCTCGTCGCCTCCGCCATCGTCGCCGGTCGTGAAAATGGATTTTCTGGAAAACGGTGCCGGCGCATAGCCACGTCCATTGTCGAGACATATGGCACCGCAATGGAGAACCTGGCTCAAGCGCGTACCCTCGACGTCTGGTATTACTACGTGGCTGCAGAGAAAGTGGTGAAAGCCTTTGAGCGTAGTTCTAAGAAAGGGCTCAAACAAGTGGAGAAAATGTTCCACAAAGCAGAGCGTAAAACACAGGAACAGACGCTGGCCAAACTCACGCAAATAGAAGATGGGCGGCGGCGATTCATCAGTGATCCGCCACTGCTGGTGCCGCTGCGCGAGCTGCTCAGCGAAGAGCAAAAAGATGCAGTAAGCAAGGATCAGGTGCTGGCGATGTGGGAAGATTATTTGGCCAGTCTGCCGGCAGATAGGCGCCACTTGCTGCGGCGCTTCCGCATGGCTGATGCTGCGCTGCGCGTCGGTGGCGTCGGCAGCGTCGGCACCCGTTGCACCATCTTGCTCATGCAGGGTGGCGCCCAGGATGACGCCATCATTCTGCAGCAGAAGGAGGCGGGCGCATCCGTATTGGAACAATTTTGGCCGACAAGCACCTACGAAAGCCCCGCCCAGCGAGTGGTTGAAGGGCAGAAGCTGATGCAGGCCAGCAGCGATATTTTCCTTGGCTGGCATGAATCGACGTTTGCAGACAGGCACTTATACTGGCGCCAGCTGAAAGATATGAAAGGATCCATGGATGTGGCGCTCTTGAACAAAGGAGACTTTGAGACTTATGTCCAGGTATGCGCGACTTGTCTGGCGCGAGCCCATGCCCGCAGTGGGGATGCGGCGGCAATTGCCGGCTATATAGGCGGCGGTGGACCCCTGGCGGAAGCGATCGCCAATTTCGGTTTCGCTTACGCCGACCAGACATTGAAGGACCACCAGGCGTTGCAGGAGGCAATTGATTCCGGCCGTATCGTGGCCGAAACTGGCGTTTAGTTTTTTCGTTGCGATCCTGTTGGCACTTAAAGCGAGGAAAGCGCAAAGGGAATCCTTCACAATATACGCAGCTGAATGTAAGCCGAAAATTTTTTTGGACCAAGCTATTTGATTCTTGCCTATTTTAAAGTCGATACAAGACGAATAATCTAATATTGACACCAGGACCTTTGTCAATAGAAAATCGTCAAGGTATATTCCAGCTCGTTGTCGATCCAGAATCGGACAATAGCAGACTAAAGTCTAGAGATCATGCGTAATTGACTTTAACATGTCACGAAAGAAATGGTGAGCAAGGAAAAATAGCAAACCAACAGGCATCAACTGACAACAAAACACACGAGCGTATTGGCGTACGTACTAGGCCCGCCCGATGGCGCGGTAAATAGCTATGGGCGGCAGCCCGGGGGGCAGCGGCATCACCTTGCCCACAGTCCAACAGCTCATCGAATTGGACGTTGCCGTGCCGGGCGCGGTGTACCTCGGCACACCGGGATCCGACTTGAGCGGAACAGGCAACGCGTTCCACATACGACGGCATCGTCGAAGCCGCTGTCCGGTTGTATGCGGGTGTTCTCGACTTGAATGACCCGCGTATCTCACCCATCTACGGCGACTTCGACGGCTTTCCGCCCAACATCTACGTTTCAAGTTATTTCCTTTACCACACGCATCGCGCCCACGGTTACGCCCGCCGTAGATTGGCCTGGAAAAATAGAATCACCCACCAACCATATGTTGGGTATGCCGGTCGCTGGGCCGCGCGCGGCAAAGAGCGATTCCTGGGCAAAACCGCCTACCATACCCATTGGGCGTCTTGTAAAACGTTCAAAAGTCACTGGCGTGCCCGGCAAGCAAAGGCGCATCGCTCGTCGCAGTCCGGGGACCGCGCGCTCTGCGGCTGCCAACATGCGTTCCACATATTCAGCCCTCCGTGCCTCGTAAGCTGGGTAATCGTTCTCTTTGAGCTGCCACCACGGTGGAATCGCCGTATGAGTGGACAATGTTGCTGCCCTCCGGCCTTCTGGCGCACGGGAATCATCTTGCACATCTGACAGGGAAATAAAAACCGAATTGCCTTCGCCCAACGGCCGTCCTGGATCCACAACTACCTGGTGATGGTCGGCGATCTCCTTAGACAAAGCCTTATCTTCCAGGCCCAGATAAAGTGTAAACGCGCCCCAAGTTGGCAGCGTTTCCTGTAACTTACGTTGTAACGATGCCGGTGCAGATTCGCCCAGAATTTTCGTTAATCCCCACGGTGTCAGATTGGCAATTACGATATCTGCCTGCAGTTCCATGCCTTTGTTTGTACGTACTAAGGCCGTGCCGTCCGCGCGCGGTACGAGCGATTCCACCTGCTGGCGAAAATGCAGTTCGCCTCCGTTATCACGAAACCAATTTGTTAGCGTCCCAGCCAGATTGCCGATCCCGCCGCGCACATGATTAACACCCCGCCGCGGCAGATCGAGCGCCGCACTGCCGTAGAGCGCGTTGGCCTTGTCGGCCGTCGTCTGCGCCGAGATGAGCAACTGTGCATCCAGAAACGTATGGAGATTTGCGTACTTCCCCGGGAACTTTCCGTTGGCAGAAAAGCTAGAACGAGCCACGTTTTCAATCGTCCGTGTAAGATACGGCGCCGCGGTAATAGTTGCAGGTCTAAGCGCCCGTGCCAGTGTCCACAAATCTCCCGTCGACTGTGGCGGCCAGGGAAATGGCCGAGCCGAGATATCCCAGGAAATTGCCGCCAGCTTCTCCTGCGTGTGCCAGAACTTCTCTGTGCCTGGCAGCTTCTCTTGCCTCTCCGCTTCCCAGCGCGCCTGGTCGGCCCACTGCACAATCTGCTTACCTGGCAAATGCACCACCCAGGCTGGATCCGCCGGACGCACTGGCCAGGTCAAGTCCAGGATCTCCGCCACTTTCGCGTGCGGACCACCGGGTGAGAAACCGCCGGCCAGTGTCGCCCCGGCATCAAAGCGATATCCCTTATGAAAAAAGGTTCCTGCGCTGCCCCCAGCATAGACATGCGCTTCCAGCACCGTCACCGAAAATCCCGCCTTTAGAAGCAAAGAAGCAGCTGTCAATCCTCCGACGCCCGCTCCAATCACCACTACTCGCTTTTCTTTCTTAGCCAACCGTTTCACCGTAAGTTTGGGGCGCTGCGTGCGGCGTCGCCAACAATATACGTGGTTCACGCCAACTTCAACGGCATGCGCCTGAGCCGCTGGCCTGTCAAAGCAAAGATTGCGTTGGCAATCGCTGCCCCTATGGGGCCAATCGGTGGTTCTCCCACGCCCGTCGGTTCCTGTGCCCCTGTATCCACCAATATGGCCTCCACTGATGGAGCCTCTTTCATCGTCAACAGCGGGTAGGTATCGAAATTGTTCAGGGCCACTCGGCCGTTTTCGATACGCACCTCTTCTTGCAAAGCCGCGCTCACGCCCCACATCGCATTCCCTTCGATCTGCGCCTTGACTCCATCCGGGTTAATCACCAACCCGCAATCCATCGCCGAAGTGATATGGTGCACGCGGATCTGCTTGGTTTCCTCGTCGATCGAGACCTCAGCCACGGCAGCCACGGCCGTGCCGTAATCATAGGCGCAGGCCAATCCTCGAGCGCGCCCATTGGCCACCGATCCTCCCCAATTCGCTCCCTGCGACGCCGCTTCAAGCACTGCACGCAATTTTCGCCCGCGCTCCGTATCGCCCAAGTTAATTAGTCGAAACATCAGTGGGTCTAGGTCCGCCTCATGTGCCAGTTCATCTATAAAACTCTCGATGGCGAAAACATTGGGTAAGAATCCCAAACCACGCCATGATCCCGTCTTCACCGGCAGCTCCCTTCGCCATACAACCGTCTCTACCTCAGGCACGTTATACTCAATGCGTGCCCCCCGCGTAACCCCGATATCGGCGCCAAAGACTGCGGCCAACATCTTGGGGAAAAAGGCAAAGAGAATGTCTCCGCTGCCCAATTCATGTTTCATAGCCTGTATACGTCCATTGGCGTCTACTGTCGCTTGCAATCGATGATGCGAAAGCGGTGCAAAGAAACCATCTTTCAACTCTTCGGGCCTGTTCCATCCCAGATGAACGGGCACGCCGGCCCCTTGCGACAACCGCGCAGCCTCAACGGCCACATCGCCCAGCTTGCGCCCGAAACCGCCGCCGAGAAAAGTAGGGATAACCTCAATCGTTTCCTGCTCCAGGCCTGTTGCTTCGGCTACCAACTCCTGCACGCGCGATTGTGCCTGGGTCGAAGTCCAAAGACGCGCACCATCTTCCCGAATATCAGCTAGCGCCGCCTGCGCTTCCAGCGGCGTCTGCACCATCAACGGCGTACGGTACTCGGCCGTGGCGATGTCATCGCCACGCAACGCCCGATTTGTGTTGCCTTCTTTTTGGATCGTCACTCCACCAGGCCCGCCGACAGTAACCAGTTCCTCTAACGCTTCCTGCTGCCACAGTTTCCCCTCGTCCCATTCGGCATCCAGGCGGTCCACGGCCGACCATGCTTCCATGCGTGACTCCGCCACTACCCCGGCGAAATCGCCCTCAACCAGCACTTTATAGACGCCTGGCATCTGGCTCGCTGCCGTTGTGTCCACGCTCTTGAGCCGCCCTTCGATCGTTGGCGGTCGTAACACCGCACCAAATTTCATCCCTGGCAGCTTCGCATCATAGCCGAAAATCACCTCGCCGGTCACTTTACCAGGGATATCTACGCGTGCTATTGATTGGCCAACGGTTTCAAATTCGCCAACTGGTTTCAGAGGCGCAGGTTCTTCCGGCACTTCCCAATCACCAACCTTATTGGCTACAATCCCACCATAAGTGATTGAGGCACCGCCGGTTGTTGCGAAGCCTGCCCCACGCACGGCCAGCGATCCCACCGGTTGATCCAATTGCACCGCTGCTTCGCGCTTCAACATTTCGCGTAAGGTTGCCGCAGCTTCGCGCAGGGGTATGAAAGAAGAAGAAATCGATGTGCTGCCACTGGTGCCGCTGCTGTCTTGCGGTCCTAACGAGGTCGTGCCCTGCGCTACAAGCAAGCCTTCCCAGGGAACACCCAATTCCTCAACGGCGATCTGCTTTAACGCTGTATGTACGCCTTGCCCCATCTCCACTTTTGGCACGTAGAGAGTTACCCTGTTATCCGGGCTGACTTCAAACCAGGCTAGGGGATCGTTGCTCTGGGTGAAGAAACCACTACCGCCTTCATCCGTGCTCTCAGCGATGCGCAGACGTGCCGCCGGCACGCCAAACAGGACGCCCAAGGCCAGTCCGCCGCCCGCCAGTCCGGCTCCAATCAGAAATTGCCGCCGCGAGAGACGCCAGCGCCGTTTCTCTTCGCCATTTCCTTCTTCATTTTTGTTCGTATCTGTCATGTCGCGCTCTCCACGAATTGCTGCACGGTCAATTCTTGGGCCGCTTTCTCTACGGCGCGAAAAATGCGTACATAACAGCCGCAGCGACAATAATTCTGACCCATCGCCGCCACTATTTCTTCGCTGCTGGGGGTCGGATTCTGCTCGAGGAACGTTGCCGCGGTCATGATTTGGCCGCTCATGCACCAGCCACATTGCGGTACTTGCTTATCGATGAAGGCCTGCTGCACGGGGTGCAATGCTTGCGAACCGTCTGCATCTGTTTCTGCCAACCCTTCAATCGTCCGGATCTCCTTGCCTTCCACTGCGGCAAGGGGTGTGATACACGATCGCGTTGCCAGGCCGTCAACATGCACCGTGCACGCGCCGCAAATTCCCACGCCGCAGCCAAATTTCGTGCCTGTTAATTCCAACTCATCACGCAGCGCCCACAACAGCGGTTTCTCCGCGTTATCCTTCACCGTTCTTACTTCACCATTTACCGTCAACTTCATAATTAACCCTCATTGCTAGCTCGCAGTTCCCATATTCAATTCATCGCCCGTCCGCTTGCGCCGTCAACAGTTCCAGAAATTCAGCTGTTTCTGCGACGAACCATTCCTTTTGTTGCAGATGTGAAATTGTCGCCCATCGTCTTTTACTCATTATTTCCCGATACGATTTCTCTGTCTTTGGTTCGTAGTCTTCTGGGATCCGTTAGCTGTGAAGGCTAATGTTATAAGCTGATTGCCACGAACCCGACCCATCAAATCAAAAAAGCGCATATGTATGCCATACTTTCATTAGAAGAGATCTTTAACTACTTGCGTTTCGACCTCAGCTTCGACCACTTCCCACTGCACAATTACCCAATCGCTTAGTGGCTGGCCAACGCGATCAGAAGGCACAATGGTTATTTGCGGGTTATTGCGCGAGCGCTTCACCTTCCCGGGAATACTTGCCCGATCGCACATAGATAATGTTATTATCCAGCACAAACCATACCGGTGTCTTTACTCCCTCTCCGTTCTTGCGGAAGGTCTCCAAATTCATAAATTGTTGATTCTCAAATCGGGCTAAATCAGGGCTTGTCATGATATTACTGTCCATTATTCTGTTCATTCAAAGTCTTTCCTGTTTTTAATTGTCTATTTCTCAATATCAAGCGCTGCCCTTGTGCGCCAGGCACGATAGGCAAAAAGCAGTGGTAAGTTCAGCCACATAAAACGGCTAATCACATTGCCATATTCGGCTTCAATCTCATCAATCACTACCGTCGTCTGCGCATCCACCGCGCGGAACCCGTGATGGTGCCGCCAGCTCCGAAAGGGTCCTCGCTTCTGCGTATCCACAAAGCCATTTTGCTCCGTAACCTGGCTGTGCACGGCCACCCAGCGCACCGGCATCGGGCCGGCCCACATCGTGAAATCGGCCACGGAGCCTTCACCTAGCGGCTCCACATTATTAAATTGCACAATCAAAGGCGGAGGCGTCAGCTGGCGTAAAGCACGTGCGTCTTTATGGAATTCAGCCACCGCCGATAATGGTGCATTAACCGTAAAACTATGTCGATAAATCTTCATTACTACGCTCCTGTGCATTCTCAATGGCATCCTTCGGTAACCCTGGGAAAAACGCGTTTGTGCGCGACATATAGGCCGCATAGCCTGGTTTCGTCTCGCGCAGCGTGCGCTCCAACATGGCCACACCAGAAACGCGCCGTAGCAAATAAGTCATCAGCAGCGGGCTAAATATCGTCCACCAGCCTCCGGCGGCAACAGCAAATAAATAGAATCCCCACCATACCAATGCATCTCCAAAGTAATTGGGATGACGCGTATAACGCCATAATCCGCTGGCCATCAGGCGGCCTTTGTTCGCTGGATCTTTCTTAAAACGACTCAGCTGCCAGTCGCCACCCGCCTCAAAGATGAAGCCCGTAACCCACAGTAAAAGTGCCATTATGTCCAGCCAGGCCATGGGTTGCGAATCGCCATTGGCCAATGTAGCCAACAGCGGCCAAGCAACCAGCCACAAGATGGCTCCTTGCAACAGGAAAACATTAAAATAGCTGCGCCACCACCACGTCTTGCCCGCCTGTTGTCGCCAGCGAGCATAACGAAAGTCCTCACTCTGGCCCCAGTTTCGACGCAATATATGTAGAGCCAGGCGCGCGCCCCAAATCGTCACCAAGAGACCCAGCAACAAATGCCGAGTCGTAGCTGGCTGCGACGTGAGCCCATAGCTAAGCCAGTAGACAAATATAAAGCCCAGGCCCCAGAAAACGTCAACAATGCTCGCGTTGTGCAGGAGTAAACTCAGGAGCCAGAGCAGGGTTATGGCCGTTAGTAGGAACAGCCCCGAAGCAATAACAAGAGTAAGCATTAGATACCCAGTAAGTTCAACTCTGTGCCGTCCTCCGGCGCAGTGCAAATAGAGTTAATAGGTACATGAATAGGGTGTTTCAAGGCCTATTTACCCGCCTGGATTTACTGTCTGCTGCCCCTTGATCCAGCTCGCCAACCACAACCCACCACCAAAAAGCAAGGCCATGACCAGAACTGACAAGAACTCTATCAAGGGTATCCAGGTGATCTGGTGTATGTTGGCCAGGCCACGGTCGCTATAGATGTACAATGCCAATGCTGCGTAGACTAGCAAGAAAAATGCGCGCACATTGCGCGACAATCCCAGGCCATGCATTTGGGTAATAATGAATAAACCGCCAAAGCCAAAAGCAAACATCGGCCATAGGTCGTTCCCTTGCTGGAGGGCTACGAAAGTGCCATGCAAAAGAACAATAAATTCCAGTGAAAATGTCCACCAACGATTAACATGCACGCGCGTGAAAAAAAGGCTGCCTTGTAAAAAGAGGAAGAACATATAGATGAAGCCGAAGAGATGTCCACTGGTGCTGACCATCGGGTGAAACCAGAAAGTATACACGGTAGCCCAGGCAAAATAGTAACCATGGTATTTGCGCGCAAAATGGGTAATATTTTTGGAAATGGGCATCTTCTTGCCAAAGAACAGGCCTCGCCGCGCGTTCTCCATGAGCAGAATCCACACCAGCATGATGATCACTGACACCTGCGAACTCCAAACAGAGACATCTTGTGCCAGCCCGTCATACCAAATGTGCGTTTGCAAGAAGTGCAGCCCGATAAAGAAAGCGTTCATGACCAGAGCGGCGATATTCACCAGGTACAGGCTGGTGCTATAGCGCTTGATATGTTTCTGGGAATAGAAAATCAACCCCCAGAAACCGATCTGGTGTGCAAAGTAAAAACCCCAGACTGTGGCACGACTCCAGAAAGTTGGCTCCGGCAATTTCCAGTAATACCAGGAAGCGCCTTGATCCGGCAGCAATTCAATAGCATCCAACCGCGGCCCTGCCCACCATGTCAAGGCTAGAAAAGCGATACTAAACAGGATACCGCCAAACAACACGGCTACATCCAATCGCTTTACACTTGTATCAACGTTCTTGCTAAGATCCACCTTTCACTCCTACTTTCAGGTCCAAGTTCCCAATCTCATTCTCTTGACAAAGTGTATTCAGGACGCATTACAATTATCAATTACGCTGGCGAAAAGACGGCCGTTGCTGTAAATCGGCCCATTCTTTATAGAGCAAAATTAAGGACTGCAAGGCCAGGACGATCAAGAAGAACGGTCTAGGAAACCAGATGGCTATAACTATAGCCAGGCAAATCAAGGCAAGCAGCAGCGCCCAACCGGGCGGGCTTACTATCAGCCGCCAGAAAATCAGCAATCCTAACGCTGCCAGGGAAAGGCTCCAGATCGTCAAGCCGATCCAGACGCCAAAGGCGGTAGCCAATGCTTTGCCACCCTTGCCACCGAGAAAAGGAGAGAAGGCGTGACCCGCAACGGGAGCCAGCGTGACCGGTACAATGCGCCAATCTTGGATGCCCCATACCTGGTAAGCCAGTCCTACGACCAGCGCACCTTTACTGATATCCAGGGCCATCGCCAGAAGAAAGCCACCACGGCTGCCCGCACGCAAAACGTTGGTCGCTCCAGGGTTATGATCGCCATAATTGCGGATATCCTCGCCCGTTGTTACGTGACCAATCCAGACGGAGAAGGGCAATGAACCGAGTAAAACGGCTAGGATTGTGTAGAAAATCAGAAAGGGAAAAGAATCCATTACTCACCTGGTCAAGCAGTAAGTCCCACTATCTATCACTGTCAGATCAGGTCAGGTTTGGCCGTTTCCGGTCCCCCAGCCTATTTTTCAGTTTGCGGATCCGTTCATGGCTGGCCTGCGCCAAAACGAGTGTTATGCCAAAGGTCACCAGGGTATTGGTCAGCAAAAAGAACAGAAACTCTTCCACGGGCAAGATACCGCCCAGCATCAGCCCGACCGATTTTTGCGGGCTGATGGTCCAAATACCGCTAACGATGGCGATGGCATCGGCTATGCTAAGGTAGACTGTCAAGGGGATAATCACCAGCGCGACCGTTCGCCGGTGGCGCCAAAGAATATCTGAGCCAAAGGCGAGCTGCAAGGCGATTGGAGGAACAGCCCACACCAGCTCCAGACCCACATAAATACCCGGTTGCCAGCCGCTGGCCAATAGGGTCACCGAACCTAACCAGATCAAGGCCGAGACGGCCACGACCGCCCAGGTAGTTGCAGACGGCCAGGTTTGCCATGTCTCCTGTACGGTCCATGAGCGCAATTTCACTCGTCGTAGCACGAAAAGCAACCACAGGCCGGCAAGGATCGGCTGCAAAATAAAGAACGTGTATTCTTCAATAGGCACATAGGCGATGGTAAGACCCGTCACCAGCGCCGGGTCATACCACCAGACTCGGGTCGCTACCAGGTAATTATCCCAGATCGTCGTATAAACTAAGGCGATCACAACATGTAGAAAAATGGCCGCCGCCGGTGACCAGGCACGCATCGCGGCCGGTATGTCACGCCCCCGCGTCCGGTCCCAAATGGCTACTGCCATAAGCAAGCCGATAGGAATCAGCAAATATAGTCCAAGAAAGTCAAAGTAAGTCATGGCTAAACCTTTCGATCCTTCCATGAAACGCCCCAACCCAATAGGCGCGATACCAATCCCCACACTGAGGCGAGCTGCACAAAAACGGCCGCCAGTGGAGCCATCATTGCCCCAAGCACCATTGTCCTTATTTTTTTCGCTGTTTCTTGATTTCGGTTAAACCTGCTTGCCCAGGAGAAAAAACCAACCAGGGACGCAAACCAGAGCAACCACAGGCTTGGTATCTCACGCATGTAACGGCGATTAAAAAGTAAAGTCCACAAGGGCATTATTATTCCAGTCACAAAGATCGCTGGTATCAGGGCCAATAATCCGTTATAGCGTAAAGATCCGGCGCCCAGCCGGTTTACGCCTTGCCACATCTGGCGCCAGTTATCGTACATATACACGCTGACCAAGGATTCCCCACGCATTATGGGGACATAGTAGCCCTGCTCGGCCAGCAGACGGCCGTATGCCAGGTCTTCCATCATCTCGGCCCGTACCGCTGCAAAGCCGCCGCTGGCCTCGTACACCTCACGCCGAATGAGCAGATACTGCCCATTCAGCATCGTTGTCGAATGACGTAGGCCAGCAAACAAGCCGGCAAAGGCCACCATCAGCACCGCGCCGTCCACGATTCCGCGAGTCTCTTGTTGAGGGAAAATACTCAATCCATCCAGATTATGTGCCTGGGCAAAGGCTATAGCACTGGCCGCGCTAAACGCCTTGTGCTCAGTATCCGCATCCGTGAATAACAGCCATTCTCCGCGCGCTGCGCAGGCGCCTGTATGACTGGCATTTGGCTTTCCCAACCATCCCACGGCCGGTGAAGCGGCAGGAATCCACTTGATGCCACAATTCACATTCCGCTTTGCCCGAAGGTATCGTTGTCTGCACTCAACCACCTGCACCGTGCAGTCGGTCGAATGATCATCTACAACGATGATCTCTACCTGGCCTGGATAATCTTGCCTTTCTAAGGAGGGTAAAAGACGGCGCAAGTTCTGTGCTTCGTTACGCGCAGGGACAATAATTGACAATGACGGATACGTGGCCGTGCACGCCTGGGATCGCAATTGTGGCAGATCCCGATAAACTCGCTCCGCTCGGACCAACAAAGGCAACACAGATAGCGAAAAGCCCAAAGTCCAATAACGCCGTCGAGATTTCGAGAATATTTCTATATCCCATCCCGATCCTGTTTTCCGTTTACTGTTCACTGCTTTCCGTTCCCAATTCTCCGTTTCACGATCATCTTAACCCCTGGGCGCGGTTCCAATGTCGCTCCCATATGCGGCCGTACTTTCTGACCCGGAGATAACTTCAATTCAAACTGCTGCAGAATCCGGGCCAAAACCACTTTACTCTCGATCTGTGCGAATGTCGCTCCAATGCAATTGCGCGGCCCACCACCAAAAGGGATATAAGCCAAAGGCGGCCGCTGCCTATCAGGCTCCGCGCCGGCAACCTTCTGGTGTCGCTCAAATCGACGAGGGCAAAACTGCTCCGGCTCTTCCCAAACCACTTCATCGCGGTGCGAAAGATAGATCGACACCATCACCCGCGTTTCTTCCGACACCGAATACCCCTGCAAGTCCAAATTCTCTTTAGCAAAACGATTGCCAACATGAATCGGAGGAAATAACCTCAACGTTTCCTTAATCACCATATCAAGACCCGTCAATCGGGTGAGAGCCTTCTCTATCTCAACACTATCTTCAGAAAAAAGCACTGCTTCTCGGATTCCGCCTTCCAATCTCTGCACGCCCAGTTCATCTTCCACCTGGGCCATTACTTCCTGATGTTCACCCAACAAGTACAGTACCCAGGCCAGCAACGCGGTGCTCGTGTCATGCCCGGCAATAAGCATCGTCAGCATTTGGTCGCGAATTAAATCATCATCCATATCCGGCGCACTCAACAGGCGTCCTAATAGATCATCTTCGGGACCACCATCTTCACGGCGCCGGCGGATCAACGTGTACAAATAGCTATCCAGCTTCTCAAGATCTGCCTTGTAACCGGGTCGCGGCATATCCGGCCACAAAATCCATGGGCCGGGCGAAATGTATTGAATCGCCTTCAGAACAGGTTTCCATAATCCGGCCATGTCCGGGGTGAAATCTGTACCAAATAGCGTGCCCAGGAGAATGAGTAGCGCCACTTTGCGCATCTCAACGAGAACGTCTACTTCCCCCTCGTCCGGCCAACTATCCAACACCTGATCCGTGTAGCGAATCATCGCCGGAATATGTTCTAGTGATGGCGTTCGGCGCATTGCCGGTTCCATACAAGCCCGCAAGCGATCATGTTCCTCGCCATCTTCAACAAGAAGCCCATGCCGCAAGAGCTTCACTACCGGGTCGTTGTCGCCGCGCCAGCTAAACTTGTCACGATCGGTGACCAGTAGCTGCCGGTTTAGCTCAGGTCCCGCTACCACAACTGGTTGAAAGCGCGGCATTGTGATCTGAAATATATTGCCAAGTTCCTTTTGCATTGCCGCCATTGCAGTCAGCAAGGACCGGTCGCGGGCCAGTCCTTTCAGAATTGAGAGACCCGCAGGACCGTCGGCTCTGGGGACAGGCGTTTCATTCTGTGGAATGTTTTCTGGACCAGCCATCTTATACCTCCGCCGTAGATAGACGTGTTTCCAAGTCCCCACTGGGTAGTTCCTGCGCCCTGTCGCCGGCAATCAGCAACTCTGCTATCTTTGACGATGATAACACGCCTGGCAGACCCGCACCGGGATGCGTACCCGCGCCCACAAAATGGAGATTTTCAAGATCTTCCGAGCGATTATGCGGGCGAAACCAGGCTGATTGCGTCAATGTCGGTTCTACCGAAAAGGCAGAGCCCAGATGGCTGTTCAAAGTATCCCGGAAATGCAGTGGATCTATCATGTGTTCAACCACGATATTTTCCTGTAAATCGGGCAGGTAGTTTTCCTCGAGGAACTGCATAATCGCGTCTCGATAAGGCTTCGCCGCCTGCCGCCAATCAATGTCAGCGCCCAAATGAGGTACCGGGGACAGTACATAAAAGGTCTCACAGCCGTCCGGCGCCAGCGAAGGATCGGTGATTGTGGGCATATGTAGATAGAGCGAAAAATCGTCGGCCAACACCTTGTTCTTGAAGATGTCTTGCAACAAACCCTGGTAGCGCTCACCAAGGATAATGTTGTGGTGAGCTAAATCTGTATCATTATAGCGCCGTTTCGTACCGAAATAGATTACGAAAAGGGACATGCTGTAACGTGTAAAGCGCTTATAGCGCGTGTCACTGTTGCGCAAACCGCGCGCCTTCGCAGGGATCATATTCAGGTAGGTCCAAGCCACGTCCGCGTTTGAAATCACGTGATCTGCCGCGTGCACAGAGCCATCAGCCAGTTTCACACCGGTCGCCTTCTTTCCGTCCACCAGGATCTCCGCTACTTCCGTGTCAAAGCGAAAACAGCCGCCGATTTCTTTAAACAGCTGCGCCAGCGCATCCACCAACGCCCCGGTGCCGCCCATGGCGAAATGAACGCCCCATTCCCGTTCCAGGTAGTGGATCATGGCGTAGATAGACGAGGAGTCAAAGGGATTGCCGCCGATCAGCAAGGGGTGGAATGAAAAACTCTGGCGCAGGAATTCGTTCTCGATAAACTGTGACACGTAGCCATAAACGCTGCGATAAGATCCCATACGAATCAAGTCCGGCGCCACGCGTAGCATATCACTTACATTTAAGAAGGGTTTATCCGCCAGCTCCACGAAGCCCTTTTGGAAGATCGCTTGCGTTGTATCCATAAATGCCTGGTAACCCTGCACATCCGCGGGGTTCCAGCGCCTTATCTGTTCGTAGATGAATTGTGAATCGCCGTTATAGTCAAAGGATTTGCCCTTGTGATCAAAAATGCGGTAAAAGGGATCTAATTGCACAAACTCGACGTAATCTTCGCGTTGGCGCCCGGCAAGTTCAAATAAATCATCAAACATAAATGGCGCTGTGATTACTGTCGGCCCAGCATCAAACGAGAAGCCCTCCATCTTATAGGTATAACCACGACCACCCGGCTTATCCAACTTCTCAAATATCTGCACATCATAGCCGCGAGCCGCCAGGCGAATACCGGCACCCAACCCGCCAAATCCACTGCCAATAATTATCACTTTCTCCGCCATATCGTTCTCCGCTCCCTGTGCTAAGTTTCCCTTTCTTGCTTTTGTTTAGTTCCCTATCAATATTTCCCAGCCATCGCTCGCCACCAAATACCAGGAATGCGAACTACTTTCTGGCGATTGCTGATATAGGCGCGACGTGAAAAGACGTCGTAATCGTGCGCTTCAATATCATCCAGGATCGCGCAGTATAATTCCGCTGCCGCAGCAACAGCCACACGGCCACGACGTTCCAGTAACACCAGCCCCGGCATCGCCTCGGCGTAGAGCCGCCGTGCTCTTTCAATTTGGAATGCCATAAAAGCTTTCCAGCGGCCATCATTCGTCTGGGCCGCGATGTCCGCCTCTGACAATCCAAATGCCGCCAGTTCTTCCAAAGGCAAATACAATCGGCCGTTTTCCCAATCCTCGGCTACATCGCGCAAAATATTGGTTAGTTGCAAGGCCACTCCTAGCTTCACGGCATAGGGAATCGCACTGTCATCTTTGAAGCCCACGATATGCATCGACATCAGTCCTACGGTCGAGGCCACGCCATAACAATAATTGGCTAGATCGGGAAATGTAGCATAACGCTTTACCGTAAGGTCGCTGGCCACGCCATCCAGTAACTGTTCAGCATATTGGCGCGGAATATTAAAGCGCGCTCGCGTATCGGCCCAGGCCGAGGCAACCAGTTCCTCTTCTCGGGGATTATTACTCAGTGACCGTTGCCGCCAGCGCTCGAAGCGTGCCACTTCAGTAGTGGCCGAAGCCCCTTGTCCCTGCGGTTTATCTACCAGGTCATCGCTCACGCGGCAGAAAGCGTATAGGGCGCGAATCGCTTGCCGCTGTTCCTCTGGCAAAAGCGCGGATGCCAGATGGAAGGTGGCGCTATGTTCCTTTGTGATTTCTTCGCTATGGGTGTAGGCGCGATTGAGGGCCGGTGGATCCGCAAGGGCTGTTTCTCTCGTACCCGCCCAGTTCTCTTGCGGAGCATAGGCCAGTCTCAAAAGGCGATTCTCCCAAGTGTCCATCTGGATTGTCATTCTTCTATCTCCTTACTGCTCATTATTACTGTTCTGATCCAACTTACTAGCCCACGGTTTTTATTCGTACAGGCCGTTCAATAAAATATCCAGCGCATCCCTTATCAACACATCCATAGCTGTATCTGCAAATCCAGATGTGCTGCTATAGCTGATGCCATCCATCAGTGACAGGAAGTATCCTGCCAGTTGTGCCGGATCTCTAGTCCGAATCTCGCCTCGTCTCTGTGCCTCTCCGAAAAGCGTGGCAATGGGTGCGAAAAGGGATCGGTATGCCTGTTCGATCAGGTGTGCTGCATGTTCTCGGGAGAGAGCGACCGTGTCAGTTTCTAGCATACTAAACAAGCGCAATGGCAAGTTGTCCATGAACCAGAAGGAAACTGCCAACAACTGCACCTCCAGGCTGCTATGTTTAGTTGCTGCAATTGCCTGAATAATCCCATCTCGATGACGGTGTAGATTGCGCAATGCTACTTCAATGTAAAGCTGCTCTTTCCCGTTTGGCGCGTAGTAGTAAAGTGAGGCCTTGCGCATGGCCAGCGAGTCGGCGATATCGCGCATAGATACAGCCGTATAACCCCTGGCGTTAAACAGATTCTCGGCGCTGTTCAAAACTCGCTCTCTTGATGCTGTCGATGCTTGCATAATAATAATACAGAATATAACTTATCTACCGTTCGTTCGGTAGTATATCCTGATATTAACTATTTGTCAATTAATAATTAATATATTGTACAGCATTTTGCACAGGGAACCTGTTGATGGGTTTCTTTTTTCGTCTAGTAGCTTGGCGGGCAACAAGTGTTTATGAGGCGACCTGCACGATCGGGCCGGCCTAGTTCTGGGGAGCAGGCAAGAGCAATATCTAAGTGAAAAATCAGTTTATTACCGGACTGTTTGGTGTGACGGTTAGAGTTGGACGACGTCGCTACGCCTCCTTCAGCTAGTCTGAATTTGGCCAGTTTTGTACCATTGCAGCCGGCAATCTTATCTGTATGCAATTTGGAGATCGCTCACAAGGAAGATCCCAACTATCAATGTTGGTGCGGACTGGCCATAGGATTCTTTACTGGCATCGGGTGGAGAAAAGCGCCATATGTCGTTGTACACGAGTAAGGGGTTTGGGGCAATGAAAGAAGCCTCGCGATCTCCGCCGAATGTGAAAATTGAGGCTCCCATTCCACCCGGCCCTCCTTTAGCAAAAAGCGAATCGAAATCGTACATCACATCCACTGAGCTTTCGGCACTACAAGGCGCGGCGCTCACCTGCTCCTGGTTCGCCCCACCGCGACTTGTCCGCACATCAGACGGGTGGGCGGGAATGGTAGGATCACCGATGGGAAAATCGAATCCACCGAAGCAGGCGATCGTGTCCAGCAGCACCTGGCACTAATGGCTAGGTCGTGGAGACCATCTGGCTGCGTCCGTTACAAGCTCCCAAGATACACCATTTGTACGACCTAAATTTCTGGTTAGCTGCATGGGAAAATCATGTTTTCTTTCATGCATGATGGTGGGCTTTACTACCTGATGGTAAGTGTACCAAGCCATATATGGATAAAGAGCCCAACTGCACAGTTGGGCTCTTTATAATGTACGTTGAATGGCTCAGTGACGCGAATTCTAGGGCAGTAATACAAAGTCAATCACATGAATGACACCGTTACTGCGCATCTTCACTGACACGCGGCCAGGGGCCAAGTATGACATTGTCGACAACGTGAATCGTGCCATTATCGGCGATAATATTCTCGATGATGACGCGTGAATCGTCGTTGACCCACAAAGAGTCGTCGAAGTACTTCAAGCCGGCGATTTGGCCATTGGCCATGGTGATGTTACCTAGGTTGGCCTTCGCTTCCGCAGAGGAAACACTATCGGTTAAGACGTGGTAGAGTAAGATATCGGTCAACTCTTCCTTGCTGAAAGCTGAAGCGACGTTGCTGGCATCCAGGCCCAGCTTCGCAAAAGCATCATCAGTTGGGGCGAAGACGGTCCACTCGCCACCAGATAATGCACCAGCCAGGTCAGTAGCGACAACGGCCGCAACAAGGGTGTCAAAACGACCATCCTGGATGGCGATAGCGGCGATTGAGTTGCTAGAAGGTGCGGCGGATGAACTTTCTTCGGACATCATTTCTGCACCGCCAGCTTCGACATCTACTGTCTCTTCTGCAGCCATTTCCGTCTCGGTCATTTCAGTCGCAGTTGACATTTCCATTTCAGCATCTTCAGCGACACGTGGCCATGGGGGCAGAATCACGTTGTCTACGACGTGAATAGTGCCATTGACGGCCATAATATCCTCGATGATGACGCGCGAGTCATCGTTGACCCACAGCGAATCGTCAAAATATTTTAAGCCCGCGATCTTACCGTTGGCCATGGTCACATCACCCAACAGGGTCTTGGCCTGGGCAGAGGATACACTGGCTGGAATAGCATGATAGAGCAAAATGTCTGTTAAATCTTCTTTACTAAAGGCGGAGGCGACATTGCTAGCATCTAGACCGAGCTTGGCAAACGCATCGTCGGTTGGGGCAAAAACGGTCCATTCTCCGCCGGACAGGGCGTCTGCCAGGTCGGTGGCGACAACGGCCGCTACTAACGTGTCGAAACGGCCATCGTTGACAGCGATTTCGACGATGCTTTGTTCCTGCGCGCCAGCTAAGGGCACGATCATCACAAGCATCAAGACAACAACAATCAAAACTTTACTTACACGGTTCATGACATAATCTCCTTTGTGAATCGTCAAAATAAACCAAAAAATTCGTGTGTTTCCGGTACCAATGCGTGTTTACGGTACCAATGGGCTTATCCATCCCGAAATTTTCCGGTGATACTGAAAATATATCCGAAATGTACAATAATTGCCAAGATATTGTACATAATATGAATAAGTTCTCATATTTCTCCACAGCAGGTGAGAGCATCGTTCAGTGACCGGCAAATAGACGCGAATTAACTATCAGCTTGTGGTGACCGGAACTGAGAACACAGTTATTCATTTTCAGCAGTATCTTGGGCGGCTCCCTGGTGACTTAGAAGCACAATGGTAACAACGCTAAGTACGTCCAGTATCATCTATCGATGATAAGTTACTTCAGGATAGCATAAGGTTGGACTATTGCCTGGTTTTGATTATTGCTTGACGCAGAGCTTCACCCTTTTCTTCATTGAATTTTCCATCTATTCGCCAGTGCACATTGCCCGATTTATCAAAAAGGTAAAGCCAGATGTTTTGCTCGTTGTCGATATCTAGGGCTTTTCTAAAAGCGGGTTTGTCTAAATACAGTGTAATTGTACGCGCACGTGTTGCTTCGTTAGGTATACCGGCACGCATACCTTCATTGAGAAAGGTGCGATAAATAGGCCCCCTCGCGCGGCAAGGTAGGAAATTCATAATAGTGGAACCCGGGGGTTTCCTGTGCAAGCTGTTCCACAAACGGAACCCCTTCATCGATTTTCTGGCGTTTAAGATTTCTGCCTTTAACAATTGGTAATTTCATTCGCTTGCTTTACCTCGATTTTAGCATGATTTGAAAGGAACTATTTTACTGTTTCTTTACTACCGGATAGGGCCGATTTGAAAGTTCGACAGCACGTTGAGCGACAGCTTCAATCATCCGCGAGAAGATGAATCCGTGCAGAGGATAGATGCCGTACCAGTAGAGCAATCCGGAGAGCCCTTTTGAAGCGAAGTAAGCAGTTTGGACCAAATCTGTTCGGCCGTCCTGGCAATTGTTGGCCTCAAATTGGAGCCAACCCTGACCTGGAAGTTTCATTTCCGCCCGCAAACGCAGCAGATGATCAGCTTCCACCATTTCCACTCGCCAGAAGTCTAAAGCCTCTCCTTGCCGCAGTTCATCAGGATGTCGACGACCGCGGCGCATGCCCACTCCCCCAAACAAGCGGTCCAATGCCCCACGTAATCGCCACAACCAATTATCGGGAGGCCAACCACGATCCCCGCCCAAGCCCATAAAAGATGTGAAAACATCCGCCGGGGAAGCGTTCACCCGCTTCTGTCGTCTTTCGATAAGCATTCCTTGTTCCTGGGTGAAATGAACCGGCTTAATATCTCCCTGGCTGGAGGCGAGCGCATCGCTCCACAAAGTTTCGATATCCCCTTCTTCAACGCGCGCCAAAGCGAGGTGCAGGGCCGTTTCAAAATTGATTGTTTCAATGTCAGGAAACAAAGTCCTGGCCGAGTGGTCTCGCACAACTAACTCATTGCGCAAACCTTCAATGAGTGGGGTGACTACACTGGCCGAAACGGGCGTTATCCAATGCACCCAATATGATGACAGGCGCGGCGTCAGTACAGGTACGCGAATGATTTGGCGACGCAGCCCACGAATCTTCGCATAAGTCATCATCATGTCAGCATAAGTCAACACATCTGGGGCACCGATTTCAATGATCTTGCCCAGGCTGGCCGGATTTTGCAGGGCGGAGATAAGGTAGTTAAGGACATCACGAATGGCTATGGGCTGCGTTTTGGTATAGACCCAGCGGGGTGCAATCATGATCGGCAGGCGCTCGGTTAGATTTCGCATCATCTCAAAGGACAAGCTGCCGGAGCCGACAACCATACCAGCGCGAAACTCGGTCACGGATACCCCAAATTGTCGCAAGGCGTCGCCGGTTTGCTGGCGCGAGCGCAGATGTTCAGACAAATCGCTGCCGGCATCTCCAAGACCGCCGAGATAGATGATGTTTCTTACGCCAGCGTCTGCCGCAGTGGTCGCAAAGTTTTCTGCGGCTTGGATGTCACGTTTGCTAAATTCATCATGCCCGCCCATGCTATGAATGAGATAATATGCAGCATCGATACCTTGCATGGCTGCGGTCAGGCTGCCGCGATTAAGTACATCTCCAATGGCGATGTCCACCTGATCTTTCCAGGCTCGGCCGTCGAGACGCCTCGTACTCCCTCTGACTAGAACTCGCACTTTATATCCTGCTTGCAGGAGGCGTGGCACAAGACGACCACCAACATAACCGGTAACTCCAGTGACCAGTACCGAACTGATATCGCTCTGTTCTATCATGCGCGTTTTCCCTGCTGTTTGAAGTTAGATATTATTCTCTCTGCCTATCTCTGTTGTCAAGATAGGCGGCTACCACGAGAGGGCCAATAGCCAAAAAAATGGCAAGCAAACCCCAGATAAAGATTCCAATATCACTCACGGCTGGAACTCCCCGCGAAAACCAACGCGCCGAAACTTAGAATAGAAGGGACCCAAAGGCCTACGAAGATTCCTTGATCTTCTACTCCACTGAACCATAGATATATGGATAA
>JAACFF010000236.1 GCA_009937635.1 Chloroflexota bacterium
CCGCAAAGAGGGAGGTGGCCGCAAAAACAACCATGCTCACAGAGAAGATGAGTGCAGTTTCCGCCCGCAGCCAGGCGAATTCTTCGGTGAGAGCGACAAAAAAGACGGTGAAGGATAGGCGAATCCCAAAGGCGACCAGCAATATGATCCCGCTGACGGCGACGATCACCCAGCCGTAATAAAAGCGCCGCCCGGTCACAATTTACCGGCTTACATTAACCATTCAAAATTCAACAATTCACCAATTAACAATTATCCCCCCTCTGCAATGGCTCCCATGTCTTCGTCGAACCATTCAATCAATACGCGGAAGACGTCGGATTCAGTTAAGATGCCAACCACCTTGTTATCGTCGTCGACGACGGGCAGGGCGCCGATCTTGTTGCTGTGCATGAGGGTTGCGGCCGTCTTAATCGAATCGTCGGGATGCACATGATACGGCTCTTGCGTCATAATGTCGCCTAATTGCAGCTTGGCCAGTAGGTAGTTCATTTCCCATACATTTAACGTCGTGGCTTCGGAAGGTTCGGCCTGGCGCACGTCGCTGCGGGTGACGATGCCTACCAATTTACCGTTACGGGATACGATGGGCAGACGCCTGATCTTATTGTTGCGCATCAGCCTATGCGCCTCCAACATGCCCATATTGGGGCCGGCGGTAATAACTTTGGTTTGCATCCAATCTTTTACTAAATAATGTTTCATTAGGGAGACTCCAATGTATGATGTTTGTGCTGATCACTCAAAAAATGCCATGATCGGGCGAGACGGCGCGGAGACAAGGCGACTCGTTTTGGGCAAGTCCGCACCACACCGTCTCGCCCCTACATTGATTTATCGGCCGCCCAAGAAGGCGCGGCGGACTTCTTCGTTGTTTAGTAGTTCCTGTCCGCTGCCTTCATAGCTGTTGCAGCCCAGTTCCAGGACGTAGCCACGATCGCTGATTTGTAGACCCTGGCGCGCATTTTGTTCGATCATGAGCACTGTCAGACCAATCTCATCATTAAGGCGCAAAATACTATCAAAGATCATCTTGGTGATCAACGGAGCCAGGCCGGCGGAGGGTTCGTCCATCAGAACCAGCTTGGGTTCCCACATCAAGGCACGGCCGATCTCCAGCATGCGCTGCTCGCCACCGCTCATCGTTCCCGCCTTCTGTTTTTCTCGCTCACCCAGGCGGGGAAATAGTTCCAGGATATAATCAATACGCTGCTTGATGCGCTCTTTATCCCGTTCCAGGTACATGCCCATTTCCAGGTTCTCATAAACGGTCATTTGGGGAAAAAGGCTGCGCAATTGGGGCACAATGGTAATGCCGATCTTCAAGGTGTCTTGCGGCCGAATATTGGTGATGTCGCGATCGTCGAAAAGAACCCGCCCCCGGCGCACATTCAGAAAGCCATAGAGCGCCTTGAACACGGTCGATTTACCCGCGCCGTTCGGGCCGATCACACAGACGATCTCGCCCGGTTCGACATGCAAACTCACTCCTTTCAAGATGTCGAAGTCCGCCTGGTAACCGCTGTAAATATCCTGAACTTCCAGCAATGGCCGGCCATTACTCTTACCGTCCATGCTAACCTCCCTCTGCTCCGAAATAAGCCTCTATGACCGCTTCATTATCCATAATTTCCTGCGGCGTTCCCTCGGCCAGTTTCTGCCCATAATTCAACACAAAAACGCGGCTACAAAGATCGGCGATGAAGTGAATATTGTGCTCAATCAGCAGAAAGGTTTTCTTGTAGGTTGTATTTAGTTCTCTGATGCGATCCTTAATCGTTTCCACGAGCGTTGGGTTTACGCCTGACGTGGCCTCGTCCAGCAGGATCAAGTCCGGGTCAGGCATCAATGCCATGCCGATTTCCAGCAGCCGTTTTTGCCCACCAGATAAATTGCCCGCTTTTTCATGGATAACAGAATCCAGAAGTAAGAACTTGATCAGTTCGCGGGCTCGCCCTTCCGTCTCCTCGGGGGCAGGCCTGAATAATTTCAGCAGACCCTGGCCGCCATATTGGCGGCTCAACAACATATTCTCCAGAACAGTCATCTTGCGGTAGACGCGGATCACCTGAAAGGTTCGCGACAGACCCATATGTGCCACTTGATACGGTTTCTTATCCGTTATATCCACGCCCTTGAAGATCACCTGTCCCTCGCTGATCTTCTGTACGCGGCTTAGACAGTCGAACAAAGTGGTTTTACCGCTGCCGTTGGGGCCAATTAGCCCCATGACCTCGTTTGGATAGACAGCGAAGTCTACCTGGCTGAGAGCGGCCAACCCTCCGAAAAATTTGCTGACATTCCTGCCTTCCAGCAATGGCTGCCGGCCATTGTCTCCGCTCATGCGCTCACCTCCACTTCCTCGGCCGTCGAGTCGTCTGCGGCGGGCGCGCCAAAATAACGATTCCAAAGCCGGCCAAGTGATGTGCCCGAGTCGTCACCCAGCGTACCCACAATACCTTCGGGCACAAAGAGCACGATCAGAATCAGAATGATGCCTTGCGCTATGAGGTGGAACTGCAGTAAGTTGGCCCAAAGCACATCTCGCAGCCAGTAAATAAGCGTGGCCCCAATAACGGGACCGGCCACCGTTCCCAACCCTCCGAGCATGACCATCATCACCAGTTCCACTGTGCGCGACTCGAAGAAGACCACGTCGGGATCAATAAACGTGTTCTGGTAGGCCCACAAGCCGCCGACGATCCCGGTTAAAAAGGCTCCAATCATGAAGATGGTAATCTTATGCAGCGTGGTATTGATGCCGCGCATCTCCGCGCCGATCTCATCTTCGCGGATGGCGATGAGCGTCGTGCCGAATTCCGTACGCTTGATCAGCCACCAGACGAATAACACGACCAGGATGGTCATGATCAAGGTCACGTAATAAAAAAGCGGGCGGTTCAGATAGGGAGGAAGCGTGAGCCCCGTACCCCCACCCGTGAGTGGTTTGAGCACGCGAATGATCTCGCGCATGGCCACGAAAGTGCCCAGCATTGAGATAGAGAAATAAGGGCCTTTCAAGCGCAAGGTGGCTGAGCCAATCAGCAGGGCAAAGAGAACAGCCACGACGGCACCGATGATTAGAGCGGGGACGAAGGGCCACCCAGCTTTGGCCATCACGATCCCCGTGCCGTACGCTCCCAGGCCGAAGAAGACCGCGTGACCAAAGTCGACGTAGCCGGTAAAGCCGCCTGTCAGATTCCAATTGCTGGCCAGGGTGATTAGCATAAAGAGTTGGGTAAAAGAGAACAAAAGTGAATTGGTAACCAGCTTGCTATCGGGAGTGAACTTCTGGATCACCGGTAGTGCCAGCAAGATGAGGACGATTAGCAGTAAAAACCATCGCCCCAGTTTGTATTGTCGCCAGGCACGTGCGAAGCCGCTCATCTTACTGTACCTCCCTGGCTTCGACGACGCCGCCAAATAGCCCTTGGGGCCGGGTAACCAACACCAGTACCAGGATGATGTAGGAGCTTACGATGCCTAGATTAGTTCCCACTCCGGGAACAAATGTGGCGATGAATACCTCGATCAAGCCTAAGATGAGGCCCCCAACCAATGCTCCAGGGATGCTGCCCAGGCCGGCCATGGCTGTTATGGCAAAGGCCTTTAATGTCAGCGCCGATCCCATGAAGGGGTAGATGGGCTGTATGGGACTGAGCAGCGTGCCGGCGGCGCCGGTGAGGGCGATGGCGATAGCAAAAGTCAAGGCATAAACTGCGCTGATTTCAATACCTACAATGCGCGCTGCTTCGCGGTTTTGTGCCGCGGCGCGGATGCTCTTACCCAGGCGAGTATAGTGTAAGAACAAATATAAAGCGCCCATCATGATCAACGCGGCGACCATGATAAAAGATCTGGTTACGGGGATGGTCACATTACCGGCGCGCCAGAAGCCGCTGAATAGGGTGTCCACAGTGCGCGGGGTGGCAGTAAACATGAGTTTGAATGAGTTGGCTATGATGATGGAAAGGCCAAATGTGACCAACAGAGCGATCAGATACGGCCGTTCGATGATGCGGTTGATCAAGATACGTTGCAGCAGGTAACCGACGACAAACATCACAGCTACTACAACGATGATTGTTAAAAAAGGCTCCCAACCGTACTGCTTGTGCAAGTACCAGCTTAGATAGGCACCGGCCATAACAAATTCGCCATGGGCCAGGTTGATGACGCCCATAACTCCCCAAATAATGGAGAAGCCCAATACCATCGCCGCGTAAAAGCCGCCTAACATGACACCGTTAATCACAGCTTGCATAAATTGATCCATAGGGTACTGTCCTTTTTGCAGTTTATGCCAATGAAGTGGTCGGTCTTTACGAATCAGTAGCCAATACAAAGCTTTGTATTGGCTACTGATTCGTAGCTCCTTTTCTCGTTATTTTCCCGGAAACTTCTAGGTTCCGGGAGAATAAATGACTAATGACTAACGTTCTTCCCAGGGAACCATGGGCACCAGATCGGCCACTGCTGCTTCCGGCGGCGCCACGACGTTGATAACCCCATCCTGAATTTGGATAGCGCCCATGGGTTTGGCTGCGTTCTTGCCCGTCTCGTCGAAGTTGATCGGACCATAGAAAGTTTCCACATCCAGGTCAAAGAGCGCCTGGCGCACGGCGTCCATATCCATGCTTCCCGCCTGTTCGATAGCCAGTTGTAGAGCCAAGGCGGTGGCCGTGGATTCGGCAGCCTGGTAGGTCGGGGGTTCGCCCCACATATCTTCATAGCGGGAGGCAAATTCGGCCGCGGTGCCAAAGTATTCATCTTCCCAGGACATGGTGGCTTCCCACTGCGTGGGTCCGACGATGTAGTTGGCGGAATCGCCAACTTCTGCTACGAATTCCGGATTGCTGGGACCGACGGTGATCACCATCGCATCGGGCGAGAATCCTAATTCTTCTGCGGCGCGGACGAAGAGCAAGGCGTCGTTGAAATGACCGCCGCCGACGAAGACATCGGGATCCAGGTCGCGGAACTTGGTCATGATCGCTGTCACGTCGGCGACATCTTTGGGATATGTCTCGACAGCCAGTACCTCCATGCCGTACTCAGCAGCCCACTTCTCCGCTCCGGCGCCTACAGAGGTAGGAAAGGCCGTGTCTTCGTAGGCGATGACTACGGAGCTGGCTCCCTGGTCAGAGAGCGTCTTCAAGGCCGACTGCGTATAATTACCAGCCGGAGTTAATACGGCGAAGATGTTTTCAAAACCACGCTCGAATATTGACTCCGACGCGCCGTTGCCTTCAACCATGATCATGCCGTATTTTTCGGCGATGGCGCTCGTTGCCATGGTCAAACCACTGGAGTAGGGGCCGAGCAAGTAATCTACTTCATCATCAGTGATCAGTTTTTCCACAAGATTGGCTGCGGTATCTGGGTCGCCTTCGTCGTCATAATAAACTATCTCAACCTCATAACGATCGTCGCCGACCTTGATGCCGCCATATTCTTCATTGACCCATTCCAGCCAGGTGTTGTAGCCCTGGCGAGTATCCTTTCCTTCGCGGGCGTACTTACCGGTCTCAGACACGGCCGCGCCTAAAGTAATAGTTCCCGCAAAGTCCGAGGCAGCTTCCTCCTCTGCCGGCTCTTCTGCCGGCTCCTCTTCCGGGGGCGCTTCTGCTTCAGCAGGTTCCGCCTCGGCCGCCTCAGACTCCGCGGGCTGTTCCGCTGCCGGCTCGGCCTGTGGCTGGCATGCCGCCAGGGCCAACAGCAAGATCAACAATATTGATAACCACGTTGCAAATTTACGAAATGACATTGATTTACCTCCTCCAGAGAAAACAAAGAAACGGGAAAAAGACACTAGGCAACCTCTACGACATCGTGGGATGAAAATGGGGCGATGCATGTCTCCGGGCCGGGAAAGAGGTTGCCCATTCGTAACTACACTAAATACATTCTACGATTAGGTCGTAGACAGGGCATAAAAATAGGAGGGGGAAATATAAAAAATTTGTTAATTCCCAAACCTATAGCCGATGCCGTATTCAGTCTGTAAATAGATGGGATTGGATGGATCTTTTTCTATCTTGCGGCGTAGACGGCCGATATACACACGCAAGTACTCCGCTTCCCCGCCATACTCCGGTCCCCACACATTCTGTAAAATCGCACGATGCGGCAATGCTTTGCCGACATTACGCATGAAATAATGCAACAAGTCAAATTCCGTACGCGTCAGCTTCAGTCGCTGGCCCCGGCAAACGGCCGTTTGCGCTTCGCTATTCAGTTCGATCTCACCATAGCGCAAGATCTCACGCGCTGAGGAAGCTGGTGCGCTTGACCAACTACTGCGCCGAAGCACAGCTCGCACCCTCGCCAGCAATTCATCGACGCCGAATGGCTTTGTCAGATAATCGTCGACGCCCATGTCCAGCGCCATAACCTTGTCTGACTCTTCGTCTAAAGCAGTAAGGACGATGATGGGAACGGTGGAGCTTTGGCGAATGCGGCGAGAAGTCTCCAGGCCATCCATGTGCGGCATCATTACATCCATAATGATCAAGTCCAAAGATTCCGTGTTAAATAGCGCCAATGCTTCCAGACCACTAGAAGCATAATAAACGTGAAATCCGCGGGCTGCCAGGTTGCGGCCGATAAACTCTCGCAATGGCTTTTCATCATCTACGACGAGTACCCTGGTTGCACTCATAGCGCCCTATCCTTCTCTACAATGCCGGTCCAGGGGCAGTGAGAAAGTAAATATTGCTCCCGGATCCGCCGCAGCGACCCAGATACGGCCGTTGTGCGCTTCAACAAAACCTTTGCTGATAGCCAATCCCAGCCCGCTGCCGCCGGCCTGTCGCGTTAACCCGTTTTCCGCGCGGAAGAAGCGTTCAAACACCTTTTCTCGCAGCTCTTCGGCAACGCCGGGCCCGTAGTCGCGCACGGAGAAAAGTACGCGGCCGTTTGCACTCCTGGTCATGATTTCGATCTTACGATCAGGCGCTGAGTACTTCACCGCATTTTCAATCAAGTTACGTATCACAGTCGCGATACGAGAGACATCCATCCAAACCGGCGGCAGTTCCGGCGACATCTCCATGTGCAAACGTCCATCAAGTGCAGCGCCAAAGCCATGCACAACTTGCGGAAGCAGATCATTAATTGAAAAGAGTTCACAGTGAATGGTTAACATACCGGCCTGGATTCGTGACATGTCCAGCAGGTTTTGTACCAACCTGGTCAGCCGGTCGGTTTCGTCGCTGATCGATGTTAAAAATTCTCGCTGGGCTGCCTTGTCCCAATCGACATCTTCAGCTAAAAGTGTGCTGGCAAATCCTTTGATCGTTGCCAGAGGCGTGCGCAATTCGTGGGAGACCGTGGAGAGCAGGGCTGATTTCATGCGGTCCACTTCTTTATCCCGTGTAACATCTTGCCAAAGTTGTCCGCGCCCGAGTAAATCCCCTTGCACATCGGTTACGTTGAAAAGATGGATGCGCAGATCCCGCATACGGCCGTTGTTCGTTTCCAATGAAAGGTCAAGCGCGCGTTCCTGCGCCCTATCCGAGGTTGCAACCAACGCTTGCCTAATCTCATCCCCGTCAGTGGCATCCGCCAGCAAGATTTCTGTCAGTTCGGACAACGACTTGTCTCTGGCCTGGCTGCGTGAAATTTGCAGCCAGGACAGCAGGCGTTGATTGCAGAAAAGAACTTCTCCCCGCAAGCTTTCCAGGATCAAACCATCGTTGAGGCTTTCCACAATAGCTTCTAGTCGCAGCGTCTGTTCTTGCAAGCGTTCGTCCGTCTTGGCGTATAAGGCGGCATTTTCCAGGGCGATCGAGGCATGGTGGCCGAAACTGGAAGCGAGCTCCAATTCGTTGAAACTATAACGGTAGGTTTCCGATTTGTAGAGCAGTAGCACGGCTGGCGGGGATTGTTGCGTGCGTAAGGGGATAGCTAGAACCGAGCGAAAACCTTCAGCACGGGATCGTTGGCGAAGGTTGACGAATGACAGGTCGGTTTCTGTATCGGCAACCTGAACAGGGGTTTGTTTGCGCAGGGCGCGCATGGAAGGGGAGGTCGGTTCCGTGGGATCGATGCGTAATTGCCTGGCATAATTCTCAGACAGGCCGCGGCTAGAGCGTATGCGGAACACGCTGGCGCGCTGATCCAACACGACTACTGCCGTACGGGCCACGTTAAATAAAGTTTGTACTTGATCGAGGATGTTGTCGATCACCTCGGTGGATTCCAGAGATGCGGCGACAACCCGGCTCGTTTCCAACAGCGTTGACAGTTGCACAAGTCGCTTCTCGGTTTCATCCTGCATCGCCTCCAGAGAACGCGCCAGGTTGCCCAACTGATCGTTCCGCTGGATTAATTCATCAATATTCGTCTGTTCTGACGGCGATAACTGTCCGCGCCAGCGAATGCGCTCACTGTACGTTTCCAGGTAATCCAGCGGGCGAATGACCCGGTATGAGAGGATGAACCAGGAGAAGACTCCCCCAGCCAGGTAAATGATAATAGCGACCAGGAGACCCCAAGTCAGCAGTTGCGACGTGGCAAACGCGGTTTGCGCAGGGCGCTGTATGATTAATCTATGCCCGATTTCGGGCAAGGTGGCGTAAGAGTGAAGCCATTCTTCTCCATCGGGCGCCATGGACGTAAACGAGCCGGATTCATCGAAGAGTGCTGTACGAAAGATGAGCCGCTGCCAAATATTCCACTCTCGTGAATTCTCCCATTTGATTTCTTGTTGGTAGGTGGCTAAAACGTTGCGCGATGAATCGATAACAGTGGCGGTGAGCGGCCCCTCTATACCGGCAATCTCGACCCAGGATTCAAACTCGTCGCTGAACTGGTCTGCATTGACACCCGGGCCCATGCGCTTGGCCAGGATGCTGACCAGCGCCAAGTCGGCCGTCCGTGTCTCTCGTTCCAGGCGATTGTTGAGCAGCAGTGCCAGAGACAGCACTCCAGCCAGGATCAGCACGGCAAACGCGATGTAAAGACGCAAGAAACGAAGGCGCAAATCTGGTTTGCGTTCATCTCCTAGCAGACTTGCGCCGCTGCCTGGCCGGTCGTCGACAGTAAAACTCACGATACTTTATCTTCTACACTCAGATATTAGTTCACCCGGATATTGTTATACTACCATTATGGAGTAAGTCCAACATAGGTCAAGTGGAACGGCTGTTCCCATGCGAACGAAATCTGGCAGGTCTTTCGTGAGATGTCTTACACGAGTAACGAAGCTGTCAGAGCGACCTTCAAAATTAGTAACCGTTCAGGTGGTATGCAAGCATGATTGGTCAGAAATGATTAAGTGGCAGGCAACAGCGAGGGCGGGTCAGTACCCGATATTGCAGCTTG
>JAACFF010000237.1 GCA_009937635.1 Chloroflexota bacterium
CGCTTTAGCGATGAGGTGACTGAAGTCACGACTCCTTAAACGGATCGGAGTAATCGCTTTAGCGATGAGGTGACTGAAGTCACGACTCCTTAAATAAGATGTTAAAGGCAAGCATCGTGCAAGTATTGCCAGGTATAAATCCCCTGCCAATGCCCATCGCTCCATAAGATGGTTATAGCGTAGGTGCCGACCGGCTCGACTTTTTCCATGTTCAACTCTGGATTTTCGGCCGTGCGCAGCAAATGCTTATCGGCTGGTCTGCCCATATTGTCATGCCCGCCCTGGCATTCAGCGCAGGGGCAGACGGCGCGCAGCCCGGCGAAGGGATAGCTGCATTCTTTGCCGTCATTCCACTCTATGATCAGTTCACGTTTGTTTCGGTCAGCGGTGATGTTTGTAGGTCGTATTTTTTCCATGAGGTTAATCTGTTAGTCGGGTTGTCTCGTAGTCAGGCTGCTTTATCGTTTAGGGCGTTAGAGTGTGTCCAATCTTTCTTGAATCTCGGCGCGTCCTGATAGGAGACTCGCTAACTTATCGCGCTCGTTCTGTACGACTGGCGCAGGGGCCTTATCGGCGAAGGGGCCGGACAACAGTTTTGAGACGCGCTCGATTTCTTTGTCCATATTAGCCAATTCTTTGCCCAATCTTATTCGTTCTTGTTCCAAGTCCACCAATCCGGCCAGGGGTAGGTAACAGGTTACATTGCCCAGGGCCAGGGTGACCACGTTATCCGGCGCTTCGGCCGTTTCGCTAATGGTCAGCTTCTCTTCGTCGAGGCGCGCCAGGAAGGCCAGGATCGGCCGTTGCGCCTCATAGAAATCCATTTTATCACCGGCGACAATCGTGGCCTGGATTCGGCGGCCTGGCTGTACATTATGATCGGCGCGAGCGGCGCGTATACGGCGTACCATGCCCTGCAACTGGCCGAAATCTGCGGCTGCTTCTGGGTAGCGGGGCCCGGGCATGGGCCAATCGGCGACGATCAAAGCTTCTCCCCAGCCTCCAACAGGCTCAATACCGAGATCTGCTTCTTCATAGGCGCGTTTTAGCTGCTGCCAGGTCTCTTCGGTGACAAAGGGGATATAGGGGTGCAGAAGGCGCAGGCTTTCATCCAACACCTGGCGCAGAACCTTGAGTGTCGTCCAGGCATGGACGCCGCCTAAATTTAACTGCACTTTCGCCAATTCAAGATACCAATCGGCGAACTCGCCCCACAGGAAATCGTATACTTGGCGTCCCGCCTCGCCGAACTGGTAGCTATCCATTAGACGATCTGTCGTCTCAATCGTTTCGCTTAAGCGGGTTAAGATCCACTTGTCTGCGTCGCTAAACTGCTCACCAGTCACTGCATCTGATTTGCTGGCGCTGTCCAGGCTGCGAGTTACAAAGCGGGTTGCATTCCAGATCTTGTTGGCGAAATTGCGATTACTGGCTACCCGATCCAGGGAAAGATTGAGGTCGTTGCCAGGCGTGCCGCCTGTTAGCAAGGTGAAGCGCAGGGCGTCTGTGCCGTATTTCTCCATCACCTTCAATGGATCGGTCACGTTGCCATAACTCTTGCTCATCTTACGGCCGTTCTCATCACGCACCAGGCCATGCAGGTAAACAGTGTGGAAGGGGATATCGTTGGTGAATAAAGCCCCGCTCATGACCATGCGCGCTACCCAGAAGAAGAGGATATCGTAACCGGTCTCCATCACGTCTGTGGGATAAAAACGTTGCAGGTCGGCCGTTTGTTCTGGCCAACCCAGGGTGGAGAAAGGCCACAAACCACTGCTGAACCAGGTATCCAAAACATCCGGGTCTTGCTCGATTGAGGTGCTGCCACAGGCTTCACAACCGCTGGGATCCAAGGTAGATACCGTCTGGTGGCCGCAATCGTCACAATACCAGACCGGTATACGGTGGCCCCACCACAATTGGCGGCTGATGCACCAGGGCCGGATGTTCTCCAGCCAGTTGTCCCATACCTTCACGAAACGTTCCGGAACAATACGGATTTGACCGCTATGTACCGCCGCCAAGGCCATCTTGGCCATCGGTTCGGCGTTGACAAACCACTGCTTGCTGACTAGCGGCTCAATGATCTCGCCCCCTCGCTGGCTGCGTGGCACGTTGAGTGTATGCGTTTCTGTCCGGATCGTCAACCCGGCTGCTTCCATGTCCGCCCACAGTTGCTCGCGGCAGTCGAATCGTTCCAATTCCGCATATGGACCGGCCTCTCGGCTCATGGTCGCATCTTTATTCATAACGTTGACAATGGCCAGATTGTGCCTCTGCCCAATCTCGAAATCATTTGGATCGTGGCCAGGCGTCACTTTTAGCGCGCCGGTCCCGAATTCCATGGAAACGTAATCGTCAGCGATGACCGGAATCTCCCGCTTGAGCATGGGCACCATAGCTGTCTTACCGATGGCGTCTCGGAAGCGTGGGTCGTCAGGATGTACGGCCACGGCCGTATCGCCTAGAATTGTCTCCGGACGGGTCGTGGCTACTTCTAGATATCCACCTTCTTTCAGTGGATACTTGAAGTAGTACATCAAGCCCTGTTCCTCTGTGTATTCTACTTCCAGGTCGGAGACGGCCGTTTGCAGGCCAGGCGACCAATTCACCAAATATTCGTCCTGGTAAATCAAGCCCATGCGATACATACGCACAAAAGCCTCGCGCACCGCTTTTGACAGGCCATCGTCCAGCGTGAATCGTTCTCGATCCCAATCGCAAGAAGCGCCCAAATGGCGCAACTGCTTGGTGATGTAGCTGCCGTACTTCCTTTTCCAGGCCCAGGAGCGCTCAAGGAACGCTTCACGGCCGATCTCCTCCGGCGTCGTCCCTTCCTTGTTTAACAGCTTCTCCACTTGCAACTGTGTGGCGATTCCGGCATGGTCAGTGCCTGGCACCCACAGCGCCGCCTGGCCCTGCATGCGGGCACGGCGGATCATCAAGTCTTCCAGCCCCACAAACATCACATGTCCCATATGCAGCTCGCCGGTCACGTTGGGCGGCGGAATGGAGATGACAAAAGGTCTGGCGTCGTTCGGCCGTGTTTCCGGCTTAAACCAGCCGTTTGTTTCCCACCACTGGTAGAGGCGTTCTTCAGTATCGCTGAAGTTATACGCCTTCGGCATTTCACTCATAACCAATTCCTTCTCAAGGTCCTGAGAAGATCAACCTCTATTAACGGTTGAACTTTGGACCCAAATAGCAAAAAACCCTCTCATCCTTCAAGGACGAGAGAGTTTGTCTCACGCGGTACCACCTTGATTCCGGAACAAAGGCGCCGGCTCTCAATTCAGCATTAACGGGCTTACCCGTTCCAGCCTACTGGCTTGCCTTGATCCCTTGGGCGATCCCAACAAACGTTCAGAAGGAAAACTCCTGGGCGACTTTCACTGATTTCTTGCTGTGCGCCGGCTTGCAGCCTATGACCTGCACTCTCTTTGGGCAAGAGGAATCACCTACTCCTCCCATTCATAGTCATCTTATCAAAGAATAACGTTGGGCAGTATAACATTCGACCAGAAAGGCGTCAACCGGCATTAAGCGAGCGGTGGCATTTGATGATGTCTGCCCCGCTCCCAAACGCAGTCGCAATCTCTGTCGCTATCGATAATCTTCGACAACGATAGCGAAAACAAACCTTTTTTTTCGAAATCTCGCCGTGAGTTATAATCTTGCGAATGGGCAACCACGTAATAACCCGCACCCCTCTGATGGCCTCGTTACCCGTCATAGCCGACGGTGGCGCTTTCCTGGCAATGCTGCTCTGGTTACCGGCACTCTCCTTGAAGCTGACGCTGCCATCGGGCTGGAACGCCCTGCTGCTGGTTGTACTCTACGTCTTGTTTTGCGCTGGCGTCTATCTCCTACGCAAGCTGGAAGCGCAACCGGGGATCGGCCGTTGGTCGCCGCCTGCCATCTTTCTCAACACCAAGATTCGCGCAATCCTGGCTTTCTTATTCGGCTTGCTGATGATGACCACAATGGCCTACCAGCTAGGATACTTTGTGACCATACAGTCGATCCGTGCCGCCACACTGGATGAAGGAAGTTCTTCCGCATTATTTGTCTACATGCCGGGCGCACTGTTGGGATTTTCCATGTTGTACATCTTAATTCTGGCCTTTCCCGTGCAGCCTGCTGTTGTGCCAGGTACTAATCGCTACGCTGGTGTGGCGCTTCTCGGCCTGATCCTGACCAACGGCATGCTCTTTTTTACGACAGCTCAGGCCGGGGCTTTACTCAAGGCCTTGGAGCTGTCTCAGGGTGCAATAACTTTTCTGATTTCTCTTCTGGTCTTGCTACTGTCTTTTGCTCCACCGCGCTTGCTCTACCAAAATAAACAACCCTATTTAAGCGGACTGATTTCATTTGCGCTTTTGCTGCTTTTAGCCGCCTTGCATGTTGCCAGCTAAGCTGGCCACAACAGAATTTCCTTGTCAAACTGTTTTTGATGAAGCCATCATGTAGAAGCCAGTCCAACTGTTGACACAAAGAAGCGGCATTGCTAAAAATGCACGCTTATTTCTGTTGGCTGAAGGCTGACTGCTAATTCGCGAGGAGATTTATTTTGACTAAGAAAGTGGCTTTCCTGTTGATCGCGTTGATGTTGGTTTTTGTTGCTTGTAACCCATCTACTGGAGAAGCTCCTCAACCCGCATCGGAGGGAGTAACGGCCGAACCCGGGCTTGATGCCAACCAACCAACCGGTATGGGCATGGGGCCGGGAAGCGGTATGATGGCGCGCCATCACGCCAAAATTCCTGATGAAT
The DNA here is from genome assembly GCA_009937635.1 of Chloroflexota bacterium. GTDB lineage: Bacteria > Chloroflexota > Anaerolineae > Promineifilales > Promineifilaceae > JAACFF01. The sequence continues at coordinate 4,773 of JAACFF010000237.1, forward strand.
ATGCAGGCCTGGAAAATCCGATGCTTGCCAGTGAAGATTCCCTTGGTCGCGGCGCTGAGCTGTACAGTACTTACTGCGCCAGCTGCCATGGCGATGGCGGCATGGGGGATGGGCCAGCTGGACAGGTCCTCGATCCCCTTCCAGCGCCGGTGGCCCACACCAGCAGAATGCTGGGGGACGATTATCTCTTCTGGCGTATCAGCGAAGGGGGAACTCACGAACCGTTTGCGTCGGCTATGCCCCGTTGGCAAGATGTCCTGGATGATGATGCGCGCTGGGATGTCATTAACTACGTTCGCGCTCTTGGCAGCGGGCAAATCATGCCGGGGCAGCGTGTGGGTGGAGCTGCTTTCGACGCCGAAGCAGAGGCCGCAAAACATGATGCGATGGCTGCTGCTGGGGTGCAGCAAGGTATTCTAACTCAAGAAGAGGCGGATACTTTCCTGGCCGTGCACGCGGAAATGGATACGTTGATGGCAGCGGGAATGGAGGAACAGGATGGCGGCATGGAAAATATGCAAACTGTTATGTTGGCCCGACTGGTGGGGGACGGCCGTATTACGCAGGAAAACGCGGATGTTTTTAGCAATGTACACGAGCGCCTGCTGGCTGCCGGGCTGATGGAATAAGGGACTTGTGCACCCAAAGACATTAGCGAGCATGCCAACAGCCGTTGTCATTCCATTGGATCGACCAGCGCTCCGCGAAAGGGGTTCAACAAGAAGCGTGATCAGGGGATACCTTTGATGCGTTGAAGCAGGTGCGATCAAGCGCTCTGCTTCACGGTTTGCAGAAACAAGTGACCCGCGCGACCTATTCGACTAGAATTGAGCGAGTGAATGCCGATATTCTTCTGGCAGGTCTCTTCTTCGTCATCGCCGTTCTGTATGGAGCCGTCGGCCTCGGTGGCGGTTCTGGCTATCTGGCTGTCATGGGCATCGTTGGAGTCCCACCGGAAATCATGCGTCCGGCAGCATTGACCCTGAACATCCTCGTCGCCTCAATTGGAACGTGGAAATACGTGCGGGCCGGACATTTCTCATCCCGCATTTTCTGGCCAGTTGCCGCCGCGTCGATTCCCTTTGCTTTCTTGGGTGGGCGCCTGAGTTTGCCGGGTAATGTGTACCGCCCAATTGTGGGCCTTGTCCTCCTCTATGCTGCTTATCGCCTTTGGCGCAGCCCATCTAGTAACCCATCCGCACCGGCGATTCGCGCGAAGCTGCCAATTTGGATAGCGCTGATCGCCGGCGCACTCATTGGTCTGGTGGCTGGCCTGGTGGGAATGGGGGGCGGCATATTTCTGGGTCCGCTTTTGCTCCTCGCGGGGTGGGCAGACACGCGCCAGGCGATGGGCATCACCGCTGCTTTTGTGCTCGTCAACTCCCTCGCCGGCCTGGCAGGACGCCTATCAAGTGTGCCCGAATTACCTCCCAGTATGCTCCCCTGGCTCCTGGTCGTGGGCGTTGGCGGATGGCTCGGCGCTGAATATGGCAGCAGGCGACTCGATCCGCTCATCCTGCGCCGCTTGTTAGCCCTGGTATTGTTAGCGGGTGGGATCAGGATGTTCATTAGTTGACTCAGACAAGCTTCCCTCAATAGTTCGCGCCCAGCTCATGCTAAAGCGCAATCCACAAATACAAAGCCTGTCAATCTAGCGCCGCAAGCTCAAGAGCGGAAAGCTCATGTTCTCATATGGTTTGCCGCTGCTGTCGACTACATCAAGACGTTGGCCCGATTCAGGGACGTAAAAGCCCACAGCCAGCCTATACGTTCCCGACGGTACCCCGGTTACCGGCAAGGAGATGAAATCTTCGATCAACTCACCCGCCTGCCACTGATACGTAGGATATGTCCAATCACGCGATACAATGTCGGTTTGCGCCACAAGCTCACCGGATTCTTCGTCCAGCAGGTGAAGAAATACCTTGTATGACTCCTCTGTCTCACTCAACGACCGCCACTTGAGGTCCACGTCCAGTGACGAGGGGTCACCTTCAAGCCGCGATACAGTGTAAGATTCCAGAGAAAACTTATCTTGCCAGGTCACCTCGGGTTCTAGCTCTTCACCGAAAATAACTTTGCCTAAGGAGACGCTTTCGCCTACATTCTGCTCTACATTGCTTTCGCGCAGAAACAGGCGAATCTCGTAATCTCCTGTCGAAAGATCCTGATCCGGTTCGTAGGTCAACCGCGTGTTGACAATCTCACTGGCCTGCCAGCTGGACGTTGGCCATTCTGCAGTCAGCGCTGCACATTGTGCGTCGACTGGTCGACTGTCAGCATCGACGAGGCCAAGACAATAATCAAAATTCTTAGCGACGCCGGTCTGGCTACCCCAGCTTGTCGCCACGCTTATCGAGGCCGTATTCGACCCGGGCAACACGTTTGCCCGAATCAGGCCAATTGTCACGCCCCCCTCCCCGTCCAGAATTAATTCGTCGCTGAAGGTGAAATCATTGCCGTAAAGAGGATCGGTGGTATAAACCGCAACCTCGCCGTCTTCGTATTGGGGCTCGACTACTAGCCAATTCCGCCAATCGCTTATTTTTTGCCCGGTCAACAAGTCATTGTGTAGTATGAAATAGCGGACATTATGTGCTGCCAGCATTCGAAGTTGTTGGGAGACATTGCCAACCTTAGGCGGAGACTGGGGATCGAGACGCATGCTGCTGAGTAGAGGTACGCTGTCGATGAAACGGAAGGACTCATTCAGTGGACGAGAGATATGCCCTCCAACCAGCGGTTTGCCGTGCGTGAGCTGGTAAACCATATACTTCTTGTTGGCAAAGGAACGCTCGTGTATGGGGACGCTGACGATACCATAGGTTTCCGGGTCGCCGGCTAGTTGCTCGTACCATGCGGGCGTCTCTAGGCGAAAAGTCGGATAAGAGACCACATACTCGGCGAGAATCAAGAAAAAGAACAGCATGCCAATAGCGTAAAATTCCCGTTTTCGACTGAGACTATCCCGCATGACGACCATGCCCCATGAAGCTAGGATGGCTACTGGGATTCCCAAAATCACGTTGAAGCGATCGGGCCGGCGGACAATCTTGATGAAAAACTGCTCTTCAATGAGCTTGTAGGGCAGATCCATGTAAAGAGCGCCGTTGAAGCGCAATTGCGGTCCGAGGGCGAGAACGATGTAAACCAGCGCTGCCAGCAGCCAAAAACGACTGTCCCGCCACCGCTTTGTGATAGCCAGAATAACCAGCACCAGGACCGAATAACCGATGAAGGGCACCAGATCTTTGTTGGCCTCGAAATTCTCGTAAAAGCGCGTGACGGCTTTGCCCCATAGTGGCTGATACCGGCTTGGGACCACATAGGCCAGCAAGTCGGTCTGGTAAATCTCTTCCTCAACAAACAGGTCTTCTGGATTTTCCCGCGTCAACTGGCCAGCGATCACGGGCACTGCCAGTGGTGCCATTAGAACAGCGGCAAGCAAAACGGCCACTGCCAGCAGTACCAGCAGGCGAGGCACGGCCACCTTTTTCACCGTGAAAAACAGGTATAGAACGAACAGGCCAATGAGATAAGCGCTCATGGCCAATAGCTGCCAGCGTGTGAGTCCCAGCAATGCAAGGAAGAGCCCGGTCAGGAGTGAGTCTCGTATCCTACCTGCCAGAAAAATTCGCCTGACATAAAGCAACACCAGTGCCACCCAGCCAATGGTAATTAGATTTGGATGGTCGTGTTGGGACAGGATGTATGGCCAGAAACTTAATACCAGGCCGGCGGCAAAGGCAGCAAAGTGGGATCTGGTCAGGTTGCGCGCTAACAAATAGGCGGCGAACCCATTAAATATGAAAATGATCAGGAAGATGAGCCCGTAGGCAGAGTTGGCGCCGATCAGCGCCTGCAGGGGCAACCAGGCAACTATGTGAACCCAGGCGAAGTTGTGGTAGAGAAGCGACGCGCCATCAGGAAAAAACAGGAGATTTGTATAGAATGGGCTTTGCCCGGATGCCAATGCCTGCTTCACCCATTCAAAGGTCCATAGATGAACAAAGGCATCGCCGCCGTTGCCCGGTATTGACGTTCCCAACCGCGCGGCAAGGGGCCACGTTGCCACAACAGCCAATATCGTTAGCGCCAGCAGTACCAGCGAGGCAGGATGCGTTTTTAGCCATCGAACAGCAAATGAATTGGACATTGGGCTTCAAATAAGACTGGTTAGTTAGCTAGCTGTCAATCGTCGTCAGCAGCGCAGCCACAGCGGGCTCTCGCCCATGCGCGTTTCCCATTACATTACCGGTGCTCGATGGGCTACGTTACTGGCTCAGGGTTGTACTCACAATGAGATTTTCGCCGTGATGTCATTATTTGTAACATGTATTGTTAATAAGTTCAAGAAGTGTATTGATGAGCGCAGGTACGCGGAAATTCTGTTGGTAGCAAAAAGGCTCCGGAAAAAGGATCCGGTTTATGATGTGCATAATGACGAGGTTTCGCTCTTAAATGGCATGTTCTATAAACTTATAAACCGGGTATCAGAACTGCATCAGCAAAAATATCCCGCACTTTCGAAACCATAGTTGC
>JAACFF010000238.1 GCA_009937635.1 Chloroflexota bacterium
ATTGAGGTTACAGATAGGCGTCAGTCTCCAGATGGTCCCAACCAGATCTCAGTGCCCACGCAAGCTAAAGCGCAAGCCAAACAGAGGATACGAAGTCAACTTGAAGATGTATCTACGTTACCTTGGCTTCAAAAGGCAAATACGATTTACCAGAAGTTTTCATCGTTAGGTGTGTGAAAGGGTACGATGTCAGGTATGAACCCAACGAAATCCTCAAAAGGCACTGTATCTCTTCTGTTGGCATTAGCCGTATCTATCCTAATAGGGCTGTATCCTCACATACGATATAACGGGCATCTATCCGGTGGGGGAGATGCTGGGCGTTTCGCAGTTTGGATTGCATCGATGCAATCACAAATGACCATTCTTACAAGTGGCGGCACCTACGGAAATGGCTATGGCTATCAGGCGCTGGTGGTACTGTCAAATCACATTACCGGACTTGACCTGGGAGTGTTTCAAACATATCTTGGTACTCTCTTGATTGTTTGGACAGTCTTTGTGGCCTGGCTTTTTTACCGTGAGATCACGCAGAGTAACCTTGCCACCGGACTTGCCATGTTCATCTTGCTGGCCCAACCAGAGCTGCTTTTTGCATTGTTACGTGGGACACATGAAAAATTTTCCCGCGGCCTGATGTTTTTATGCCTGTATTTGCTTGTACGTAGTATCCTCGCCCGGCGGCAATTGCGACTCTTTGTTTCCTTCCTGTTGGCATTTTATCTGGCCGGCTATGCATTGATTTCTTTCAACAACCTGCTGGCCATATCATTCATTGCCGCGCTTGCGCTTGCGCTTGCCCTTAGCCTGTTTATCCGGCAACTGAACAGAGCCCGGCCCGATAACAATTCAGCTACGAGGCGGCGGTTGCTCTACGCTGTGCTAATCTTGCTCGTGCTCGCCTTCATATTTACATTCTATGCCTACCCTCCGGCTCGCAAAGGCATAGTAATCGCCGAGTCCGCTACCGACCGGCTGGCCCTGCTCTTTCTGGACGTCGAGGAAGCAACGGAAAATCCTTATCAGACGATCTCCACCAGCTGGATCAGCCTGCCTGTTTATTTGCTGGTCAGTATTGCCAACTGGCTGTTGCTGGCTATTTCATTCATGTTGTGGTCAGCGCAATCGCATTCATGGTGGCGCTGTCATACCTGGCCGGATGAACCACGGGACCTATTGCTCTGGTCACTATACGGCTCCTTTGGCTTCCTTGGGGCATTGAGTATTGCCGTTGACGTCAGCGGCGCTATGAGTGCCCGCAATATCCAACACCGCGTTTTCCCTTCCTTTGCGATGATTGCCGCGCCGGTCGTGGCCAACTGGGTGGTGCGCCGCCAGGAGTTCCGGCCAGTGGCCCGCCGCTTGGTCTATGGTATGCTGGTGGCCGGTATTGCTTTGCTTAGCCTTGTAGCCCTGGCAAAGAGTTCCAACGAACCCTTGCTCAGCAACAAGTGGTCCTTCTATTCGCCGAACGAGTTCAAGGCGGTCGATTGGACGCTCACAACTAATCCGAATGCACCAACGTGGATATCGTACGACGAACGCTTGCGGGCGGCAATCCACAATTGCTGCCCCTGGGAAGTTGAAGAAACATTGCTCGATGCGTGGCGACCAGAACCTGGTACGAGGAATTACTTGATGTCGAACGTTATCCGCGCCCGAGCCAAGCGGTCGAATTTATCGCTGCCCATTGAAGGGGACAGTTTGCGGGTCTACGATAATGGTTCTGCGGAGATCTACCGTTTACGGCCGCGTACGCCGTTTCAGAAGTAGCGAATGAGCGTTTAGCAGTTCTAGTGAGGCCTGGATCGCCAGACCAATGGATCGCTAAGCAACAGGATCTGTTGTTTAGCGACCGTACTCATGACTGGTTTGGTGATTGCAGAAAGTCAAAACTTGGCGAGGATATTATGGCGAATCACCGGTCAGAATCTATACGTATTATCGTCATACCCTTAGCGGCGGATCAGCGCTTCCGACCCATTAGCCAGGCTGAGGCCAAGCCCATCTTGCGGAAGAGTGGCGTAACTGGTCCTTATATCTTCTACATTGGTGCGCTGGAGTCGCGCAAGAATCTGCCGCGCTTGCTGGAAGCTTACGCAAAGCTGCGTCAATGGTCAACGCGCTGGAAGCTGGTCATTGCCGGTGCGCGCGGTGTGAAGTTTCTGCCAGTTGTTGATATGGTTCAGCGCCTTCAACTGGAAGCGCACGTCCAATTCACTGGCTATATCGCCGACAAGAACCTGCCCGCACTCTATGCCGGCGCCGATCTATTTACCTTTCCCAGTCTTTATGAGGGCTATGGCCTTCCTGTCCTGGAAGCAATGGCCTGTGGTACGCCGGTTGTTACGTCCAACGTATCTTCCCTGCCTGAGGTAGCAGGGGATGCGGCAATTCTCGTCGATCCCTATAAGGTGGAGGAAATTACCGCAGCCATGCGGCAGGTGCTGGAAGATGAGGTCCTGGCCGCAGAACTACGGGCGAAAGGGTTGGCGCGCGCGCAATCGTTCTCTTGGGAGCGCACGGCGCGGGAGACGATCGCCGTGTACGAGAAAGTCTTAGATGATTAGTTTGTCTGGAGAAGGTCCTATATGCAGGTAGGGTTGTTGGTTTATGGACTAGATAGACCGCTGGCAGGTATCGGCCGTTACGCCCTCGAGTTGGTTCGATCCTTAAGAAGAGTTAATCCACGCCCGGATATAACCTTGCTATGTGCGGGCAAGGCTGACATATTGGTATCTGGGAATGGATTTAAGCATGTCTCTTTACCTGGTTCTCGACTCCTGCCGGCGTTGATGACGTGGGGGCAAGTGGCCGTATGGCGGCGCGCAAGGGAACTAGATTTAGACATTATCCATGATCCTACCGGTGTTTCGCCGTTTGGCATTGCAAAACGTAGTACGGCGACTATCACTACTATCCACGATGTCTTTGCCTGGAGTTTGCCTGGCTACAGCTCATTACTTGACACCATAATATACCGGTATTGGTTAACCAGCAGCCAAGCCAAAACTGACGCCATCATAACGGTCAGTTCGCAATCGCGCGCCGACATAGAGAAACACCTAAATGCCGACCCAGACAAGATCCATACCATTCCTTATGGTGTGAATGCAAATTTTCATCCGATGGAAGCGCACGAGTATAATCAGGTGGTAGAGGAAAAATTTCAAATCAGACGGCCGTATCTCCTTTACGTTGGCGCCTTGACCAAACGAAAAAACCTGGAGCGTGTGCTGCAAGCATTTGCCGTTGCTCGTGAAAAATGCCCGGATCTGCTGCTGGTATTGACAGGGCCAAGTTCTTGGAAACAATCTCCTATCGAAAGTACAATCAATACATTTGACCTGGCGAAGGATGTTTATCTGACAGGGGCATTGACGGACAAAGATTTGCCTGCCCTCTACAATGGTGCGCTGCTCTTTATTTTCCCCAGTCTTTACGAGGGTTTTGGTTTGCCTGTCCTGGAAGCCATGGCTTGCGGAACGCCGGTGATCACATCGAACGTATCGTCATTGCCGGAGGTGGTTGGCGATGCGGCGGTAATGGTTGACCCGTATGATGTCGAGGCCATGGCACAGGCTATTTGCTCGGTCGCAGGGGATCAATCGTTGCGCCTCGATTTGCGACGTCTAGGGTTGGCGCGTGCATCACAGTTTACATGGGAATGTACCGCAAAAAAGACGGTGCAGGTGTATAACGAAGTAGGAACTTATTAATGGCAAAGATACTCATCACCGGCGGCGCCGGCTTTATTGGTTCGAATCTTGCCTCTCGCCTGATTAACGGCGGAGACGAGATCACCATTTTCGATAACCTGTCGCGGCCCGGTACAACGCTCAATATAGCCTGGTTAAGGAACAGGTTCGGCGAGCAGCGGTTTAAGCTGGTGCAGGCTGATCTGGCGGATTTCGCGGCCCTAATCCAGGCGACCGAAGGGGCACAGCGCGTCTACCATCTGGCCGGGCAGGTCGCCGTCACCACATCGGTCAGCGATCCACGAAAAGATTTTTTGGATAACGCCCTGGGAACATTTAATGTCTTGGAAGCGGCGCGACAGGTTGGGGATGATCCCGTGTTCATTTATGCCAGCACCAATAAGGTTTATGGCGGCATGGAAGGAGTCGCGGTGGTGGAAGCGGATCGTCGTTATGCTTACGCCGATCTGCCTCGGGGCATCTCCGAAACGAGCTTATTGGATTTTCACTCTCCGTACGGCTGTTCCAAGGGAGTCGGGGACCAATACACGCGAGACTACTATCGCGTCTATGGCTTGCGCACGGTGGTCATGCGCCAGTCTTGTATTTACGGCTACCGCCAGTTTGGCATCGAAGACCAGGGCTGGGTGGCCTGGTTTATGATCGCCGCATTGAAAGGACGGCCGATCACCATTTATGGCAATGGCAAGCAAGTCCGTGACGTGCTTTTCATCGACGATTTGCTGGATGCTTATGAGGCGGCGGCGCAGCAAATTGATGTCGCGGCAGGCCAAATCTATAATGTGGGTGGGGGGCCTGATAACACGCTAGCTATATGGTCGGAATTCGGGCCAATTCTTGAGGAACTGATGGGTCGACCTGTGCCCGTGGAATCTGGTGAGTGGCGGACCGGCGACCAAAAAGTCTATGTTTCCGATATTGGTAAAATCGGCCGGGAACTGGGCTGGGCGCCACAGGTTGGCGTTGGGGATGGTTTGCGGCGCTTGTATGATTGGCTGCGTGATAATCAACAGTTGTTCGATCATCTTTAGGCAGAAAGGGCAGATCGCTTGCAGTTAGAACAGGCGCGCACACAAGAGAGCGGTACCGGCCACTATTGGGCGCTCAGCCGCGATTTTGCCTGGCTGCTGGCGGTTGGTCTACTTCTACTGGCGCTGATCCTCCTCGGAGAATATGCATTATTGCCACCAGCGGTGGCCATCCCCCTGGGTATACTGCGCCTGCTGATGGGCCTGGCCTATATCCTCTATGCGCCCGGTTACTGTCTCACCGCGGCCCTATTTCCGGCTGCGGATGATCTGGACGGCATTGAACGCGCCGGCCTCAGCCTTGGTCTGAGCGTGGCCTGGGTATCGATCCTGGCTCTCGTTTTAGACCGGCTGCCCTGGGGCTTGCGTCTCTGGCCTATCTTCTTCGGCGAGCTGCTTTCCATGCTTCTGTTTATGGCTTTTGCGCTCTGGCGGCGGGCGCGGCAGCCCAGGGCCATGGCCTATGCGCCGCAGATGGATTGGCGGCCACGCCCCTGGTGGGGGGGCTTGCCGCGACTAGAGAAACGGGTCTGTTTGCTCTGCGCCGGGGCGCTGATAATCGCCGGGCTGGCCGCGGCCTGGGTTTTCCTCGTCCCCTCTCCCGACGAGTTTATGACCGAGTTTTATATCCTGGGCAAGGAAGGCCTGGCCGAAGATTATCCGCGCGAAGCGCTGGTGGGGGAAGAAGTGAAGGTGACGATGGGCATCGGCAATCTTGAGCGCGAACCAATGCGTTATACGGTCGAAGTCTGGGCGGTCGATCCCTGGGGAGATAAGCGCGAATTAATTAATACGATGGGTCCTTTCTCCCTTGAACCGGAGCAAAGCGTCGAGCAGCCCGTTTTCTGGTCGATGCCCTGGGCGGGCGATGACCAGATCGTGGAGTTCTTGCTCTATGCCGGGGGGCAGGAGGGGGATGAACCATACCGCTTATTGCGCCTGTGGATGAATGTCATGGAAGGGGAAGAGGATGATGCGGCAGCCCAAACCTCTATTGTGGTCATGGAAAAACGCCGGATGGCCTGGATCGGGCGGGCAGAGCGCTAAATTGGACGGGGTGACGGAGCGCGGCTTATACTTAACGTGTGACTTCACCTACCAGAATCAACCCGATTCCGAGCCGGCGTTCCTGTTTGGGGGCAGCGACATTAGCGGCGCTGCTGCTGCTCGGCGTCATTTTGTCTTTCCGTTTGTGGCTGCCGTTTTTTGGCCGGTGGTTGGTGATCGCCGACCCGCTGGTACCGGCACAGGCGATTGTGCCCCTGGCAGGAGGCGGTGAGCGCGTCAACCATGCAGCCAGGCTCTACAAGCAGGGGAAGGCGGCGTGGTTTGTGGCCACAAATACGCCGCTTGACTTGCCGGGAATCGACCACTCTTACAGCGATCTGGTGCGCCGTGCCGCGCTACGGGGAGGCGTGCCTGAAGAACGCTTCCTGGTTATCCCGACCCTGGTCTATTCCACGTACGAAGAGGCGCTGGCCATAAGGCGGCTGGCCGAAATGCGCGGCTGGGACAGCTTGTTGATCGTCACCAGTCCCTACCATACCCGCCGCGCGCGGACCATCTTCAATGGCGTCTTCGGCGACAGCGGCATCGGCATCACTGTGCGTCCCGTTGATCCGGATACGTATAACGGCGACAAGTGGTGGCAAGATAGTAACAATGCGCGCCATACCGTTTTGGAATATTTGAAGTTTGTGGCGCACGGGATAGGTTATCATTAGTCATAGTATGACCAGCGAAACCACCATTTCCGGCAGGAGTGCGCCAGATAACGGGCTGCGTTGCACCGCGGCCCGGATAGCGGACCGCGAGCTGTGGCTTCTGCTGTTGATAGTAGCGCTTGTTTTTGTCGCTCGATTTACGGCACTTTCATACGAATTGGTGCCAGCCTTGGCGCTAATGGCCATTACCTGGTTGTGACGTTGGTTGACTTATGGAAGGTTGGCACCGCCCAACCCCTCTTGTTGCCTGGCAAGCACAAGTGAACGGCGAACCTATGCCGAGTAAGGAGGAAAGTCTGCACGGTGTTTACCAGCATTGGTCTAATCGATTTAAGAAGCGCGCCGAATTCCATGTGCTGTTGGCGATGGCCATACTGCGCGCATGGGTGTCCAGCGCAGGCGATTGAGCGCATTGAGCTGGGGCTGGAAAAGGGGGCCGAGCCGCGTGCACTTTTGGAAAGCTACTTGCACCGATTAATAGAGGAAGCGCCGTCGACGTAGTCGACACCTGGTTATGAGGTACGAATCTGCACCGGATACATTGTTCCGCGAGCTGCGCAGCGGCGCGGTGGCCCTTAATCTTAAAACCGGCCAGTATTATTCCCTGAATGAAGTGGGCACGCGCATGTGGGTTCTGCTGCAGCAGGAAGATGCTTTGGATGCTGTCGTTGAGACCATTGTCGCCGAATATGAGGTAGAGGCCGAAGTAGCGGCACAAGATGTGGCCAGGCTGTTGGAGGAGCTGCTAGATAGTGGGCTTATTCGTAAACAGTAAAAGCGCGTGTGCGGAAGTAAATGAGTGCGCACAAGCTTCACTTTTTGAGCATACTATCGCCGGGCACACGATTCTGGCTAATCGCCCGATACGGGGTGTTAGGCGAGATCGAAGTAGAGGGACCGCGATCCGCTTCCATTTTTCCGGCGCAGCTACGGATGATGGGCCAGAATTTAAAATAGGAGAATCTGATGCTGATTGGTATCGACTTCCCCATTACTCCGCCGCACGTGCGCTGATTGATCATAATGGGGAGCGGGTTATTGTTCATGAGGCGGAGCAAAAAACTGTAGATCGCGCTGCGTTGGTACGTTTCTTCGTTCCTTTTGCAGCTGCTTTGCAAGGTTTTGTCATTCTACATGCTTCGGCCGTGTGTGTTGAAGGGAAGGTGATTGCCTTTGTGGGTGCCAGTGGGGCGGGTAAATCTACTATCGCGCAAAGCCTGGCAACGCAGGGATTTGCAAGTGTTGCGGACGATTTGCTGCCTATTGATGCGGCAAAGGGGAAGGTGTCCATCTTCGGATCGGCGTCTTATTCCTGTTCGGAAAGGGATTTGCCATTATCGGCCGTTTATTTCATGGCACGTGATTTTCAAATCGACCAGGCGCAATTCAGCCAACTGACGCAACAGGGATCTTTGCTGGCTCTTCTGCGGCATGGATTTGGCGAAATAGCGGATACGGCCGTGTGGCGAACACAATTTTTAGGATATGAGCAGATAGCACTCGAGGTGCCTGCCTGGAGCTTACAGGTACCGGACAGCCAGGCAGCACTTCCGGCAACGCTGCATCAAATAACGCAAGAAATTCGGCGACATTCCAGGCAATTGGCAACATTGGCCAGGGAGAGCCCAGCATGAGTGGCATTGGCGGCATTATCCAGTTCAATGGCCCACCCATAAATCCGCTCGATTTAGAGCGAATGATGCAGCGTATACACCACCGTGGACCGGATGGCATAAACGCGGTTTCACAAGCTATGATCGCGCTAGGTCACGCTAATCTCGTCCTGCACCGTCGCGAAAGGATGCAAAAACAACCGCTTTGGTTGCCAGACAACTCCGTTGCTATCGTGGCCGATGCGCGTATTTACAGTAGGGAAGATATCCTACAACGCCTGGGCAATGTTTCGTGGTTTTCCAACGATCCGCTTGATGCAGCCATCATCCTTGCCGCCTATGAACGCTGGCAAAAAGGTTGCCTCGACTATTTGGATGGCGATTTCGCTTTTGCGATATGGGACGACAGCAAAAAATGCCTGTTTGCAGCGCGTGATCCTTTTGGAACAAAGCCTTTCTTCTTTTATGCTGCGAATGACCGCTTCACCTTTGCTTCCGAGCCCAAACAAATACTGGCTCTGCCGGGAGTGCCTTTCGAGCCTGATGATCTGATCATCGGCGAATATCTCTTTGCCAGGTTTAGGGAAAGAGAGAGAACTTTTTTTTCTAATGTCAGACGCCTGCAGCCGGGTCATTATCTCTTGGCATCAGAGGGTGGTGTTGAGCAGAGACGATGGTGGCAACCCCAACCCGAACGGCAGATTCACTATGTGGATGAGCAGCAATATTTCGATCAGTTCCGCGAATTTTTGAGGGCAGCGGTAGAAAAGCGCCTGCAAACGGAATACCCTACCGGCATTCACCTGAGTGGAGGACGAGATTCTTCTTCACTTGTCGTGCTTGCCGCGGACTTATATCGCAAGAACTCTGCTGAATTACCTGCGATACGGACTATATCGGCGGTATACGGGGATCTCTCCTGTGATGAATCGCCCTACATTCAAGCTATCTCTGATAAGGTGCCATTCCTGAATTGCACTTTTTCGCCGTCCGATATCCCGTTTGTGCCGGAATCAACCGCGGATTTATGGCGTGTTGATGCCCCGATTGGTAGTGTACAGAGAAGCTTCACGATTGGGGGGGCGCAGGTGATGCAGAGCATTGGCGCGCGGACGCTTCTTGATGGCGTGGGGGGCGACGAAATAACGCATGAAGTCTATTATCTGCGCGATATGGCGTTAAGAAAGCAATATCTG
>JAACFF010000028.1 GCA_009937635.1 Chloroflexota bacterium
AATGCGCAAATATCTTAAACCGCAGGCATTAATCCTTCTCCTCCTGCTAACCCCCTTCCTTTATCTTTTTACACTGGCCCAATCTTTAGTCCTTGGCGATCCGACCGAGTACACTTTCGTGGCCAATATTCTGGGCATAGCCCACCCACCCGGCTACGCCTTCATCACCCTGTTGGGCAAGTTATTCCAATCGCTGATTCCTGTTGGAGAAATCCCCTGGCGAATGCACCTATTATCCGCCACGGCGGCGACAGTCGCCATTTTCCTGGTTTACGGGACTATCCAGACCCTCGTGGTTGCCACGATGGACCAAAGCTCCAGCAAACATGGCCCCCTGTTTGGAGTCCTGGCAGCCTTATTTGGCGCCCTCACTGTAGCCACAGGAGCCAACTTCTGGCAACATGCGATTCACGCCAATCCGCATATCATCACCGCTACCTTCCTTGCCGTCAATCTATTTTTCCTTACCCGCTGGTGGGCATCGCTGCACTCCCATTCTCATGCCCAGCAAGAGAGTGCCAACCGTAGGGCGCACCGCTGGTTATATGCCTTTTGCTTTTCCGCTGGACTTGGTGTGACGCACCATCCTTTGACGGTTTTTGCTTTTCCAGCCTACGTGATATTCATTCTAGTCGTCCAACCCTCTATTCTACGTGACTGGCGCGTGTTGCTGAAAATGGTATTCTTCGCCGTGTTGGGTCTCAGCCTTTGGCTCTATTTCCCTATTCGTAGCAGCATGGGCCCCTCAGTTGGCCCCTCGACCATGAATACGATAGATGGCTTTCTAGACCATGTTCTTGGTCGCGGCATCACCGAAGCATTACCTTACTACAGTTTGAGTGAACAGACGGACCGTCTTCTGGTCTTCTGGTCTATTTTACGGCTCCAATATTCGCTGCCTGTGATATTCCTGGCCCTCTTCGCTTTGGCGTGGCCCGTGGTGGACAAGCTGACTAACCGGGGAGCAATTGGAGCAACAGAACCGCCGCGTGCGCCAGCACCCTTAATTCTCCTTTATGCCCTGGCCTTTCTAGGTAATTATGTTTTTGTGATAAGTCTCAAAGCTCAGGATATCATGGCTTACCTGCTTGGCCCGTTGCTCATCATCGGCTTGCTATCTGGCATTGGCCTGTATGCCCTGCTACGTTACACACAATATGCGCTCAGGCCTGGCAAAACATGGTTGTTGCTTCTTGCCGGCGCTTTATTTTTATTGGGACCGGTTGTACAAATCGTTCGCAATGTTTCCCGCATCTCCCTACGAGAATACAACGAAGGTAATGCCTACGTTGAAGCCGTATTCTCCAGCTTCCAGGGACGGGGTGAAGGGGCTGTGCTGTTGAACGATTGGGAACATATGACACCTTTATGGTACGCACAGTTCGTCGAACAACGCTGGCCCGATCCAACGGACGTGAGGCCTGAGTATGTTTCTACAGCTCGTACCTGGCTAGAAAATGTCTTTGACTTCCTTCCTGGTGGTCCTGTGTACTTGAGCAACTATCGTAGGGAGATTGTGGACGCCGGTTTTCGCCTCCGGCCGTTCGGCCCATTTTATCGGGTGGTTGAACCGGGCGACCAAACCATTCCTTCAGAACTGCATCTTGCTTCGGCCTCGGGGCAGGATATTGAGATCGCCGGCTATCTCTTACCCGAATCGACGGTTACTGCCGGAGATTATGTACCTCTTACGTTGGCCATGCGTGCACCAGCCGGTACACAAGATTATTATGTCCCGGTTCTTCATATTGCCAATTTGTCCTTTCCTTTCACAACGGATAGCCATCTCACGTCTCCCGAGTGGCATCCGGGAGAAATCATCGTAGAACGGTTTGACTTCGCCCTGCCCCACGATTTACCGTCCGGCACCTACCCAGTCACGCTAAGCATTGAGAACCTCAGCAGTAACACAGATACCGGGACCTTGCTCTCTCTTGGCTCATTGGTTGTAAGCGGTCAAGAGTTTCCTATGCCGGTAGACAACTTGCTGGCTAATTTCCGCCAACGTGTTGGCCTTGAACGGGCAGTGGTGCGGAGCAACGGCCGTCGCGTTTCCGCGCCTTGGGATGAGCCACTGATCGCCAATCCCGGTGACACCATTCCCCTGGTGTTGGGCTGGAAAAGCCTCAATTACGCGGAGGAAAGCTATACCATCTTCGTTCACCTGATTGACTTGGCCAACCGCCCCATCTTGGCTTTAGACTATACACCGCTTGGTGGCGCGGCGCCGACACATCTTTGGATCCCCAAGTGGTTGCCGGGCCAGCAGTTTTTTGACCCATATCGCCTGCAGATCCCGGACGACTTGCCAGCAGGAACCTACTTGATTGAGGTCGGCCTCTACGAAATGGTCGGCGGTCGCCGGCTGCATATCGCCGACCAGCAAGGCAATACGGTGGGCGATCGCACCATTTTAGGAAGTGTCATTGTCGAGGAAAACGAGCCGTAAAGACATGGGAACTTGAATAGAGTGCAGAACGTCTTATCTTATAGGTGATTTGGATTATTCGAGGATCTCAAAAGCATTTCCTGAATAAAATAGGGGACATCAGCAGATTACGAACGAAATTCTGCGCAGGGTAAATAGGTCGAAATGAACATCAGAATCTGGTTCATCTGGTTGCTTACAGGGCTGTTAGGACTGGTCGCATGTGGCCCACAAGCCACAGCGGTACAAGGCGTTGCCACGGACATCGTAATCATCTATCAGCGCGAGGGTGGTTTTACCGGGATAACACAAGTGTGGACCATTTATCCAGACGGCAGCATCCTGAGCGATCCAGGCCAAAACGAACTTGCCATCCCTCCTGAGCGCGTGATCGACTTACTGGCAATTACCGCGGAGGCAGGCTTCTCCGACATGCAGGATTCGTATATCCCAGAGGGTAATTGTTGCGACCAGTACACCTACACCATCACGGTAAAGCTTGGTGATCAAGAAAAATCCGTTCAAACCAGTGACGGATCAGCTCATCCTGAACAATTGACGGTTGTTTTGGCTGCCATTGAAGAGCTCATATCAATTGCAGAAGCAGTGGAATGACCGTGAAGGTCATCCCATTATTGGATTCCCTTTAGCGCGTAAAGCTGCTCCCTCGCCTGCCGCCCCTTCACCTGAACCGCTTCTAGCTTTTCGACGAACGCCCACGCTTTCACCTGCTCATAAATGTCCTGGGTGATAATGATCTGATCCGGTTGAGCCACTTCTTGCAAACGTTTGGCCAAGGTAACCGCATCGCCAATAGCGGAATAGTCCTTGCGAAGATCGCTGCCTACATTGCCAACAACAGCTTCCCCCGTATGAATCCCCACTCCAAAATGGAGATGGCTTTCTTGAGGTAATGTAGCGCGGTAGACGGCCGTGCGCTCCTGGATCATCAGTGCTGTTTGCAGTGCACGGCGCACATGATCCTCTTGCGGGTTGAGCGGCGTATTAAACAGGGCCATAACCGCATCCCCCATGAACTTATCCGTTAGTCCCTGGAATCGTGATATCGCCTGCACGGTCACGGTAAAGTATCCATTGATGATCTGAATCAATACCTCCGGGTCCATTTCCTCGCCATATGTACTGAACCCACGCATGTCCGCAAATAAAACCGATAAAGTTCGCCGCTGCGGCCGTTGTGCAGCGTCCAGGTCCCTTATCTTATCCACCAATTCTGGCGGCAAATAGCGGCGCACACTTTCCAGCCGCTTTTTCTCCGATACGTCGTCCAGCACCATAGCTACACCCAACGTTTCCTGTTGCACGTCGCGTAGAGGCGAAAACGTCAAATTAAGCGTCGTAGCATCCAGTTGCTGGCCAACATGGACGTCAATCTCTGTACTATGTGTACCGCCATTGATCATAACATCCTGAATGATCGGTTCCACTGGCAGCCCCAGCGTTTTTAGAACGGTCTCATACGCCTGGTGCAGCACCGAATCTGCCGGCACACCCAGTATATTTTCCGCGGCTTGGTTGTAGAGCGCGATTCGATCCGACTCGTCAACCGTAATTACCCCACTGGCAATAGAAGCAAACACATTATCCATGAGTTCTTTCATTTCGGTGATTTCCGCCAGGTTATTGCGGATCTCACGAAAGAGTCGCGCATTGTCAATGGCTACGGCAGCTTGATTTGCAAAAGCGGCCAGGAGATCACGATCCGTATCGCTAAAAATACCGGAAGCAATGCGATTGTCAGCATAGATAACTCCGGTGATGTTGTCTTTAATTTTCAAGGGCACGCAGAGAATGGAACGCAGCCTGTAGCTAATGATACTTTGTTGGGCTGAGAACCGATCATCCTCTTGGGCGTTCATGGTGACGACCGGCTCACCGCTATCAGCCACCCGTCTAACGATGCTGCGACTGATCTGAAAAGATTCTGACTGTTCAATCGTCTCTCGATCTACGTTTCGGGCAACCTGCACTTCCAGGCGACCGGTCGCGTCATCGGTTAGCAAAAGTAACGCTCTTTCCGCCTTGGTCAGGCCAATGATCACATCCATGACCTCGTTCAGCACCTGACCCAATTCCAACGACGAATTGATAGTCGCAGCCACCTCCTGTAATGCACTTAGCGAGTCACGCTGAGATACCTGTGCCCGTACATGCGTGTCGAGTTCATCCAACCGACGACGCACATAGATAAGGAGTCGTGTTAGTTCACCGCTCTCACGTAAGGCAACTTGCTTGAGACGGCTGGGATGGGTTGACAGCAGTGTGCGCTGCTGCTGGTTGACGGCATTATTCAACTGATCAAACAGATCGTGCAATTTCTGGAGACTGGGTTGTTGGGGCTGATTGTGCGGATCGCCCGGCGCAGTTTCCTCTTCTTCTTTCATGCGGTCAAGCTTATACTAGAGTATACTGCTTGACAAGCATCTTACTCTTGTTTGCGCAAATGTTGTAGCCACCGCTGCAAGCGGCTAACGATACTCTGCCGGATCAGCAGCGGTCGTAGCCGTTGCCATTCCTCCTGGGGGGCGAACTTCTCGTCGGTAGCGTGCTCGGCGCTAAACTGTTTGCGTACATACTCCTGAGTCAGGTTGCGGATCGGAACGTGCCCCTCGGGAACAACAGATGCCATCATATCTGCCCTTTCATAAGGGGTGTCCGTTGGTCTATAAAAGATACCGAGCCAGCGCGCCCAAGAACCCAATCGTTGGTAACTCCGATCTACATCCGCTTCCACTCTCCGGTTCAGTACGTTGGCCACCAGAATTGCAGTCGCGGCTAAGGTGACGATCAGAGTCGCTCCAAGCGCCTGCCAAATTGGAATATTTCCAAAAAACCCTGTGCCGTCTTGCAGCGCATCCTCGCCACGCAATAAATCTTGCAAACTCTGATCATCGGGATTAAAGTCAGCCTCTTCTGGCAGCCGGTCTTCTTCACTTAACTGCGGTGGTAGGGATGGAGAGGCGAAGGCATCCCCACCACCCGGCGTTTCAGGGCGATCAACCAAGGGGATAGACGCGGTCGGCTCAAACTGAATCCAACCATACTCCGGAAAGTAAACTTCGACCCACGTATGGGCGTTGCTGGCGCGTACGCGGTACGATTGGCTAGCTTCGTCATACTCACCCTGCGCGTATCCGCTCACAACCCGCGATGGCACACCTTGTGAACGTAACATTGTGGCCATCGCGGAAGCGTAGTAATTACAGTACCCTTCCTGAGTAACGAACAGCGTATGGTGAACCGGATCAACGCCGTCAGGTGGTGCAGCAATCTGATCGTTATAGACAATATTGTTCCGCAAGTAGTCGCGCACCGCAATGCTCGTATCGAATGGGGTATCAAATGGTGCAGCTAACTCCTCGGCTAAGTTAAGCGTTTCTGGTGTAATGCTCTCTGGCAACTGTAAGTAACGATCAGAAACCCAATCGGGATAGTCTGTACCGGCAGCACGCAAGCTTGTCGCGTCTGCATTTGACACGCGGGAAAACACCTCATAACGATCGCCCTGCCGTAGAATGTAACGGGAACGTATGGCTGACACCAACTCTTGTTCCTCGCTGTCTCGAGCACTCTCCACGAACATTTGCCTGTCCGATCCCACAACTTCCGGTGCGGCATATAGGAAACTAGAGTTAGGCAAATAGTTGACTACAACCTGCTTAACCACTTCGCGCGCTCGGGAAGGTGGCACCTCCAATGCGCCGTCATCAGGGAAATGCAGACGGGTGTCAGTCGCATCGGTGATTTTCCAGCCGCCATCTTCGTAGGTGTCGTATGCGATTGCCTGCCAGTAAACATAGGGTATTTCTTGCGGAACTGACACATCCATGATTAATGTGCTGCCAACGGTGCGAGGCCCGCCAAGAATCAAAGTATCCTCATATGGGTCCGTTGTGGCACTGCCGTATGATCGCAAGGAAGAAAAGAGCCGCGTCCAGTCATCTTGGAACTTGCGCCAGGGACCCTGGGCGCTGCTCAAGGCATCGTTAACCGATGTATTGGCCGAAAACGCGGGCATACTCCAGGAAAGAAAGAGGACAAACACGGCCACAAGAAACGCAGCTCGCAAAAAATCAAACCAAATACTTCTTTCGTATCGTACAGATGTAGATCGCCAGCGGCGCTCCTGTGCAGCCAGGTGGGTACGCGCTGCAAACAAAAGGGCCAGCACAGCAAATAGAGCGAGGTACAGTAGCAGTGGCCGGGGGCCGTTGTAATAGTAGACGACGCTAATCAAGACCAGACCCATGGGCACAACAGCTCGCCATAGACGTGGATAACGGAAAGTGTACCAGGCTGCTGTGTAACCCAAAAGCCAGTAAACGGCCGTTGTCTGTATGACAAAAATCAGGCCATCTCGACTTGTGCCGCCGCTGAATGCCTTCTGTAACCAGGATAGTTGTCTGGTGAGAATGTTAAAGATCCGCTCCCGCCAGATTAGCTCTTGTGGAAGAATCAGCCCTAGAAGGTAGAAGATCGTAAATAAACCAAAGATTATGGCGAAGAAATGGGCTGTACTATTCTTAAACTTGCTCTTAGCGAGGGTAAATCCTGTAAGTAAACCCAACAAAGCTGCCATAGGCACAATGTCCAGGCCTGAAATCAACTCAGTTTGCATGATTGCGATGGAAGCGGCCAGAATCATGGCCGCCAGCAAAAGTAGTGTGCTCCAACCCTCTTCTATTTGTGGACGTATACGCATGGCCAAAACACCTTCTTTGAGACGATCGTTTCTTGTACTTGCTAAATACAATACCCAACTCGCATCGTTTGTCAGGTAGACGTCTTACATTCCCCCTCCGTAAGGTTTCTGCAATGATGAGTATAGCGAATTGTCACCAAACCGTCACCAAGGCGTCTACTCATTCAGACAGGTCTCATTTAGCTGTTAGCAGCCGGCAGCCGTGACCTGCGTGATAACCACCAGCCGAACACAACAACCAGCCCTAGACCAGCGAGCCCAATTGCCAGCCAATTTACCTTTGATGGCGGCTTAACCTCGACGTCCAGAGAGAGTGTGCCCTCCCCATCTGGACCATGAACCAAGAATTTAGTCTCATAATTGCCTGGCTCTGCCACTTCCATGTCAGTTTCGTAAAATAACTTGTTGACCGACTGTTCAGTCGTAGCAGGAGCAACAACAGCCAGCCCCTCTCCGTTTTGAGCCCGCATTTCAACCTGTATATCTGCATCTAGCACGGGTTTGCCATCCCCAGGCGAAGCCAAACCAACCGTGAAATGAATAGGCTCAAGTGCCCGTGGGTCAGGAGGGTTCACCCAAACCGAAACAAGATAGGGACCGGCCGGAACCGGACCTGCGATCAAGTCTCCGCCCCCGTGTGCTGCTGCAAAACCTACGCCGGTAAAATTTACCAACAACATAAAGAACAAGAAAGCAATCCGCTTCACGTCGAATCTTTTTCCTTCAGAGTCTTGCCAACATACAGTACGTAGCCAATGCCCAATCCCAGGCTGAAGATAAACCACTGGAACGCATAGCCAAGATGCGAACCTTCGGATAGATCGATCTGCGGCTCACTACGAAACGGGAGTTCCCCGTTACCTTCGGGTGCCTGCAAAATATAAAATGGCAGTAATTCATAAGGCATTTGTTGTTCTATAGCCGCGACGTCAACACGATACCACTCCTTTTGTGGAACCTTCACCTCGCTCACCACCTCGCGTGCCAAGGCCTGCGACAGCGATACAAAACCTTCTATGGTAACGGGACCCTGCGACCTATATTTGGCATGACCAGCGGGATTGTTGTCCGCCTCTGGTATCCAACCTCGATCCACCAGGACGGCCGTATCGCCATCAGCGAGAATCAGGGGGGTGATCAAATGGACGCCTGCCCGCCCTTGCCAGTTCTGAACTATCAGGATGATCTGTCGCTCAAGATCATACTCACCTGTTGCCGTCACCTGGCGATCCTTAAGCGATGACAGGTCCTCCGGCAAAGTTGCACCATCCAAATCAAGTGGTGATGCGGCCAAGGCGGCCGACAATATTGCGTTTTTCGCCCGTCGCTGCTCCAGTCGTTCTAATTGCCAAAAACCGAGGCGAGCCAGCACAATCATCATGATCACGACCAGCACGGTCACCCACCACCATCGGCGACTGAACAATGCCTTCAGCAGGTGTCCGATTTGCTTCACTTCTTATTAAGACCCGGTGCAGCAACTGCTTCGTCGCTCGCCCATTCACTCTCAGTAAGGATCGGCTTTTCCACCTCTGCGTTTAACAATTGGGCGATCAAAATCAAAGCAGCGATAATGAACATCATGCTACCAGGAATCCACATGATGACGCCCCCAATCCGTTGATCAAGGACAGGATCAATGCCCCATAAGCGCGGCACCGCTTCATAGTACGAATAGATAACCACTCCAGCAAAGGCCAGCACGACGCCTAGAGCCATGTTAGGAGGAATTGCCGCCAGAACAAAAGCAGTACGGCCGATCAGTCCAAATTGCTTGTGAATACGTGGTCCTGCCCCCGTTACATGCCACCAAAAAAGCATACTAGCTGTAAAAAAAGTGATGTGTTCCAGGTCATGTACCAGATCGCTGCGTAAAGCTGCATTGTACATGCTTGGATCATGCCACCCAATTACCGATATAGTCCAAAGTAACCAGATAATGCCCGCTCCCGTAACTGCCTTGAGACCTTGCCGGAAAGAACCTTTACGGTGCAACAAGGTTGCGATCCATTGACCCGTCTTTCGCCGCCAGTTTGTGGGCAGGCCCCAAAGAACAAATGGCATTGGATTGGCGATCAACAAAAGTGGTGGTGCGATCATGATCAACAGCAAGTGTTGGATCATGTGCATAAAAAACAACTGCCCTCCCAGGACATCAATGGGTGACATAAGAGCGATGGCCACGCTCACAAGACCGCAAAGATAAGAAACCAGACGCCAACGTGCTGCCAGTTCATGCCCTTGTGACTTGCGCCGCGAATGTCGCGATCGGCTGGTTCGTTTTCTCAGACGCCACCATCCCACGGCATATAGGATGCCCAGTACCAGCAAGATAACGATCACTTCTAATCGCCAATCCCAGGAAAGCAAAACAGCTCTTAAAACTGGGTCCACGAGACTATCCCTGAAAAACAAATTGCGCATCCAGTGCAGCGATCAAAGCAATGCCACACGAAATACGCAATAGGCTTGTACTAAGGTGAGATGCCACGACGAATCACTACATGGGCGTTCCCATTAAGTAAAGGGCTGGGTAATAAAACACCCAAACTACGTCGACATAGTGCCAGTAGATTGCTGTCGCTTCGACACCCCAGTGCCGTTCCGAGGAAAAATCACCCTTTCGACTGCGATTCCACACTACGAGCAACAAGAAGATGCCGCTCAAGACGTGTAGCGCGTGCCAACCGGTCATGGCGAAGAAAATGCCAGACTCTGCCCCATCCGCAATCTTAAGATGGCCAAACAACTCGATGCCAAATAACTCTGCCTCTAAGCCAAAGATATTCCACTCGAAAAACACAACCCCAACCAGGAAAAGGGTTCCCAAAAAAGCTGCGATCAAGTAGTTAACTTGAAATTTCTTGCGCTCCCCAAATTCCATAGCTGTTTCGCCACGGTAAACGAAGAAACTGCTGACCAGCAAGGTCAATGTGGCCATCAGGCCAACTTCCTGGCTCAGCGGGGGGCGAGCATTGCCCCATAACACAAATCGCGCGACGAGTAAGGCGCCGAATAAAAAGATTTCCGAAACAAAAAATAACCATAATCCCAGCCGGTTATTCTTCAATTGCAGCTCATATGGCAATTCGTGGCTGTGATCTGGTTCATGCACATCATGATCTTGAGGTTGAGTGGATACCATACTCATGAGTGACTCTCCTCACGCCAGAGGCGATAAACGTGCATAAATATGTAAACAATCAATGCTGCCTTGATCAACGCAATTATCAATAACAGGGCAATAGATGAACTAAGAGCGACGCCAACATAAAATTCTACAGCCGTCAGCAGCAGCAGAATCAAAAAAGTAATAGTGCCGCGCCGGTAGGCCTTCGCCTTATTCTCACTCATGCCATTCTTCTCCTTTCTCGATTCCCCTAATCCCCTGTGGGCGCAGGCGCCATTTGAATATACGTAGAACCTTCAAGCCCATAATCATATGGTTTGCCAACCACCTCGATCGGTGCGTCGTAGTTAAACTCCGGTGCTGGTGACGCCGTCTGCCATTCGGGCGAACGAGAACGCCACGGATTCTTGGAAGCAACTGCTTGCGTACGGACGCTTGAAATCAAATTGTAAACCATGATCAACACCGACCAGCCTATTACAAGGGCTGCCAACGTGACCAGAATTTGGCCCGTTTCAATTCCCAAGGCAGGATCATAATCCGCGATGCGGCGACGCATACCGGAAATGCCTATACTCATTTGCCCGAAACTCATTACCCAGAAGCCCGGAACCATCAGCCAGAAGTGTATCTTGCCCAATCGCTCATTATACATATGTCCCGTGATCTTCGGATACCAATAGTAAAGCGCAGCAAAGAAGGGGAAGACAAAACCACCAAACATCGTGGCATGGAAATGACCAACCACCCAGTAACTATCATGAAGCTGCATGTCTGTAGGAACAGTGCCCAAAATCGGACCCGTAACGCCGCCGATTAAGAAGACGGAAATCGCACCGAGAACGAAAAGCATCGGGGTCTCAAAAGATAACTTTCCGCCCCAAATCGTGGCTACCCAACTGAAGAATTTCACACCGGTAGGCACGGCTACCAGCATCGTCGCCATCATAAATGGAATGCGTAGCGCATCATCCATCCCCGCCACAAACATGTGGTGGGCCCACACCAGGAAACCGACAAAAGCGATTGCCAAACTCGACATGGCTACCCAGCGGTAGCCAAACAACGGCTTTCGTGCAAAGACAGGCAGCAGTTCGCTAATAACACCCAGACCAGGCAAGACGAAGAGATAGACAACGGGATGGGAGTAGAACCAGAATAAGTGTTGGTAAAGGATGGGGTCTCCACCTTGAGCAGGGTTGAAAAAGGTCAAGCCATAGGCCCGTTCAAGCACCGTCATAGTCAAAGCCATACCAACCGTTTGCGTGGCTGTAAATTGGATCAGAGCTGTCGCTATAGCGCCCCACACAAAAATCGGCATACGGAATAAAGTCATGCCCTTGGCACGCATGGTAGCCGAAGTGACCAGCAGATTAATCGCCCCGGATATGGACGAGAAGCCATTAATCCAGAAACCCATCAAGAAAAGCAAGACACCAATATGAGGTGTAAACAGGCTGAGCGTTGGATAACCAACCCATCCGGTATCCCATCCACCTAAAGCCATACCGCCCAAAATGAGCGTTACTGAAGGAATAGCAATCCAAAAACTGAAGGCGTTTAAGCGTGGAAATGCCATGTCTGAAGCGCCTATCATCAGTGGCACCAGGTAGTTGACCATGGCGCCAACACCCAAGAGCATGCTGGCGATCATCACAATCCCATGCGCACTAAACAATGTATTGTATTGGTCGAAGGTCAGCCATTGCATGCCCGGCTGCGACAATTCGATCCTGAATATGAGGGCAAAAAGACCGCCAATCAAGAGCACCAAGATACTGGCCACGCCATACTGAATCCCAATCACCTTGTGATTGACATCAGGGGTAAAGTAGCGGAACCACTCCGGCTTGCCCGGAGGTGGGCCATGTCGTAGTGGTGTGCTGTGACCGCCAATCCACAGTATCCAATCTGTTAGCGCCCCCGATCCCAACGCAAATCCAAGTACACCGATAATGGCCCCAAAAACGAGGCTTGGTTCGTTTAGAAATGTGGTTGCTTCACCTTTTGCCAAAAGAAACAGATTAAACAGGCCCATGCCTATGAGCGTCAAAGTGATCTGTCCAAACAAGCCCCGCACGATAGACGTAGACGAGCCATAGTAAAGGAATCGTCCTAAGCTGCTCCGCCGGAACATGCCCAAACCGGCACCAAATCCGACTGCCGCATGTCCAAGGATCACCAACAAGCCAATCGCCGGTAAGACCACATTTCCAACAAATGATGGGGTCACCAAGGCCAAAGCATTCACAACAACAAGTCTATACAGACCAAACAGAATTCCGGCAACAATGACGCCGATGATCGCCCCAAAAATGGCGGCCATCAATGCATCAAAGCCTTTTGACCTCACAATTTTCAAAATGAACTGCATATTCCCTCTCCTTCAAGCCACTGCCTTAAAGGGGCGGATTGGTATCCCAATCCTTACTCTTCCAATGTCTGCATGAACGCAATCAGGTCAGCTATAATATCAATTTCTACGCCTTCATTGGCCAAAATCTCAGCTTGCCTCTCCGCGAACAAATCTTCATAAGTTTGCGGCATCAGGTTGGGCTGGTAACCGTCTACGATTTCTTCATTTGGAAGCAGGATTGATTTTCGAATGTAATCCTCGAGAACCATTACACTGGTGCCATCATCGAGCAATTCTTCACGGCCGTATATGCCAAGCCACGTCGGACCCGCGCCTGGTGTTCCGTCCACACTATGGCATCCAATACATCCAAAGCCTTCCGCCCCATGCCAGATTGCCCCACGTTCTTCTGGGGTCATCTCGGCATACTTTGGCGCAGCAGACTTTTCTTCTACCCATGTATCAAAATCGCCTTGAGAGACGACACGAACCGGGGCGAGCATTTGCGAATGTTCAAGCCCGCAAATCTCAGCGCATCTGAGCACATATTCACCTTCTTCTATCGGTGTTATACGTAATACCGTCGTTTGACCAGGCACAACATCCTGCTTAACGCGGAATTCCACAACCCAGAAGTTATGAATCACGTCTTGCGAACGCATGTTAAGTACGATCGGTTGATCAACAGGCAAAACCAGCTCCGACGAGGTGAAATCTCCTTGCTCTGGATATTTAAAGCTCCAGGACCATTGTTGGGCAACCACGTCAATGTTCATTTCGCCCGGATTCGGTTTCGTGAGATCGATCAACATTACCGAGCCCCATATTCCAAAACCAACCACGATAAATAGGGGGACAATTGTCCATCCAATCTCTAATGCTGTATTGCCATGAATGTGCGGGCCGTCTTCCTCATCACCTGGTTGTCGCTTAAAAACAACAACCGAATAAAGCATCAAGACCATAATCAAGGAGAATAGCAGGGAGATCATCCAATAATGAGCGTTGGTCAAGACGCCAATAGGAATCGCCTCTGCACTCGCCGCAACGGGCTGAGCAAATATAAAATTCAACAACCACCGCATGATCAGGGTCGCAATGACTGTCAGCACAAAAACAACAATAAAATGCTTTGCCTTTTTCATCTTCTTTTCCTACCCATTCGCTTTTGCCAACTCCCTTCTAGCAAATGCCCGGGATCTCTGTGTCCTGACCATCCCCTTCAGTTTGTCAGGTTAACCTCTGTTGATACCAACATTTTGCTCTGTGTAAATGCTGCAAATAATATTCTTCCTCTTGATCAGGGTTTCACACCATCCGGGTACGTTGCAACAATTGCCAAAAACCAGCCTTGGGGCACGCCTCTTCCCCTACAAGATGCGTCGCCTGATGAAGAATTTGACTCCAAGCCTGTTATGGGTGAATTAGATGGGTCTATTCAAGAAGACAACGAGGCCAATACCCAACCCAAGCACCAGGACGCCCAGCAAGATTATCACAATCGTATCCCATGGAATCCCTTCACCGTCCGTTTCATTGACGGCCGCCAGACGCCTTGGGTTCATACGCAACAACAAAATGAGAAACGTTATCAGGAAGAACGCGCCAACGATAATAGCCGTGATGTTGACCAACTGGTCTGATTCCATTATTTGCCCGGCGGGGAACAGAGCGCCGGCAACCAAATAACCCGTAAACACGGCAAACATCAAGATAGCCAATGAAGTAGCAACCACGGCCCAACGTGAATAGTCATGTTGCTGCGTGGTTGCGGCAGCCCGGTTCTCTTGTTGTTGCCCGAGCCTCTCTTTATCACGTTGCTGTAATGCAGCGTTTCCCTCTTGGTATTTTTCGCTATGCGTGACCTTTGTTGTCTGTTTGGAGAGCAGGAGGTTTAGCAAGGCTATGATTAACCCAACCACTATCACCGCCCCAATTACCAAGACAGCAATAATGGCAAACGCCACAAAACTGTTTAAAGTAATGATCTCTCCCCCTTCAAGACCAGGGAGTGGCGGAATAGTAATGACGATAGTTTCAGGTTCAAAAGCGACGCCGCCTGAAGAGCCACCGCTTAAGCTGGCGGTGAGCGGCCAAATTGCCGCCACGAAGCCAAAAAAAAGCAAGATGGCGAAAATTGTTACCCATACTTTCCAAGATTCACTTCTGCTCAAGAGTTTTTCTCCACTTCCTTGCTGGTTGATTGAGCCGAATCGTGCATATTTTAGCACATTGTTTCGATGCTACAAGAAAAGTCCGGAGGCCTTTTCCCTCAATCATCGTGTATCTTGCGCTTATTATTTGTACGTAATACGACGGACTCACATCCTACTGACGGCCGAATCTCCTGGCGAAAAATGGGCGTTGTTTTGAAGGGTGCTCGTTGTCGGGGCCTACCATATCGTCCCGTAAAGAAAGCAGTGTACGGTGATAAAGCGACTTGATAGCTCCTTCGCTGCGCCCCATAATGTCGCCGATTTCCGCATTGGACAAGCGTTCCACGAACTTCAGGGTAAGGAGTTCCTGGCGATCAGCCGGTAGGCGGCCAATTGATTCCAACAATGCCTCTTTGTCCTGCATCAGTTGCGTGGCGAACTCCGGACCATGATCGGTCACCACCCATTGTGAAACGTCATCAATCGATACGATCTTTCGCCGACTGCGGTCACGATGCCAATTGGCTACCAGGTTATGAGCAATGCGGTAGAGCCACGCAGAAAATGGCACACCTTGATCCTGATAATTGCCGATATGCTTGATCGCTCTTTCAAAAATCCGCGCAGTCAAATCTTCCGCGTCCGCGGCATTTCCGGTTCGATAGTAGACATAGTTATAGATACGATCAACATACCGCTCGTACAACTGGCCGAACGCTTCCTTATCTGTTTTAGCGCGCTCAATTAGGAGCGACTCTTCTCGCGAATCGTTCTTCGTCTTGCTCATAAATTTCCTCTGGCGTGTTCGGCCGTCGCCAAATGCGCCGAGGGAGAATAATGGTCCCTCGCAGTATATCAGAACCAGGGCGAAGATGGTAAAGAAGCCCCTGCTGCCAATGTCCAAACAAGGTGATTAATAAGCTTGACGCGTCTGGAGGCGCGCGCTATTCTCAGCAATCATGGCTGAGTCAGATCCTGGTCAAGAAAAACCATCCATGCAGCAGCGAAATCGACTGGCATCGTTGGCCGGCTCGCTGCTTCTGCTTCTGCTGTTGCTGGCTGTCGCAGGGGCGGTCATCGCCAATTCAAGCAACGTCCAAGAAACTCCACTAGAAAATGTGGCTGCCATTGATAGATCCTTACCGGCAGATATCGTTGTCGTATCAACCGAAGATGGCCCACGCGGTACGAAACAGGCCAATTTCCATACTCCGACGAACACCATTGTTCCCACACTGATCCCATCGCTGACGCCAGTTCCCACGGCAACAGCTTCGCAAGAACCGGCGATGGCATCACCTTCACCTGAATTTGTAACGGCACAACCGCTGGTTGCACAGATTGCTGTGACAAAGCCTCCACCATTGCCTACACCCGTGGGGGTTTATAGTTGGACGCTTAAGGTACCGATATTGATGTACCATTACATCAGTATACCGCCGGAGGATGCGGATAAATACCGCAGCGATCTTTCGGTCAGCCCAGACGCTTTTAGGGAACAGATGAATTATTTGGCCGACAATGGCTTTGAGACCGTTGATTTATATGATCTTTCCCTCGCCATTACAAACAAACGAGAACTACCGGAGAAACCAGTCATTATTACGATGGACGATGGCTATCGCGATAATTACGAAAACGCATTCCCCATCTTACAAGAGTTTGGCATGAAGGCGACCTTTTTTGTCGTTACTGAGTTTATTGACAAGGAACTTGAGAACTACTTGTCCTGGACCATGGCTAAAGAGATGGCAGATGCCGGAATGCGCATTGAACCTCATTCCAAAACCCATGCCGATTTGAGCGGCCGCGAACCTGATTACATCATTTACGAAGTCCTCGGCTCCCAGGAATCAATCGCCACGCACATTGGCCAAAAGCCTCGTTATTTTTGTTATCCAGGCGGGCGTTATGACGAAACAACCTTGGAAGTGGTCCAAGACTTGGACTTCTGGGGAGCTGTCACAACAGCCGGCGGTAAGTGGCATGGGTATGACGATCGTTTTGAGTGGACTCGCCTGCGAATGCGAAACACAACAACATTATCCGAGTTCATTAGCATGGTAAATTCAAAGGACACACTGTCTGGCAAGAAGATCGATGGCTGACTATGAATTGACCGGAAGGGCAGCCCTGCGCACAGGAGATTAATGCAAATGTTACACAAAGAGGACCAGTTCACCTGCACAGGCGACACGCAGTTAGTCTACCAATGTTGGCGTCCACAGGAAACGACCCAGGCGGCATTGGTAATCGTTCACGGCTTTAGCGATCATAGTGGACGCTATATGAACATCGTCAAAGGTCTAGTACCTCGTGGGATGGCCTTGTATGGTTATGATCAGCGGGGCCACGGCCGTTCCCCTGGACAGCGCGGCCATATCGATTCTTTTAACCAATTTCGTGATGATCTGCTTACTTTTATGCATTTGGTGGCCGATCAAGAACCGGATATCCCCCTGTTTCTGATGGGCCACAGTATGGGTGGATTGATCGTGCTAGATTTTGGCCTTCATCATCCAAATACTATGCGTGGTGTCATTGCATCAGCACCGCACCTAAGCGATCCGCCTGTTTCGCCCATAGTGGCCACAATTGGCCGATTATGCTCAAGGGTATGGCCTACCTTCAGTATGGATGCCGGCCTTGACACAAGTGGGCTGTCACGCAAAGCGCAAGTTGTACAGGCATACGAGGAGGATCCCCTGGTCCATGGCAAAGGAACGGCCAGGCTTTCGACAGAAGTGGCAGCAATCGTCGCTGAAACAAATGCCAATGCGGCGAGTTTTCAACCGCCGCTTCTCATCTTTCACGGCACGGCCGATCCTCTAACCAATCCTGAAGCCAGCCGCCGCTTCTATGAAGAAGTCCCCTCTTCCAATAAACGGTATATCTCGTACAAAGGCGGCCTTCACGAGGGTCATAACGACATTCACCAGGAGCGTGTCGTCATTGATGTCGCACAATGGATCGAAGAGCAAATTCGCATAGTCGAGGAACAGCCCGAGAATCTTGAGTAAATGTTATGGATAAGATCATCATAAAAGACTTACTGGTTCGCTCTATCATCGGCATCAATCCCGATGAGCGCACCAAGAAGCAGGATATTCTGATTAACATAGTTCTGTTGGCCAACACTCGCCAGGCTGCGCAGTCGGACGACATCGCCGATGCGCTAAATTACAAAGCCATCACCAAGCGCGTCATAGAGCATGTCGAACAATCATCTGATTTTTTAGTCGAAAAGTTAGTCAGCGACATTGCCCGGCTAATTCTTACAGATTTTCCTGTTAAGCAGGTACGTGTGCGCGTGGAAAAGCCAGGAGCCTTGCGCTTTGCTAAGTCAGTAGGAATCGAGATTGAGCGTACACAAAAAGATTACTCGAAACAGTAACGATTCCGATTTGGCCCGTACCCACTTGGTATGAACCGCGTATTCCTCCTGCTCGGCTCCAACATCGCCAAAGAAGACAACCTGCCGGCGGCCATAACGCTGTTGCACGCTATGGCTCGGGTCATTTCATTATCGTCCGTATACGAATCTGTTCCCATGGGTCTGAAGGAGCAGCCAAATTTCTTCAATCTGGCGGCGCTAATCGAGACTGATCTGGATCCTGTTCAGATTAAGCAACAGATTATCCAACCTATTGAAATTGAACTCCGCCGCCAGCGACAAGCGGATAAGAATGCCCCGCGGACTATTGATGTGGACATCATCCTTTACAACGAGGAAATTATCGATTACACGCCCGATGATGGGCAAGTCCGTCATATTCCTGACCCTGACTTGTTGCACTTCGCCCACGTTGCCGTACCTGTAGCCGAAATAGCGCCTGACAAACGTCACCCAGAGACGGGCCAAACGCTTGCCGACATTGCTACACAGTTGTTGGCTGAAGTCCGCAACGAAGGCGTTACACTACTATGGAAGCGTGAGGATATTTTGGGGAATCCGGCTCCTTGAGCTTCATCAACCGAAGAGCCTTTTTGAGTGGATCAACGTTCATCATTATTGAAGCCCGGTTTTTCACCTAGAGAGAAGTGGTCATCTTATTTTAAAAACCGGGTTGCTTTCACTTAACTTCATACTGACCGGGCAATGATCCGAGCCCAAAACGTCAGCATGGATGGCTGCGCCGGCAATGCGCGATTGCAGATCGTCGCTAGCAAAGAAGTAGTCCAGGCGCCAGCCCACATTCCTGCTCCGCGCCCCACCGATATAGCTCCACCACGAATACGCCCCTTCGTGCTCCGGATAAAGCAGGCGAAAACTGTCTACGTACCCCTGTGACACAACCTCATCAATCCAGGCTCGCTCTTGCGGCAGAAAACCCGTGGTCTTCTGGTTTTGTCGCGGCCGTGCTAAATCAATTTCTTTATGCGCCGTATTGATGTCACCACAGAAAATGACCGGTCGCCCGGATGCGCGCAAATCATTGCAATAGGTCAAGAAATCAGTATTGTACGCCATCTTAAATGGTACACGTTTATGATCGCGACCTCCGTTGGGAAAATAGGAATTGATCAACACAAAATCCCCATAGTCAGCCACAATCGTTCGCCCTTCGCGATCATAGTCGACAATGTCCAGGCCAATCTGCACCGACTTGGGCTCTTTCTTGCTGTACAAGGCCACGCCACTGTATCCTTTTTTCTCCGCCCAGGCCCAATAGGTCGTATAACCCGCTGGCTGGCGCAAATTCGCGTCCAATTGATCCGGGTGACATTTTGTCTCTTGAATGCCCAGGATGTCTGGCTGGGTTTCATCGAGCCAATTCAGAAATCCTTTGCGTTGTGCCGCTCGCAGACCGTTTACATTCCAGCTATAAAGTGTAAGCATAGGTCGAGTCTCATAAACTTGTCCGGTGCAGGGTGCAACAACAAGTTGTCAACAGACTGGCCCAATCTTCAGAAATAAGCGCATTGCAGCCACTACTTGGAGATTGGTCCACTCTTCGTGTGCACAAGATGTTCTAGTTACATCTTTTGACACTTCGGATATCGATAACTGTAAAGAGGATCACTACAATAGACGGATAGCAGCCTGGGTGCTGGCGAAAGCCAATTCAGGCAGTTCATCGGGACCAAAAAATCCAACGGCGTCGGCGTCATCCCCTGCCTGTGCTTTCCCACCGGCCAAGCGCCCCCGGTAAAGAATAAAAACGGACGCGCCACCTTGCTGTGGCGGATTATAGTAGACATCGACCAGCCCTTCGATGACCACCTCAAGACCCGTTTCCTCCAGCGTCTCACGCACGGCCGTTTCCTTGGGGTCCTCGCCACGATCCAGATAGCCTGCGGGGATACTCCATTTGCCCCGTTCCGGCTCCATGGCTCGCCGTACCAACAACACTTCTCCACGTCTTGCCACCAAAACGCCCACACCTACCTTGGGATCGGTAAAGTGGATATAACCGCAATCCGGGCACACCCGGCGTGGCTTGTCAGAAACCATGCGTGTATTCAGAGCATGGCCACAAAGGGGGCAATAAGCAATTTCCTCAGGAGCGCTGTTGGGTGAAGTAAGTGAGTGATTATGTATCATCAGCATCAACAAAAAGTTGCCAGCTTTTGGAAAGTTGGCAACTTGGATAGAGAAAGCAAGAAAAGGTCAGATCTTTTTCCCGCGCCTGCTACTTCTTCATAGACGTCGACGCGCCAGAAGCGTCAAGGAAATCAAAACGACAAAAACAACCCCCAGGAGTAACACAATTACTCCTAAACTGCTGCTCAAGAAGGATGCCACGCCTGGCTGGCTCTGTTCTCCGTCTTTGCTCCTTTCGATCTCATCTCTCAATTCCGTGGCAGGTGCCGGCGCAACCAGTTGAACCTCGATGGTGGCCGCGACCGTCGCAGGTGCGGGGGCCAGTTCGGCCAGCTCGTCAGCCATCACTTCTGTGGCTGCGGGCGCCATGGTTGGTTCGGCCTGTAGCGCACCCGCTTCGGCAGCGTCCGTCATAGGTGGTTCTGGTGTCACTCCCGCACTTTCGAACAGAGGCGCCTCCTGAGCTTCCATGGGCATTTCCGCTGCCGCAGAGTCCGCCGCCTCTAACGCCCGTTCCATCTCCGGAACGGCCGTGCTCTTTTCAGGAAGCAATGCATCTCCGGCGGTTGCTTCCACAGCTTCTTCTTCCACCGGAGCCGCTTCTGCTGCTCGATCTACGGATTCAGCTTCGGTCACAATCACTTCTTCCTCTGCTGCCACGGCAATCTCCTCCTCTACGGCGGCTTCTATATCCGCTGCCGCCTCAGGAACGGCCTGCATAGCGACAGGTTCCGCGCTGGATGTCATGCCGGGCGCGCCGCCGATAAATAAGTTGGCCGCCAGTGCAAATATAAAAAAGAAAGCCGCCAGCGCTGTCGCCGTACGGAGGACCGGGTATGCTTGAACCAACGGATCTCTACGGGGACGGCCGTACAGTGCAGGATTCAAAGTGAAATTGCGCGGTACGCGGCGGCGCGGCAATTGGCGCATCTGCTGCTGCAAGAGCCGCATCTGATCCAGTTGCGCTTGTTGGCCGGCATCTTGCTCCAGGATCTCTTCTAGCTGCTGCCGCTGATCAGACGTGAGCGTATCGTCCAGGTAAGCATTTAAAGCTTCCTGTCGTTTCTCCTCTTCCGATTTCCTCAGATTTCGCAAAAAGTCCAACATAGCTAGATAGAATCACTTCTGTCGCATCCAGAATGAGCCGTTTTTGGAAATGGCCCAACCGTCAGCGCGGATCTTACGTGCTACTGCTTAGACGATAGCTAAGCGGTAAAAGTTCCTTGAAACCTTGCAAGCATTCGCGTAGTTTAGTTCGCGCGCGGCTCATACGAGACTTGACCGTTCCTAGAGAGACACGGGTGATTTCCGCAATTTCTTTGTAATCGTACCCCTCTACATCGCGGAGAACGGCCGTAATACGCTGGTCATCGGGCAATGTTTGCAAACAGTGTTCAACCGCCTGCATAAGTTCCAGAATCTGTTGCTGCTCCTCAGGGCCTACTCCCGGGCTGCGCAAGAAGGAGAAGGATTCATTATCTTGCGTAAGCTGATCGAGCGAGGATTGGGGACGCCGTTTGCGCCGGCGCAACTCATCGTAGCAGGCGTTCGTTGTTATGCGCATCAGCCACGACTTAAAACTGCCGCCACGGAATCGATTGAGGGCCTTGTAGGCTGAAATAAACGCCTCTTGCGTCGCATCTTCAGCCGCTTGCGGTTCGCCCATAATGCGGTAAGCGACATTATAAGCCGCTTGTTGGTAGTGGAGGACAAGGCGGTTATAAGCGTTGACATCCCCCTTTTTCGCCTCTTGAATTAGGGCTACCTCATCCATTTTTGACAGAACTTTGACCTTGTTTTATACTCCGTTCCCGGTCCATTTGAGGCCCCTTGCCGAAGTGGCGGAACTGGCAGACGCGCACGACTCAAACTCGTGTTCCCTCGGGAGTGTGGGTTCGATTCCCACCTTCGGCACCTGAACCAAATCCGCAATC
This sequence comes from Chloroflexota bacterium, assembly GCA_009937635.1. Classification (GTDB taxonomy): domain Bacteria; phylum Chloroflexota; class Anaerolineae; order Promineifilales; family Promineifilaceae; genus JAACFF01. The sequence goes on from JAACFF010000028.1 coordinate 22,273, forward strand.
AATTAAGCGGATTATATCCATGCTTTGGGGCAGAGCAAACCATGGAAGCGCTTCCCATAACTTAGACGGGGAGCTCTTTTTCTTCCTCTGTTACATCCCTTCGTTAACTACATAAAGTTTTCAAACATATCCTCAAAGGTCTTGATACGTTCACCCCGGCAATCTCTCCACCTAGACCTCTGAGGTTTTCGGCAACTAAATGTAGATCATCAAGTACGGCCGAATTGGCGTGCCAGTTGCGCCACTGAAAGGTGAATCAACGTCGGACGTCCATGAGGGCAAGTGTGTGGATTACGGCACGCTTCCAGTTGCTGCACCAACGCCTCCATCTCGCTCTGTGAAAGTGTTTTCCCAGCCTTTATCGCCGCCGATTTGCAAACGCGTAAAACGATCCTGTCCTCAATGCTCTCTTGTAGGGGAGCATCACCTCTTTCCAAATCCTCCACAACAACCTGGAGGGCTCTGGCCGGATCCGTATTGGAGACGATAGCCGGAATAGCGCGCACCATGAATGCATTGGGGCCAAATGGCTCGACCTTAAACCCTAAGCCGTCCAGCGTATCAAGCTTTTCTTCCAGCAAGGTAGCCTGAGAGGGTGGAAAATGCACGGCCGATCCCGCCATCAGGCCCTGAGAGACCACGTCTTTCTGCTCCCATTGTGCCATGAACTGTTCATACAAGATACGTTCATGAGCTGCATGTTGGTCTATCAAATAGAGGCCGTCCGGCCCTTCGGTGATGATATAGGCTGCACCTACCTGGCCAACAACGCGCATAATTGGCAGGCGCTCGTTCTCCATCAGGGGAGCCTCAGGCGACGCGCTCTTTTCCTCTTCCCCTACTACTTGATCTGCCGGCGCAAAGCGGCGCGACCAGTCAAGTTGCAATTCGCCTTGTGCATTATTTTCGTGCCGGTCAAAAGCCTGCTGGCTCAGCGAGCCCATCCAATCCGCCGGAATTGTTCCACTTTCCCCCGTAACCGTCCATGCTCCCAATGATCGGACGGGGCTTTGGGCGATAAGCGTTCCCCGTACGGTCCGTTGCACGGCGCCAAAAACCTCATTGCTACGACGAAAGCGCACTTCAGTCTTGGCCGGGTGTACATTAACATCTACCTGTTCCGGAGGTAAGCTTATGAAGATAATACCGAGTGGGTAACGACCGGCTGGCAGTAAAGTATGGTAGGCCTGTATGACCGCATACGTCAGGCTTTTATCCTTGATCCAACGGCCGTTTACGAATAGCGTGATCCTGCTGCGATTGGCCCAATTCAGGTTGGGTGGTCCGATATAACCAGTTACCTCAATAGCCACCCTGGAATCTTGCACTGGCTGCTCAACGCGATCTCCTTGCTCTGCAGCGCCGATTTCCAGCAACTGCCTTGTCGCGTCAGGACCGTAGACAGCAAGCAGCACATCCTGAACATTGCCATTCCCTGTTGTCTGGAAACCGATCCGGTTATCATGTGTCAAGCGGAAACGTACGTGCGGGTAAGCCATTGCATAACGCGTCACGAACTCGTCAATCAGCCGCTTTTCCGTCGTTACACTCTTGAGAAACTTCAGTCGCGCCGGCACATTATAAAACAAGTTCTCGACGGCAATGACCGTGCCCTGTGGGGCGCCAACCGTTTCACGGTCGCTTTTCTGCCCTCCTTCCAGCACCAGGCGGGTACCCGCCTGCGCCCTCTCACTGCGGCTGACAATCGTTAGACGGCTGACCGCCGCGATAGACGACAGGGCTTCGCCCCGGAAACCTAGCGTGCGGATAAGCTCCAGATCGTCCACCGTCTTCAACTTTGAGGTGGCGTGGCGCAAGAACGCCGTTTCAATATCATCGGCTGTGATTCCTTCCCCGTTATCGGCCACCTGAATCAGCTCCCGCCCGCCGCCGCGCACCTCGACGTTTATCGTCGTTGCCCCAGCATCTAAAGCGTTTTCAACCAATTCTTTTACAACGGAGGATGGCCGCTCGACCACTTCACCCGCCGCGATCTGCGACGAGAGCTGCTCTGATAAAACACGAATCGTCATGCGCGTATTGTACCACAAGCACCCTTGCTTGATTGTAGCTCGTCAGATCGGTTATACTCTCTGTGTTCTTGGGACGCGAAAGCACTTGTCACAATGACTCTTGTTTTCTAGTTTGAGCTGGCAAGACTGTTGAGCTTTCCCTACCTGGAAGCGCTACGGCAATAGCTGTTACGCAATTGGCAACTAGGAGTGAATATCATGAGGCATCGTTCTGGTCCATTTTTATTGATGAATCTTATTGTTGTTCTTGTCTTGTTGACAGCAGCCTGCGGGGGAGGAGAAGAGCCTGTCGTCGAAGAGCTCCCACCTCCAGATGGTTCTGACGAACCGTTACAGGAACCAGCGCCTGAGGAACAGCCCACTGCCGAGCCTACATCGGAGCCGGAACCATCTTCCGGGGCTGTAACCTCCTTTCAGGACGTCCAGAGTGCGATTGTACAAATCGAAGCCCAGGGAAGTTTCGTAGATCCGGCCGAGGGTTTGCAATTGAACAGCGCCGGTCGTGGTTCCGGTTTCATCATTGACGAATCCGGAGTCGCCGTGACCAATAACCATGTGGTCACCGGGGCCGCATTTCTGAAGGTTTGGGTAGGAGGAGAAGGCGAACCCCGCAATGCCAAGATTCTAGCCGTCTCCGAATGCTCCGATCTTGCTGTCATTGATATTGACGGAGAAGGGTATCCTTTTCTGGACTGGTTTGATGGCGACGCCAAAGTGGGTTTGGATATCTATGTCGCCGGCTTTCCCCTGGGCGATCCGGAATACACCCTGACACGTGGCATCGTTTCTAAACAACAGGCTTTTGGGGAAACTCCATGGTCCTCCGTCGAACACGTCATTGAGTACGACGCTAACACCAACCCTGGCAATTCCGGAGGTGCCGTCGTCGACGAAAACGGCCGTGTTATCGCCGTTCACTACGCCGGCCGCAACGACACGCGCCAGGCCTTTGGCATCAGCTTCAATGTCGCGCAAGATATCGTGGAGCAATTACGCCAGGAACAGAACGTGCACTCTATCGGTGTCAACGGCAGCGCCGTTAACGATGGCGAGGGTCTGTCCGGCATCTGGGTCTCCTCCGTCGAGTCAGGTTCACCGGCCGATCAGGCTGGCATTAAGGGGGGCGATATTATCACCAAGATAGAAGGTTTACTGCTTGCTACTGATGGCTCTATGGCTGACTATTGCGACATTCTGCGCAGCCACAATCCAGACGACACCTTAACTGTTGAGGTTTTGCGTTTTGATACACAAGAAGTGATGGAGGGACAGCTTAACGGCCGTCCTCTGGAACACGCTTTCTCCTTCGCACAACAGATCGAAGAACCGGCCGGGAGTGAGGGCGACGGAACTGACACGTCCTATGAAAATTATGTCGGGATCTATGATGACGCCGACTCTGTCTACATGGAAGTGCCGGTAGAATGGGCCGACACCGATGGCGCGCCCTGGGAAGACGAGGGAGAAATCCTCGGCGCTTCGCTGGCCGCTTCCAGCAGCCTGGAAGGCTTGTACGATACCTACGACACGCCTGGTGTGCTCTTGCTGGCCTCAGAAGGACTGGCCGGCAGCGACATGAACGAACTGGCTGATACCTTTGATTTTACGGAAGACTGTAACTATGACGGCCGTTCTGATTACGAAGATCCGGTATATGTAGGAGTTTATGATCTGTATGTAGATTGTTTGGGCACTGGAGACGCCGTGATTGTGCTGGCCGCCGAACCTGAAGATGGATCCTATGGTGTGATCATCCTGGGCCAGGCCGTCACCTCAGCCGACCTGGACGCCCTCGATCACGTGCTAGATACCTTCAACGTCGTAGGAACCCTACCCGGTTCCTAATTGTCAAAGGGTGAGTTGTCAAGCCTGTTGATTGTTAACCGTTTTCTGTTTACTGTTGGCCGTTTTTGTCTCGCTCCATCCAACGCAGCGTAAGTTCGCCCAAACGACTGGCGCGTTGCCGCAGCACCGTGCATTCGGGCAAAGCCTCCAAGAAGCTCTGGCCATATCGTTTGGTCAATACGCGTTTGTCCAGCACCACTACGACGCCTTCGTCGCTCGTGCGTCGTATGAGACGGCCGAATCCCTGGCGAAAACGCAGCACAGCTTCCGGGATCGAATACTCAAAAAAGGGGCTGTCGAAAGCTTCAGAACGCGCTGCAAAAACGGGATCGGAAGGTACATCAAAGGGCAATTTTACGATCAAGAGCCCCTGCAAAGCGGGACCTGGCACATCCACCCCTTCCCAAAATGAACGTGTTCCCAATAGCACCGCGCGGCTGTCCGGTTGCTTGAACTGAGCCAGCAATTGCTGGCGCGAAGAGCCAGGAAGTTGGGCCAGCAGAGAGATATCAGATGCGGCCAACGATCCTTCAATCGCCTGCGCCGTCTGCCGTAATTGAGCGTATGATGTAAACAAGACCAGCGTGCGCCCGCCCAGCGCATTAGCTACACTGAGGATGGCTTGTTCAACGCTGATTTGGTAGCCAGGCTGGTTAGGTTCGGGAATGTCAGTTGGCAAGTATAGAAGCGTGGAATTCTTGTAATCAAAAGGAGAACCGACAGCCAATTCGTTGGCATCGTTCGCATGAATCCGCTCACGCAAGTAATAGAAATCTGGCTCGCCATAACTGTTGGGATCGGCCGTGCGCAAGGTCGCCGATGTCAGGACAACAGTTTCCTTCTCGCCGAAGATGTGTCGTTCCACCAGCGGGCCAATATGCAGCGGTGCGGCATGCAGCGAAACCCGATCTTTGAATATCTCTACCCAATAGATCATGCTATCTTGGGGATCGGATATGATCTGATCCAAATTCTTGCGCGTCTCTTCCAGGGCGCGGCCGTTGGTCAGCAGCGCAGCCCGCATCTCCTCCTCATCCTCAATATCATGATGCTCGGCGACCTCTGCTAACGCCCCGGCCAGCCGATCAAAGTCCTTGCCAATGGCTTTCAAATGATTGTTCAAGTTTTCCCAACCGATCTCAATCTCATCATAGCCTGGTTGTATACGAACAGATGGCGTCATGCGTATCTGTTGGGCGAATTGGCTGCGGGCATGAACTTGATCGCGTAAAAAGAATTCAACGGTTGCGAAGAACTCATCCAGTCGCAGCACCGCCGCCTTGGCTTCACGACGCATGCGCCCGGCAAATTCATCCAGTTCGCTGCTGACATGCTCTGGCAGAACGGCGCTGAGCCGTTTCTGTACATCGGCAAGCAAACCGGCGCGCGGCTTGGAGATTTCTTCCAGCACCGTCTCCAGAAATCGTCTGTCAGCGCGAAAGCTCAAGCCATTGGTCACGGCCGATTCTAAATGATGCGCCTCGTCGATGATCAAGTCGACAAACGACGGTAGGACGTGGTTCTCGTTGGCTACGTCAGACAGCAGCAAGGCGTGGTTTACGATCACGATATGCGCCTGTTCAGCGCGCTGGCGCGCCAGGCTCAGCGGGCATCTTTCCGTCGCACACTGTTCCAGGGTACAAACCGCGTTTTCGCCGTTTAGGCGCGACCAGGCCAACCGCTCTCCTGGCGTTCGTAAGGGCAGTTCCGCGACGTCGCCGGTTTCCGTTTTTGTCAGCCAGAGCAAAATGCGCGCATAAAGCGCCATCTCGTCCGCGCTGCTGGGGCCGCTGCGGCGCAGTTGCTGGAACAAGCGCGTGCACAGATAGTTGCTGCGCCCCTTACGCACCGCCGCACGCAGCTCAAAAGGCAAACTTTTTTGTAATTCGGGAATATCCTTGTGGATGAGCTGATCCTGCAAATTGATGGTATTGGTCGAGATGACCACGCGACGGCCGTTTTCTACAGCCCAGAAAGCGGCCGGCAGCAAATAGCCTATGCTCTTTCCCGTACCCGTGCCCGCCTCAATCAGCACGTGATCGCCATCATTGAAGGCCTGGGCCACAGCCACTGTCATCTCCTCTTGCTCTGGCCGGTGTTCAAA